>NZ_NNRN01000057.1:0-209686 GCF_002252535.1 Brucella lupini
AAGACGCCCGCTGCGGACAAGCCCAACGGCCGAGCGAACGACACTGTCTCCCATGACGAGCACGGTAACCGTGGCACCGCTGACGATTTCCACCTGCGGAGGCTTGTTCTGGCCAGCCGCGACAGCACTCATGTCACTGTCGACCAGCGAGTTCAGCGCAGCCACAACCTTGGCTTCGGGAATGCCGATCAGCACGATCGGCTCTTTGTGGTCGACCAGTTTTATGCCGCGTATGACGCCTTTGGTATCAATGCCGACGACGATATGGATGGGTTTGCCGGAATAACCGATGGAACTGGTGAAGTCAGAATTCAAATAAGCATAACCGATCACCTCGCCCCGCTTCATCAGTGGTGCGATTGGCGGCTCGCCCTGCGGCTTGCCGATAGCATCGGCCTCTTTGAAGAGAGCGCCTGCCTCAACCTTCGGAAGGTATTTTTCCAGATCAGCAGCGGATGCTGTGGTCTGCCAGCAGAGCGCCAGAACCATCGCCGCCAACGCGACGACCCTGGCGGCTTCTAGTAAAAATGAAAATGGCTGACTGACACTTGGAAAACCCTGTTCCGGCAGTCGGAAAGCTGGAGCGACCACACGGCCCAATAATGCTATTTTCACGTCCAACCTGCATTTGCTCTGCTATTATTTGCGAGCATGTCTTTCGGTTGGAAATTATCCGATCAGACAGAGAGTTCATTGATTTGGAACAAATACAATAAGAAATCACCCAACAACACGACAAACAGAAATCCAAAGTGTTAAAGGCTCGCCGACACCAAGCCGGGCAAAGCATCCGAACGCGGCTTTCTAGAATCCTGCCACGCACCTAAGGTATCTCGCCGCGCAGATGGCTCGACAGGAAGCCCAGATTGTCCTGTCCCCAATAAACTTCATCTTCATAGATGTAGGTTGGAAATCCGAACACGCCCTTTTCGACGGCAATCTCGCGATCATTTCGCCATTTTCGCAGGACGTCCTCGTCCTGCTCCCGTGACAGGAGATAGGCCCCGTTGAAGCCTGCGGCGTCAGCCACCGCGCGGCGGACATTCGGTTGCCCTATATCCTTCGCTTCTTCCCAAAAGGCATGTTGCAGCGCCCGCGCCAGCTGCAACCAGTTCTCGCCGTCAAGATAGGCGGCGATCACCAAAAAGGAAGCAGACGTCGGGTCGCCGAGTGCCGGGCGATTTTCCACCAGCAAAGGTTTACCACGAAACTTCGCCCATCGTTTCAGATCACGCGTGCCATAGGCACGACGCGCATCGGGACGGTTTCTGGCGAATATTCCGCCATTCTCCTCGATGACAGTCGCCAGATGAGGCTTGATTTCAACCAGATGTCTTGAGGACAGCTCCTCCAGCGTATCCAGCCCGAGATATGACCACGGCGATCCGATGGAGAAGAAATATTCGATAGTTTTTGGCACCTTCGATCCTTCAGTTGCGGGGAAATAATGTCCGGCTCAGTTGAACTTCGGCAGTCCCGGCGGGTTTGTTTCGGAGCGGGGCAGCGCTTCTTCCTCCAGCTGCCAGCGCTCGAGAATTCTGGCATAGGTTCCATCCTCGATCAGACCATTGGTAGCTACCGTCAGTGCATCGGCCAGACCGCTCCCCTTGCGGGTTGTGATCGCGACATCGGAACGATCCGGCCAACCTGCGCTCAATGTTCCGACCCGCTTGATATTCTTGTCACGCGCTGCAATGAAAACGAGCTGCGCATGTGGCTGCACAATCACGTCGGCCCGTCCTGACCGGAGCGCAAGCAGGCTTGCGGCTTCATCGTCGTAATATTGCAATTCAATCGGTTTCAGACCGGCGGCAACGTTTTCCTCGCTCCATTTGACGAGAATGCGCTCCTGATTTGTCCCCGCACCTACAATGATGCGCAAACCCGCAGCATCCTTCGGTTCCTTAATAGAGGTGACCGGACTGTCCGACTTGACGAAGAACCCGTGCAGACCCTGCCGATAAGTCGAAAAGTCGAATTTTTCCTTGCGTTCCTCGGTCACGCCAACGTTTGAAATGACGGCATCATACTTGCCGGAAGCCAGCCCCAGCGGCCAGTCGATCCACTCCACCGGAACGAGCTCCAGCTGCAGGCCCAGACTTTCAGCGATCGCAGAAGCATATTCCGGATCGGCGCCGACGACCGTTCGCGCATCAGTGGCATAAGTCGCCAGAGGCGGGCCACCGGGAGCCACGGCCACGGTAAATTTACCCGGCGCAACGAATTTGAAGTCAGAGGGAATGGCTGTGGCAGCCGTCTCATTTTTCTTCGTATGAATACGACCCGGTTGCTCCGGAGAAAGGTCGAAACCGTCCCCTGCCACTGCCGTCAGAACCGGAAATGTTACCCATGCAAAGGCCGCGATCAACAGAGCTCCTGCTCTCATGTAAATTTTCTCCAATATCTCAGAAATATGCGGGTCAGTTCGCGTCCCCTCAAACCAACCCGCCCCTCGCCTTTCAACTCACGAGCCGCTCTTCGGCAGTCCCTGCGGGTTGGTTTTGGCTTCGGTGATTGCTTCCGGTCCAAGATTCCAGGTTTCCAGAACCTTCTGATATGCCCCGCTTGCGATCAAATCATTCAGGACATCGGTCAGCGGCTGGGCAAGGCCACTTCCCTTGCGCGTCGTGACGGCAATTTCAGCCGTAATCGGCCAGCCCCCGCTCACAGTGCCGACCAGCTTCGTCTTGCCGTTAATGCCTGCAGAGTAAGCTTGCGTCGCATTCACGCTGAAAACGGCGTCGGCGCGTCCGCTCTGGACGGCGAGATCCTTGACCGCATCATCATCGTAATACTGCACCTCAACGGCTTTCAGACCGGCAGCTACGTTCTGGCGGTCCCATTCCAGCAGGATTTTTTCCTGATTGGTGCCCGCATCTGTGATGACCTTGAGACCGGCAATATCTTTCGGAGACTTGATCTCGCCGATCTCGCTGTCGGATTTCACATAGAAGCCAAGCTCATCCTTGCGATAGGTGGAGAAATCGAATTTCTCCTTACGTTCTTCCGTCACCGTCACATTCGAAATCACTGCATCGAACTTGCCAGAGGAAAGCCCCAGCGGCCAGTCAGCCCATGCGACAGAAACCAATTCCAGCTGGAGGCCCAGACTATCGGCGATGATCTGCGCCAGATCGACGTCGTAACCGATGACGGTCTTGGAATCCGACGCATAGTCATGCAGTGGCAGATGTCCGCTGGTGCTGATGCCGATAGTCAGAACGCCGTCCTTGACGAACTTGAAGTCCTTGATCTCCTCGACACGCTTGGCGATCTTCTCGACGCGCAGCCGGTTCGGCTGTTCCGGGCTGAGATCGAATTTCCCCTCGCTGCGTGCGGCACCGGAACCAAGCAACCCAATAGCGATAACTCCGGCGGTCCAGTAGCTCGCTTTTCTGATAAATGTCATTTCCCGTCTCCTTGTTGTGTCGGTTCTTCCAGCACCGGTTCAAAGAACCTTGGCCAGAAATTCACGTGTGCGCGGATGCTGCGCGTCGTTGAAAATGCGGGATGGCGGACCGGCCTCTACGATCTGCCCGGCTTCCATAAAGACAACCGTGTCGGCAACTTCACGCGCAAAGCCGGTCTCGTGAGTGACGATCACAAGGGTGGTGCCAGTACGGGCAAGTTCCTTGATGACGTCGAGCACCTCACCGACCAGTTCCGGATCAAGCGCCGAAGTCGGTTCGTCGAACAGGATGACCTTCGGACGAAGCGCCAATGCCCGCGCTATCGCCACGCGCTGCTGCTGCCCTCCGGACAATTGACGCGGATAGGCTTCAACCTTGTCACGGAGGCCGACACGGGCGAGCAGATCGAGCGCCAATCGGACCGCTGCATCCCGCGCAAGACCGCGTACCTGGATCGGCGCTTCGATGATGTTTTCAAGAACCGTCATGTGCGGAAAGAGATTGAAGTTCTGGAACACCATCGCGATATCGGCACGGCGTTTGAGAATGTCCTTTTCCTTCAACTCATAGAGCGTGTCTCCGTCCTGACGATAACCGACCAGCGCGCCATCAACGGAAATGAAGCCTGCATCCACACGCTCCAGATGATTGATCGAGCGCAGCAGCGTGGACTTACCGGAGCCGGACGGGCCGAGAATTGCCGTCACACTGCCTGCCGGAAGGGACAGTTCCACATGGTTCAGCACCGTGTTCGTGCCGAAGCGCTTGGAAATATCGTGGATATGAATAGGTGCGCCCGCAGACACTGTGCCGACATCGCGGAAACCCGCGACCGGAACCGTCTTATGCACTTGTCCCGACAACTCCGAGGTCAGCGGCAAGGAGCGCTTGTAGCGATTGAAGAATGCCTGGAATGGCAGGGGAACCGGATTGCGAACCGCGCCCTTGGCGAAATATCGCTCGATATAATACTGTGCCACCGAAAGCACGGTCATGATGACCAGATACCAGACCGTCGCGACCATCAGCAGCGGAATGACTTCCAGATTGCGCCGGTAGATCACCTGAACTGTGTAGAACAGCTCCGGCAAGGCGAGCACGTAGACCATGGAAGTGCCCTTGGCGAGACCGATGATCTCGTTGAAACCCGTCGGAAGGATGGAACGCATGGCCTGTGGCAGAACAATTCGCAAGGCTTGACGGTTGCGCGGCAGGCCAAGCGCGGCAGCAGCTTCATGTTGACCCTGATCGACGGAGAGAATGCCGCCGCGTACGATTTCGGCGAAGAAGGCTGACTGGTTGAGGGTCAGGCCGAGAAAGGCAGCTGCAAACGGTGTCAGCAATTGTACCGTCGGGTAATCGAACAATACGCGATCTGTGAAAGGCACACTCAGCGTGATGTTCGCATAGAGGTAACCGAGATTGTTCAGGATAAGCAGCAATACGATCAGCGGTATGGAACGCAACAACCATATATAACCCCAGGAAAGGCCTGAAAGCAGCGGCGACCTCGATACACGGGCTAAGGCCAGCAGCGTGCCGAGAATAGAACCTGATACAGCCGCGAGTGCTGTCAGCAGCAGCGTCCGCCCGAGGCCAACGAGCACCGGTTCGGCAAAGAACCATTCAGCAAAAACGTTCCAGCCCCACTGCGGATTAGTAAAGATCGAATAGAGCACAAGCCCGATCACGAGGGCCGCGAACACACTACCCACAAAGCGTGCTGGATGCTTTGCCGGAACGATCCTGTAGCGCGAATAGTCCTGCTTGCGCTCCACGGGGCGGATTGCAATCTGCACGTTTGAGAATTCTGTCGTTACTGCCATCTGGTCATTCCTTGGCCTTCAGCTCTGTGATGATGTTCACTGGCTGGCGATATGTTGTCGGTCCGTGATGTGATGATCGTTGCCGCGCCCAAGCGGAGCGGCCAGATGGCCGATCTCCTTTTCAAAAGGCAGCGTCTTGTAAATTTCAGGATCCGCACCTGTGTCGAAAAGCGCCGTATAGCCGTTGTGGAGATAGAGACCGACGGCTTCAGGCTGGCGGAAGCCGGTCGTCAGATAGATGCGGGAATAGCCCTGTCTTGCCGCCTGTTCTTCCAGTTCCACGAGAAGCTTGCGCGCCAGCCCCTGTCGCCGCAGATCCGACCGCGTCCAGATGCGCTTGAACTCCGCAGTACGCGCATCAAAAGCCTTAAAGGCACCGCCGCCGATGGTTTCACCGTCCCGGATCAACAGCACAAAATTACCGCTGGGTGGCGCAAACGCCTCGGGCGGATAGCGGTTCATTTCTGCCGCCGCACCTTCCGCGTTGAAATATGTGCCGTAACGACTGTCATATTCATACAGAAGCTCATCGATGAGCGGCTTCGCACGTGGATCAAGAGAACTGGTGTACAGAAAGATATCGCTCATCATCATCACCATCTGTTTTCGTTGAGAAAGGCTTCGGCAAGCTGCACCCAATAGAGGGCAGCTGGCGCGATGATCTGATCGTTGAAGTTGTATTCGGCGCTGTGCAGTGGCGCGCTATCGCCGTTACCGACGAAGAGATAGCTGCCGGGCTTTGCCTGCAGCATGAAAGCAAAATCCTCGCTGGCAGTGCGTGGCGCAAATGCGCTGTCTAGGGCACCATCGCCGAAGGCGTCGACTGCAACCTTGCGGGCGAATGCGGTTTCCTCAACCGGATTGATGACAGAAGGAAAGCCCAACCTATAGTCGACTTCCGCAACGGCACCAAAACTTTCAGCCTGAGCGCGAGCAAGCGCCGGGATGCGTATCTGCAATCCGCGCCGCACCTCTTCGCTGTAGGAACGGATCGTCAGTTGCAGTTCCACCGAACCAGGAATGACGTTCGAAGCTTCACCGCCATGAATGGAACCGACCGTGACAACCGCCATTTCACGTGGATCGACATTGCGCGAAACGATGCTCTGCAAGGCGGTAATGAGAGACGCAGCGGCGACGATAGGGTCGACGGCATTGTGCGGTTCAGCCCCGTGACCACCCTTGCCGACGATCCTGATGACAGCCTTGTCTACAGATGCCATAGCCGGTCCCGCGACAAAGCCGAAACGTCCTGCAGTGACACCCGGCCAGTTGTGCAATCCGAACACCGCATCGGCGGGAAACTGCTCGAAAAGCCCTTCGCTTATCATCTTGCGTGCTCCGGCACCGATTTCTTCTGCCGGTTGGAAAACAAGATCGAGCGTACCGCTGAAATTCCCCGCCTCGGCCAGATATCGCGCAGCCGTAAGCAGGATCGTCGTGTGCCCGTCATGACCGCAAGCGTGCATCACACCTTTGTTTCGGCTGGCATAGGGAAGTCCCGTTGCCTCTTCTATCGGTAGAGCGTCCATATCTGCCCGGATCGCGAGACGGCGCTGACCTTCCCCCCGCACCAAGGTTGCAACCACGCCGGTTCCCGCAACTCCCGTCGTAACGTCATAGCCCCAGGAGGCGAGTTTTGAAGCAATGAGGCGGCTCGTGCGATGCTCGTTGAAGGCAAGCTCCGGATGCTGATGAATGTCATGGCGAAGCGCTATGAATTCATCGAGATGCGCGGCAATGCCTTCTCTCGCGGCATCAAGCCTGTTGCGGGATCGGGAGGTAACATCCATGAAACCGGCTCCTCAGGCCCGTGCGGCCTTGTTTACCGGTTGATCTACCGCCGACGAATAACGGCTTTCGCGAAACGGCAGCCCCAGATGATCGCGCAGCGTTTCACCGCTCAGTTCCGGGTTGAAATAGCCACGCTCTTCCAGAATCGGCAGTACATATTGGATGAAATCATCGAGACCTTCCGCAATGACGGGAAAGCCGAGAATGAAACCATCGGCGGCTTCGCTTTCCACCCAATCGATGAGTTCATTGGCAATGGCCTCCGCCGTTCCAATAAAGGCAGTGCGTGGTGTCGCGACGTCGAGTGCGATCTCGCGTAATGTGGCGCCGGTTTCCCTTGCCGTTTTCTTGATGCGGTCTGTCGTGGCGCGGAAACTGTTCTTGCCGATTTCGCCGAGTTCAGGGAAAGGCTCGTCGAGCGGATAGATGCTGAAATCGTGATGATCGAAGAAGCGACCGAGATAAAGCAGCGCCTCTTCGACCGACACCAGATTACGGATCGCCTGATACTTCGCGTCGGCTTCCTCCTGCGTCCGCCCGACAATCGGGCCAATACCCGGGAAAATTCCTACATCGGAAGAACTGCGCCCCTGCGCAACGGCACTTTGTTTGACCTGTCTGTAGAAAGATCGCACGTCCTCAATCTTGGCACCGTTCGTGAACACTGCATCGGCATGTTTACCGGCAAGCCGGATGCCCGAATCCGACGATCCGGCCTGAAACACCACTGGCTGCCCCTGTCTGGAACGGCTGATATTTAGCGGTCCTTCGACATTGAAAAAGCGCCCTTTGTGATTAATGCGACGTAGCTTGTTTTTATCGACATAGACGCCGTTTTCGCGATCGCGGACGAAGGCATTGTCATCCCAGGAATCCCAGAGTCCTTTGATGACGTCGAGATATTCGTCCGCGATTTCATAGCGTAGTTCGTGTTCCGGATGCGGGCGCCCGTAATTACGGCCTGACCCTTCGAGTGGGGAGGTGACAGCATTCCATCCGGCGCGTCCGCCAGAAATAAGATCCAGCGAAGCGAACTGGCGCGCGATGGTGAAGGGGTCGCTGTAGGACGTCGATACCGTACCTACCAAACCAATTTTTGAGGTGGAAGCAGCGAGTGCCGAAAGGATCGAGATCGGTTCGAAGCGATTGAGGAAATGCGGTATCGACTGTTCATTGACGTAAAGTCCGTCAGCAACAAAGGCAAAGGCGATCCCCGCCGCCTCTGCCTTACGCGCGGCATTGACGAAGAACTCGAAATTGGTGCTTGCATCGACGGGTCCACTTGGATGCTTCCATGCGTTCATATGGCCGCCAGCCCCCTGCAGCATGACGCCAAACGTGATTTGTTTTCGTTCACTCATGTCTTTTCTCCAAGGAAGAGTTCGACGCCATGCGTCCATCTTGCAGTTTCCGGTCGTGCTGCATTCGCACCGAGCAGCTAGACGTTTTCCATGGGGAGCAGCGTAAGCACCCCTTGGCCTGCCGATAAGAAAAGTAATTCTATAATTTTTATATACTTTAAAATTGCAATGCAGCTTAAAACGGCACAATACAGAATATGCCATAGAGTCAATTAGATAGCGTGGTTATGACGTCATTCATTCTTGTCAGTGACAAGCTCAAAAGAAAAATCTGACTGAAAAGAGGTGGATTTTGAGACGTCTGTTCCTTGAGGAAGAATGTTTGGTGGCCCACCATTCAAACATGGATACGAGCTATACCTATATCATCATCGCCCTGCTCCCGTTTCTGCTTTGGAGCGCGATTATCTTCGTATTGTCGGAAGCCGACATCCAAGCCGATTGCCGGGACTCCGAGGATATGAATGACGATCGCCCGACCGACGATCAGATGGCCGATATCGTGACCATTCCCTACGGTCTAATTTTCCCGCTTTATTATCATACACCGACCGCATCGCGCGAAATCGGTTAAAACAGCCACTATACTGCGACACTCGGCCAGCCACCGTAAGCTATTAATTCTCTCGATTTCATGCAAAAGCATTCCGGCGAAACATCGGCGGAGTGGTTATGCTTACGAAGAAGGGCAAATACGGTCTGAAGGCTCTGGCTCATCTCGCCGCACTTGAACCGGGAGAAAGTGCGTTCGTCGCCGATATTGCCACCCAGAACAATATCTCCAAGAAATTTCTCGACGCAATCCTGCTGGAATTGCGCAATGACGGCATTCTACGGTCGAAGAAAGGTCCCGGTGGCGGTTATAGCCTTTCCAAGCCTGCGTCGGAAATTACCATTGGTCAGGTCGTCCGTGTTCTCGACGGACCACTGGCACCAATCCGTTGCGCCAGCCGCACAGCGTACGAGCCGTGCAACGACTGCGTGGATCATCGCGCCTGTCAAGTACGTCGATCCATGCTGCTGGTGCGCGAAGCAATAGCAGGCGTTCTCGATAGGATGACGCTGGAACAGTTTACCCGCAACGGTGGGTTGGAAGACGACCGCTCTGCGCCCGCTTGGGCGCAGTTAAGCGCCTGATATAGCGTCCAGAAGGCGATAGCCGCCATTGTGATACAGAAGCGGTTCACCGGAACCCGTAACGATTTTCAGAACGCGACCGATCACGATTGCATGTGTATGGCGTTCGATCACGTCTTCCACGGCGCAATCAACGGAAGCCAATGCGCCAGCAAGTGCCAGCGCACCGCTTTCTAGTGCATACCATTCAGCATCCGCGTAACGTTCAACACCCTTGATGCCACCCTTGCCAGCAAAACGATCGGCAATGGACTGATGGCCGGAGGACAGCACATTCACGCAGAAATGGTTATGGCGACTAATCGCCGACCAGACCGATGAACCACGATTGATATTTACGATAATCGTTGGCGGCTCAACCGAAAGCGCTGTGGCTGACGTCACAGTCGCCCCGGTGCGCCCTTCATCGAAACCCGCCGTGACAACACTCACGCCACCTGCAAGCTGTCTCATGGCTGCTTTAAGTTCGCCAGGAGAAACCTCGATATCTTCAGGCTCTTCAACATATTGCGGAATATTCTCGCGGAGATATGTTACCGTTGATCCCATCTCTGTTTATTGCTCCAGATTTATCAATCTGCCATACGGTAGCAGCGCTCGGCAAATTGGCCGAGAATGCCATTTCTATAATCGACTGATTTTGTAGAAAATTAGAACCCGCCTCTAAAACGGAAGTAGATGTGCGGCGGTGTCACTATGTGCCACTGATTAATGCTCGCAGCAGTTACGCTGAAAGACCCAAATTACTTACAATGTTGGTTCATTAGAATCATCTCGAAACATACTCAGAAACAGATCTTGAGATTTGTTTCATGACTTTATTCCAATCGTAAGTGAATTGATCGGAGGGCTAACCTGCCCGAACGACACTGAGTTCCGGTTTCCTTGTGCCAGATGCGGGAAGCAGCCGCCCAAAGTCCGTGAGGATTTGTGCATAATCCTCTGCGTGAAATTCATAGGGCAGCTCCAGGCGGAATTCAGACACAAGCGGCAGAACCGGGTCGACTGCCAGCTTTTCGAGAATTTCTTCCGTCGTCCCGACAATATCAGGCAAGAACAGCGTGCGGCGTGGACCATGAGAAAGCCCCGTCCGCTTATCACGTTCAGCCGCAAATTCCGCATAACGACGACGCGCGTCCGGGCTGGCGCCATCTGTTGGCAATATCACACGCCCAAGTGCGACGCGCGGCGCACGTTCATGCGCCCATTCCTGACGGAAACGTTCAATCAATGCTTTCTGCGCAGTCAGAAAACTGTCGGTGTTTTCACCGCTGACAATATTTCCAGTCAAAAGATTAAAGCCGGCTTGTCCCGCCCATTTGGCAGAATTTTGCGAACCCCCGCCATACCACAGGCGTTCGGTCAGCCCTTCCGCAAACGGTCTCAAACGCGGGATTTGGGCACCAGCGGCATTGCCTGCCTCCGTCTTGCCGGACAGTGGCTCTGAACGTAGGGCACGCGCCAGTTTTTCAGCCCGTGAGTGACTGTAATCTGCAATTGGAACGGCATCGACAAAGTCCGCGATCAGATGAGCGAAGGGCGGTTCGCCGACTGAAACACCAACATTCAGCCTGCCATTCGAAAGCAGATCGACCGTCGCCAGATCCTCAGCCAGACGAAACGGATTTTCATAGCCAAGCTGAATAACCGCGGTGCCAAGACCGATCCGTTTTGTCCGCTGCGAAGCTGCTGCGAGAAAGGTGGCGGCGGATGAAATACCGCGCTCCAGATGGCGCTGCCGCACCCATGCACTGTCGTATCCCAGCCGCTCTCCATGCTCGAAAAGCTGCAATGTATCCTCTAAACCCTGCGCGGGATCATTTTCGCGATGACTGCCAGGAATGAGGAAGGCAAAATGTCCAATGTGTGAAAGGGGCATGGTTTGTTTCCCTGCTCATGCAGCGGATTCGCGATAGCTTTGAAGCCGCGCCAGAATGTTTGCTTCCTGCGCCGCCTTGCGCTCCTGTACACGCTGAGTTGCTTCTTCGAAGGAGGCAGATGCTGGATAAAGTGGCGAGGAGATCTGCTGGCCCAATTTGGTGCCAATGTGCTTTTCAAAGGGCAGTGAGCGATATTGCAGAACATCGACGGATGTATCGAAAAGCGGACGATAGCCGAGTGCGATGTAGAGCGCAGTTGCTTCTGGTTGGCGGAAGCCCGTAGACAGATAAGCGCGCGTATAGCCCAGATTGCCCGCACTTTCTTCGAGCGCCAGCACAATGCGGCGCGCCAGCCCCTGCCTGCGCAAATGCGACGCGGTCCAGATACGTTTGAGCTCCACGGTTTCATCGTCGTGGCTCATATAGGCGCCACCGGCAATGGTTTCCCCATCGCGTTGAAGCAACAGGAATCCGCCAAGCGGCGGCGCAAATGCGTCCGTGGGGTAACGCAGAATTTCTGCGCGCACGCCACCGGATCGGTCCAGATCGGCATAACGAAGATCATATTCGTGAGCCAGGCCATCGATAAGGGGCTGCGCTGCCGGATTCAAAAGAGAGGACTGGACAATAATATCAACCATGGAAAGCCTCCGCTGAACAAATGCTGCCCGACTTTGTTGAGTGGGAGCAAAAAGCCGCCATCGAACAGTATCTTCCTTTAACGGTGCCTCTTTGCTTGCACGTTTGCACGGCATGAACGTTTAATGAGCGTGCAAATATTGGAAGATCGTTGCTCGATTAATATTCTACAAAAAACATAGATTACTCCTCATCAAATTGTTGATGAGGATGAAATGCCCTACGCGCTCAGTTTTCTCGATAAAAGTCCCATTCATGACGGCGAAGCAGCTCAAACGGCACTGGCCCGCACGATAAAGCTTGCGCAGAAAGCAGAAACCGCAGGTTTTCATCGCTTCTGGGTGGCTGAACATCACAACTCACCAGAGCTCGCCAGTTCATCACCGGAAGTGTTGATCAGCTTTTTGCTGGCACATACCAAACATATCCGAATTGGTTCAGGCGGCGTTATGCTGCAGCATTACAGCACCTACAAGGTCGCAGAAAATTTCAATCTCCTGTCTTCACTTGCGCCCGGACGTGTCGATCTGGGTGTGGGAAAAGCCCCCGGAGGGCTACCGCTTTCAACGCGTGCCTTGCAGGGCGCCTATGCCCCTGATCGGAAACCATCCTTCAATGAGCAACTGATTGAGTTAGATAAATTTCTCGACCAAAGCCCGGAAAATACCGCCGACCGGAACGGCCTTGCCGCTTATCCGGTTCCGCCACAAAAACCTGAACGTTTCCTGCTGGGTGCGAGCGTCGAAAGTGCTGAGCTTGCCGCACGTCTCAACTGGGACTTCGTCTATGCCGGTCATATTCAAGGTGACCCGACAGCCATAAAGGAAGCCGTTGACGCCTATCAGGCAATCACAAACCGTCCTGCCATTTTAGCTGTCGGCGTAATCGCTGCGGAAAGCGATGCCGAGGCAGAGAGGCTTGCTGTTGATATTCGGCGCTTCCGTGTTGCAGCCGAAGGTTTGCAGCCGGTCAACGTCGGCAGCCACGAACAAGCGCTCGAATATGTAAGGCAGGCAGGCGCCACGCAATACACGATTGAAGAGCGCACGCCACGTGTGATCCGTGGCACGGCCATCCACGTTCACATTGAGCTTCAACGCCTGCACCGTGAGTTTGGCATCGCTGAGTTTATCATCGACTGCCCGGTTTCCGAAGGAAGCCATCGGCTCAAAACGATCGAACTTCTCGCCGAAGCGCGCCCGGCCATAGCGGCATAACTCTGCCACTTTCCCGACACCGGATGGTGGTTACGCATCGGTTGACGCTATGGGAGAATAGCCGTGAGTTCACCAAAATCTGCTTATTTGCTCATTCATTATCGGGCATGCCGTTCTGCTTGAGTTCGGCAAACTTGATAGCCATCGTTGGGTTACCGCGCGTGAGCCGCTTTACCGTCAGGTCCTCTGCCTTGTCGTTTGCAAGCCGCAAGTTGTTGGCCGACTTGTGAAGCGCTTCCTTCGTTTTCTCCAGATCCTTGATGGCCTCGTCGATGCGTTTGACTGCTTCCTCAAAGCCATCTGAAGCCAGACGCCAGTTGCGCCCGAATGCGGCTTTAAAGTCATCAAGCTGGGATTCGAAGTTTGTTATGTCGACATTTTGCGCCTTCACCAGTGCCAGCTCATTCTTGTAGTGGAGCGAGTTCATCGCCGCATTGCGCAGCAGCGTGATGATCGGGATGAAAAACTGCGGTCGGACGACGTACATTTTCGGATAGCGGTGGGATACGTCAATGATCCCGGTGTTGTAGAGCTCATTCTCAGGCTCAAGCAACGAGACCAGAACAGCGTATTCACAGCCTTTCGCGCTCCGGTCCTTGTCTAATTCTTTGAAAAAATCTTCGTTCTTCTTCTTGGTAGCCGTCTCGTCATTTTCGTTCTTCATCTCGAACATGATCGAGACGATTTCAGAACCTGCATCGTCCATGTCGCGGAAGATGAAGTCGCCCTTGCTACCGTTGCGCGCGTCGTTATCCTTCTCAAAATACGCACGGGGGAAAGCCGTCGCACGAATGCGGTCAAACTCGATTGAGCAGTGCTGTTCCAGCGTCTCGCCGATCATTTTTGTCGATAGTTTCGCTTTCATATCCCTCAGACGCTCGATTGCGTCGTTGCGATCCTTCAGCTGCGTTTCGTACTTGTCCCTGAGTGCAGTTTCGGCAAGCTGCTTTTCGAGCGTGATCCGAGCAAGCCCATTCTTCAGTTCGTCACGCTCTTTCTCAACCGTATTGACGGCTTCGGTGACCGCGAGCTTCTGAGAAAGCTCCCCTGCATCGAGCCTGGCCTTCAGGCTCTGGATCTCCGCGTCTTTAGTGGTGGCTGCTTTCTGTAGTTCGGCAATAAGCTTCGCCTCGGCCAGTTTTGATGCAGCCTCCTGCTCCCGTCTTGCTTTCTCAAGCTCATGCAAAAGAGTATCGCGTTGTTTTTCGACCGCACTCAGCGCCTCAGCAACTGCGAGTTTCTGCGCGACTTCACCGGATTCAAGTCTTGCCCTCAGTTCCTGGATTTCAGAATCCTTGGCTGCGGCAGTCTTCTGCAATTCATTGGCAACTTTAGCCTGTGCAAGCTCAACAGCGTTACGCTTGTCCTGATCAGCCAACTCCAAGCGCTCATGCAGCTGCTTCTCGAAATCACTGTCACGCACCTGCTTCAGGATATCGGCATAGCCCGTCTCATCGATCTTGAATGCCTTGTTGCAATGCGGGCAGATGATTTCATGCATGATTATTTCCATTAGCCTTGGCCAGACGCTCTTGGAGAAACTCCGAGAGCTGCTATTGATCCGTCATCTTGTGAACGATCACTGTCTACGCGGTCAAGGTCATTTACGGTTGCTTAACCAGGCCTGCGGTCTAGCGAACCGAAGAACCCGGCTGAAACAACATGAAGCAGTGCTCGCCGACTGACAGCACAGATGACCGATTGATGGTCAAACGGCTGTACCAACGAATGGATAGCGCATCCGGCTTGCTTGTAATTTCAGCTATCGGCTTTAAACCAATAAATACGTCGTGGCCTGCGGGTCGAAGCCAACAATACGCTTACCTTCGTCGAAGGCAGTCAGCAGCTGTTCGCGAAGCGACAACCTTGCGTTCATTGCCGCCGCCGGATCAACTGCAAGCAGGTGATCGATATCGCCCGGTATTTTCACGCGTCGAGCATCTGCGGGAAACTCAAGTTTCTGGCCTCGAGATCGAGCCTCTACACGCAGATCGTCCAATTGCCAGTCAGCCACGATCCGGTCCGAAGGCAACCCAGAATTGATGCCGACCATAGGGCCGTAATAGTCGATATGATAAGTGGACGATGTGGCCCCGAGGCTCGCAATGTTCAGACTGGCATTGACCGCCCGGATCGGATCATAGGTCCAGCGCACATGCGTAATGCCTCTCGCAAGGCACCAATCGCGCTGGAACCACTTCATCCGCGCGCCAAGTTTCAAGCCTCTTGCTTCCGGGAGAACCGCCAGACGGTGAGAATGCTGAACACCCGGCGTTGCACTTGGGAAACCAAAGATGAAGCCTATCATCTTCCCGCCATCGAACGCTCCGGCGACAAGGCCGCCTTCGTGTTGGATGGCGAGCAATAGGTCTGAGGCATCGACAGGATCGTCGTCTCCCCACACCAGCCGCTGAACAGTCTCCGAATCCTTCATCTCGTCGAGAGAGGCGAGCTCACGGACCAATATTTCGCTCATACGACGAAATCCTCGCGATGGCTGGTGACCGTATCGAGAAATGCATGATCCAAGGTCACACCGATACCCGGGCCGTTCTTGGGAACGGCCATTCGTCCATTTTCGGCTTCCAGCGGCTCGTTGACAATATCGCGCGGGAAGTAGCGGCTGGCGGACGATGTGTCCCCCGGCTTGGTGAAATTTGGCAGTGTGGACAGGTGAATATTGTGCGCCCGACCAATGCCTGCTTCAAGCATCCCACCGCACCATACAGGCACATCAAAGGCTGCGCAGACATCGTGAATTGCGCGTGATGCACTATGTCCACCGACGCGACCCACTTTGATATTAATGACACGGCAAGCTCTTGCGACAAGCGCCTTGCGCGCATCCACCGAAGACCGGATGCTCTCATCCAGGCAGATGGCAGTCAGCAGCTTTTCCTGCACATGGACATGATCGGTAATGTCATCGAAAGCCAGCGGCTGTTCGATATAATCGAGTGCAAAAGCATCCATCGCTTTCAGAAGCGGCAAGTCGGAAAGCCGGTAGTCTGTATTGGCATCAACCGTCAGCTTGGCTTCCGGGAAACGCTCGCGCACCGCCTGAATCATTGCGAGATCATGACCGCGCTTGATCTTCAGCTTAACGCGCTTGTAACCGGCATCGAGCGAGGCCGCGACCCGGTCAATCGTCGTTGGAATATCGGCAATGCCAAGGCTGACACCCACATCGATAGCATCGCGAACGCCACCAAGCGCAACGCTCAATGGCAGGTTCAGTGCTTTCGCCCACAGGTCCCACACGGCCATTTCGACCATGGCCTTGCTCATTCTGTGCCCGCGCCACGGATCAAGAATTGCGGAAAGATCCGCCGGACCGGCGAAGCGTTTCCCAACGATTTGTGGCAGCAGGACGTCGCGCAGGAAAGAGAGCGAACCGGAGATGGTCTCCTCCAGATAATCCGGCAACGGATCCATCACGCCTTCAGCATAACCTTCCAGGCCTTCAGCCCGCAGGGTGAGGATCGGAATGATCTTTTCGGTCATTGTTCCGGTGGAAATCACGAAAGGCACGAGCAGCGGCAAACGTATGACCCGTATTTCAGCCGCCTCGATTTTTAACCCGGCGAAGATTGGCGCTGCGTGCATCGGACACTCCATCCGTGAGTACAAATGATCAATCTGGTCCAGGAGTTCCATGGTGACGAAACGTCATCCTAATTGTTCCCCTCGACCGAATTAAATTCCCTGTTCGCTGTCAAAAGTCCAATAGTTTCGTCAGCACTCTTACTGATGCTGATCCGACAGTGTGTCCAGGGGGAAAACCGGACGCCGCAGGCGAGCGTAGATCCGTTTCGACAGGTCCGGTGAGCTCAGACCACCAGCATCGGTAACAATGATCTGTGTTGCAATCGGGCCGAACGCCCCTTTGAAATGCTGCATTGATTTGACCGCCAGAACGGATTTTTCCTTCGGCTCGATGCCGACGATACGGAAAATGTTCTGATCAAGCATCTGCATGCGTTCCGACACGATCATAATATCGATCCCCTCCACACGCAGGCACACAGCTTTTCCGGTCGTTCCAGGCAAACCTGTAAACATCGGCCCCTCAAAGACGAAGGTACCGTCGCTGACCGACATGACACGGCCTGTCACAGTCAAAGGACCGCCACCAACAGATGGATCGGATTTGCCGCCAATCGTCACCGTAACAGTCTCGCCTATCGCCTTGGCTGCAATCTCTGCCACCGCTTCAGGATCGAGAAGAGCGCCTGCGGCGGCATTGGTCACACCCGCCTGAAGCATAGCCGCAATGAGCGCTGTGCAATCGCTATAGGCCCCCGAACCGGGATTGTCGGAGAAATCAGCGACGACAATCGTACCTTCAGCACCCCGGGCCTCCTTCAATTGCCGAATACATCCATCGAGAGGCATCGGCTGCGACCACTGATCCTTATAGGCCCAGATTTCATCGCACATCTTGTCCGCGACATCGCAAGCGGTTTGTCGGCTAACGCATTTACGATCGAAGGTCACGATCACACTCGGCCCGGCCGCCCAGACATCAGCATCGGTAAACCCGGCATTGACCGCCACATTCAGGATTCCCGGTTGTTGCATCTCACGGCCTGCACTTTCGAGCAGGCGGCACATCGGACCGTTATCTGTCGTGCGACCATCATCACAACCGAGAAGCATTGGTGGGCGCCCAATGGCCAGCGCAGGTTCGATTTCCCCTTTCATCGCTTGATCCAGCAACGAACAGGCCTCAACTCCGACCTCACTCATATCGATATGAGGATAAGTCCGGAATGAAACGGCGATCTGCGCCAGATCAGCCAGCTCATCAAAAATATTCGCGTGAAGGTCTAGGGTGATGGCGATCGGAACATCGTATCCGACCACGGACCGGATCTCCCGCAGGAACTGGCTGTCGCCATCCTGATCGGTCTCCGTCACCATGGCACCATGCAGGGCAACAAATATGCCGTCAAAAGGTCCGGCTTCCTTCAGCCGCCGCAAGCACTCGCCGGTGATTTCCTGACGCGCAGTTTCAAGCACCGGTCCGTTCGGTTCCGCATGGGCTGCGGTGATGTAAACAGGCGCCCAGCCCTTTTCATCCGCGACCTTTATCGCGCCACCGACCTCAGAGCCTGTACCTCGGAAATTGGCTGGAATCTCATCGCCCTTGAAATAATGCGACGCCCGAAAATCGCTGATGCTCGTGCGATTTTGCGTGAAGGTATTACTTTCATTGATGAGTTCGATGATCGCAACACGATAGGACACGGATCGACCTTTCTTTTGTCGGCGAAGACCACTCTGTGTTGGTCGAAACGAAATGGCTGAGGCCTGACTATGCCACACGCAGTGAGCACCTGATCTGATGTGGTGTCTCAAATCAGGCACTCTGTATGTGAGGGTGGAGCGAACTACTTCGCGAAGATTTCGCTCGCGAATTTCGGCTTTTCCCTGATGTCAAAATCAAAGTACTTGGCACTGATCTTGTCGTAGCTACCGTCCTGGATGATCTCCGCAAGCGCCTTGTTGACGCGCATGCGCAGTTCTTCGTCATCCTTGCGGAAGGCCATTCCGGCACCCAGAGTTCCATCTAGAAGGAACTCGTTGCCGACAAATTCGCAGCAATCCGCACCCTTCTTAATCCAGTCGCTGAGCGCGAATTTGGATTCCAGCAAGAGGTCAATGCGGCCGTTCTCGATATCCAGGAAGGCTTCTTCCAGTGTCGGATAGAGCTTCACCTCATTATCCGGGAAAAAGCGCTGCAAAGCATCGACGGCGATGGAGCCCGTCTGGGTGCCTATGACCTTGCCCTTGGCACTTTCAGGTGTCACATCCTTCAGGCCAAGCTCCTTCAAAGCAACAAACCGCATGGTGTTGTAGTAATACGGATCGGAGAAGCTGACCTGCTGCATACGCGATTCAGTAATAGCCATCGAAGAAGCCATGATGTCGAACTTCTTTGACTGAAGCGCCGGAATAATCCCGCTCCACTCGTTGGCGCTCCATACGCAATCAGCTTTCAGTTTTTCACAGATCGCATTGCCGACGTCGATATCAAAGCCTTTGAGCTGCCCGCTCGGGTCCAGATAATTGAAGGGCGCATAGGCACCTTCGGCTCCCATGCGGATTTCCTCAGCATGGGCTGGAAGGGCACCGCATACAGCGACAAGAGCGGCAATAATTCCCATTTTAGCTTGCTTAAGCACGTTTCGTTCTCCTGTTATATGCCCTTACCGGGTTCGTCGCCTGCGCGCGCCGTCATCCATGATCAGGAACAGCAGAGCTCAAACACCCAGGGGCGTTTTTTTGTTTATTGACGATTATGCTTGTGCCGAGGGTCGATCAATGCAAAAGATCTATTCAATGGTATTAGAAAAATTCATAGTGTTATGACGTCAAGGGCGAAGCGGCGAAAACTCCCAAGCTTGAGAGCCTTAAGGGCTTTTGAAGCCGTTTCGCATTGTCAAAGCTTCACTGCCGCCGCAGAAGAGCTTGCAGTCAGTCAGGGTGCTGTGAGCCATCAAGTCAAGCTTCTGGAACAGGCTTTGGGTTGTCAGTTGCTTATTCGCGGCTCGCGCGGTGTATCCGTTACCGCAGAAGGTGCGCTGCTGCTGGAGGTTTGTGCTCGGGCATTTGATGAAATCGGCGCGGTTACGACGCTGATCGGACAGGACAACAAGACCCAAATTCTCCGGGTTCGCGCCGGTCCTTTTTTCGCAATGGAAGTGATCGCAAGCAGGATTGCTGGCTTCTTGAAGCAAAATCCAGGCATCCAGCTTCACCTGAATAATCTCGATATAGATTCCATCGCTCAGGATAGAGAAGACGCACAGATAAAGTATTGTCTGCATCCGCCTGCAGGCATGTACAACATCGAACTTCTAAAAGAAAAACTGGTGCCTGTCTGCAGCCCCTCACTTCTGGCCAATGTGACAAATCCAGAAGATCTTCTCGTGAACCCTGACATTCCTCGCTTGCATTATCGGGACGTAAACGACTGGAAAAGATGGATATCCCACCACGGATTTGATGATCTAACCGCCAATTCAAACCTCTTTTTTGACGACCAACACACATTGTTGGCGGCTGCTCGTTCCGGACAGGGCATTGGTTTTTCTCATCGGCCTCTGGTCGAAAACGACGTGCAGCGCGGAAGCCTCTGCATCGTGTCCGAGCGATATTTCAAGCCCAAGGAATCCTACAAATTTATATGCAGCCACGAAAACATTGCCTCCAACCCGGCGTTGCAGCTCTTCCGCGACTGGCTTGTCAAAGAGGTTTCGACCATCAGTTAGGTTCAGACAGCTATCCCAGATGGAGGAGGTAGCGGATTCACGCTTGTCCAGCGGCAGTCGTTTACGATCTGCTGACGCAGATATGCATCCCGAACCGCTGCTCGTTTGCAATTGCAAGGCTGCCGCCACTATGCGTGGCGGCCGTTTGGTCATGCTCAGAGGTTTTCCTTGTAGAATGGAATCAGCTTCGCCAATGCCTTTCAAACCGGCTCCGGCTAGCAATCAGAACCCGACGATGCGTAACCAAGTGGTTTAGCGCGATGTCGGGGTCTGCCAACATTTCCTTCAGATTGTGAAGGGCCGATCAGCTGATAAAGAGTCGGAGGACCAGAGTCTTCGTCGTGGGCAGAACTTTATCAGCCATTCGCTGATCTTCTTATGTGTTTGCCGAAACAAAAGCCGACATGCTGGTGATCAGCAGCATACCGACAGTTGCGCCTGCATCCTGAAGACCGATGGTCTTTTCCTGAAAAGCTGCGGCCTTGCCGTGCTGGGCAACCATCGTTTTGGTCGCTTCAAGCGCATCTTCGGCAGCTTTGGCGGCGGCTGCAAGCGCATCAGTAAGTGATGCACCAGCTGCAGCTTGTGCTTCAAGCGTTACGGCGATTGGATCAAGCACATCGAGAAGTGTCTTGTCGCCAACCTTTGCCTTGCCGCGTTCGGCAATGCCATCGCGATAGGCACGCCAGAAGGCGGCAATCTCTGCAGTGCCCAACTCGTCGATACCATCGCAGGCCTTGCTTGCACGCAGGAAGCCCGTTGCGGTCAGCGTACCCATGGTCGATGGCGCAACGCGCGCCATGGTGGCGCCAGCTGTGCGCAGAAGCTTGGCGATGCCTGCAGCTTCACCTTCCGCATGGACAGCTTCTGAAGCTGCTGCAAAGGCTTTGCTCATGGTGATGCCAAGGTCACTATCGCCAACCTTGCCGTCCAGCGCGATAAGGAATTCGCGCTGTTCTGCAAAAAGCTGCTTCCAGCTGTCGAAGAGATTGATCAGATCAGATGCTGTAATGACGTTCATGACTGCACCTCAACCCGCAAAATGCTTGAAGAATGGGGTGTTGGCGGAAGCGGCAACCAGCGGTTCCAATTCGTCATCGAGATGCAGCACGGAAACTGACGCGCCAGCCATTTCCATGGAAGTGGCAAACTCGCCGATCCAGACATGCTTGACCTTGACGCCACGCTCATCAAACAGCTGGGAAACTCTGCGGAACATGATGTAAAGCTCTTCAAGCGGCGTGCCGCCAAGACCATTGACCAGCACGGCTACTTCATCGCCCTTGGCATAGGCCTGCTCGGCGAAAATACGTTCCATCAGTTCGTCGATGACGGCGTCGGCACTGGCAAGCTTCTTGCGGCTGATGCCCGGTTCGCCATGGATGCCCATGCCGATTTCCATTTCATCTTCGCCGATGGAGAAGGTGGCGTGACCGATTTCCGGCACAACACAGCTGGAAAGCGCAACGCCCATGGTGCGGGTGCGCAGACGTGCCTTGTCGGCAAGGCGTGTTACTTCATCAAGCGACAGACCGTTGGCTGCAGCTGCACCGGCTGCCTTGTAGACAAAAAAGATACCGGCAACGCCGCGACGTTTGTGTTCTTCGCCGACAACGGAGGACGCCACATCATCATTGCCGACAACCTGCTTGACTGCAATGCCATCAAGATCGGCAAGTTCTGCAGCCATATCAAAATTGATGATGTCGCCGCTGTAGTTGCCATAGATGTAAAGAACGCCAGCGCCCTGATCGATAGCCTTGGTGACCTGATACATCTGCTCTGAACTTGGCGACTGGAAGACGCCGCCGACAGCCGCGCCATCGATCATGCCTTCACCGATATAGCCGAGGAACAGCGGCAGGTGGCCGGAGCCGCCGCCTGTTGCAATGCCGACCTTGCCGGATTTGGTATCGGCTGTGACCATGCAACGCTTGTCGTTGTCGACAAAGGTAAGCTCGGGATGCGCCCGATAGATGCCTTCAAGCATCTCATCCACGAAATTGACGGGATCGTTCAGGAATTTCTTCATGATTTCCTCTTGAGAGTATCGGGTTATTTCTTGCGTTGGCGGGTGACGAAGAAGGCGGCAGCCAGCAGAATGAAGCAGCCGACGACAAGACGCTGCCATGTGCTGGGGATGCCGACGAGCACCAGAACACTGTTGATGACGGTGATGAGCAGCACACCGAGAAGGGTGCCGAAGACTGTGCCGGTGCCGCCGGTGATGCGTGCACCACCCAGAACCACAGCGGCGATAACCGCGATTTCGGTTCCGACAAAATCGAAAGGGCTCGACTGGCGATTGGCGCAGACATGGATGATGCCTGCAAGTCCGGCCAGACCACCTGCATAGCCGAACAGGAAGATATGGATGGTGCGCAGGTTGTAGCCGAGGCGGCTTGCGATCTGGCTGTTACCACCCATCGCAAAAATCGCGCGGCCCATCAAAGTGCGGTTCAATATCCACCAGGTCAGGATTGCGGCCGCAGGCAGCACCAGAAAGTAGAATGGCATGGTGATGGTGGCACCGGTCGCCGATTCAAACTGGAACAGCGGCAGGCGACCGAAGGCGCCCATTGTCGGGGGCAGGGACATGATCCAGACCGTGCCGACAAAGGCCAGCAGGAAGCCACGGAAGAGATATTGCGTGCCGATGGTGACGATCAGTGACGGTACGTTGAGGTAATGCACCAGAAGACCATTGAGGACGCCGAGGAAAATACCGCCCGCAATCGCCATCAGAATGATGAAGATGATCGGCAGTTCCGGCATATAGGCCTGCACCAGAAGCGTCAGCGAATAGACTGTCGTGGCAGCAATTGCCGTAAAGGAAACATCAATGCCGCCAGCGGCGAGAATGATGAAGACGCCAAGCGCAAACAGGCCCATCACCACACTGGCACGGCCAATATCGATCAGTGTCGAGGCTTGCAGGAATGCAGGGTTGATGATCGAGACAATCGTGCAGATTGCCACGAGCAGGAAGAAAGTGATCGATTCCGGGCGCCTGCGAATGAAGTCACCCAACCTGAAAGATTGGACTCGACCCAGATCCTGTTGATACTGCGACGCACTCATTAGGCAACTTCCTTCTGCGACGACATCATGGCTTGATAGAGCTGATCTTCGGTGGCCTGTGCAGCATCCAGTTCTGCGACGATGCTGCCTGAGTTCATGACGAGAATGCGGTCTGCATTCTGCAGAAGCTCCGGCAAATCATCGCTGACGATGATGAGGCCCATGCCAGCTTCGGCCAGCGCCTGAATTGCGCGGTAAATTGTGTCTTTCGATCCCACATCAACGCCGACGGTCGGACCGTGCAGCACCAGAAGCTTGGGGCCAATGCTCAGCCAGCGACCAATCAAAACGCGCTGCTGATTGCCGCCCGAAAGTGCGCCAACCGGCAGGTCGAGATTGGTTGTATTCAGCCGCATCTCTTTCATCAGCGAGGCGGCGATGTTGCGGCCCTGTTTCTGATCGACGATGCCAAGGCTGTTGCAGAGCTTTCTGAAGATCAGAGCGATCTCGTTTTGAAAGATCGACTTGTCGAGGAAAAGGCCTTCTGCAAGGCGGTCTTCCGGCACATAGCCAATGCCACGCTCGATGGCTTCCGCCGGGCTTTTAACTTCGGTCTTCTGACCTTCGAGGCGGATTGAACCTCTATCAGCAGGTACAACGCCGGTGATTGCCATGGCCAGCTCGTTGCGTCCGGAATCTGCAAGGCCGGTAATGCCGAGGATTTCACCCTTACGAAGGGTAAAGCCAATGTCCTTGAAGCCCGATGCGGTAAGGCCGTCGAGTTTAAGCAGTTCGGTGTCGCCAGGCTGTGCCGTGCGATAACGCTCAGCGTCGATTTCCCTGCCGATCATCAGTTCGGACAGCTGCTTCTTGGTGTAGTTTTCGATCGGGCCTTGTGCCACGCACTGGCCATCGCGGAAGACCACTGCATTGCCGCCGATGCGATAGCATTCATCAAGCTTGTGGGTGACGAATAGCACCGCGACGCGTTCTGCGCGCAGGCGTTCAACGACTTCAATCAGATTGTCCACTTCGCGACGGGTCAGCGATGTGGTCGGTTCATCCATGATGACGAGCTTGGCACGGGTTGCGATTGCGCGTGAGATGGCAACCAGCTGGCGCATGGCAAGCGGCAGCTCGGAAACGATTGTGTGTAGAAAGGCTTTGTCAGTTGGCAGGCCAACCGTGCTCAATGCCCGTTCTGCAGTTTCGCGGAGCTGCGAAAGCTTGACACTGCGGAACAGTCGGCCATTGCCTTCAACAAGCTGCTCATTCAGCGCTACGTTTTCAGCGACGGTCAGATTGGGGATAAGTGACAGATCCTGATAGACGGTCTCGATACCGGCTGCCAGCGACTGGATCGGGTTCAGCGAAGTATAGGTTTTGCCATCGAGAATGATCTCGCCTTCGCTGGGTGCATGTGCGCCGGACATGATCTTGATGACCGTGCTCTTGCCGCAGCCATTTTCACCCAACAGGTGATAGGCCTGGCCAAGATCGATTGTCAGATCAATGCCGCGCAGCGCGTGAACGCCGCCAAACCGCTTATGGATGTTGCGCAGTTCGAGAAAACGATCCGGCGACCGGTCGCTGCTCGTCCCATTCTTCGTCGTAGTTGACACGTTAAATTCCTTTGTCGCCGCACCGCTCGCCAAAGCGATTGGGCTGGCTGTAGGACCGTTGGCTTTCGTTCGCCACGCGCTAATGTCTTGATTTTAGATAGTTCGTTTGGTTCAGGCGCCCGGATGCAGTGAAGCATCCGGGCTTTTGACACCACCGCGTGCGGCTGAACGATGTCCGCACACGATGGTCAGTCAGCCTGTAGCAGCGCTCTTAGAACAGGTGTTCCTTGTAGGTCGCCTTGTCAGCGATAACCATGCCGTTACCGATGACGAGCAGGCCTTCACCGGCACCCTTTTTGACGCTGACCTTGTTATAGCCTTCAACGCCGAGGTCGGTGCCTTCCTTGACTTCCTTCTTTTCGAGCAGAAGCTTGGCAACCGCATTCATCGCCATGCCAGCCTTCTGCGGATCCCAGAAGCCGATTGCGGTGATGGCGCCGGATTCAAGAAGATCTGCCGATGGGTTCGGCAGGCCGGTGCCGACCAGGCAAACCTTGCCGCTCAGGCCAGCTTCGTCGATCGCACGGCCAACGCCGAGAACGTCGTTACCGGCAGACGTCTGGAAGCCCTTCAGGTCGGGATGCTTGCGCAGGATTTCCTTGGCCTTTTCATAGGTGCCGTTGGCATCGTCAAAGGATTCGTTGTTCGGATCGACGAGCTGCATGTCAGGATACTTCTTGGCGTTTTCTTCGCCCGAACCAACCCACTGCATATGCGTGCGGCTGCCGAGCGAGCCAACAAAGGTGGTCCACTTGCCGCTCTTGCCCATGCATTCTGCCAGACGTTCGTTGAGCGCCGTGCCGTAATCGGCATTATCGAAAGCTTCGACGTCGGCCATGGTGTTGACCTGGTTGTCGGCTTCATGCGTCACAACAATGATGCCACGTTCCATGGCGCGCTTGAAGGTGCCTTCGAGAACGGCCGGGTCCATCGGGACGACTGCAAGTGCATTAACGCCCTTGGCAACGAGATCCTGCACGATCTGAAGCTGCTGCGCGGCGTCTGCCGTTGCCGGTCCGCTCTGCGTTGCAACCACGTCCGGGTTGGCCTTCTGATAGGCTTCAACACCGGTGTTCATGCGGTCGAACCAAGGAATACCACTGATCTTGACGACCGTTGCGATGACCGGCTTTTCCTGTGCGACGAGCGTGCCCGCGCTGCCCGCGACGATCGCTGCACCAATGATGGTTCCGGTGAGCAGTTTTTTCGTTGTTGCTTTCATCATTTCCTCCACACTTACCATCCCCCAAAGTCTATGTTCGGGTGCCTGAGGGTTGAGCACCGATGTTTCCCTTTTGGCGATTGCCGAGGGTAAAGAATCCCGCGATGTCGTATTTTCCGACTGCAAGGAAGGCGAGCAGCAGCAGACCCCAGGCAAAGTCGCGGACGAAGTTGGAAAGGCCGCCGAAGTTGAGCAGACTGGACATGAGCTGCAAAGCAATAGCGCTCAGCACCACGCAGATGACACGGCCATAACCACCTTCAGGCTTCACGCCCGCCATGACGGCGATGAGAATGGCGACCAGCAGATACGAGCTACCATAGTCGAACTTCACGTTGACGTTGCGCGCTGCAATGATGATGCCCGCAATTGCTGCGAGAAATCCGCTCGTGGCATAGGTCGCAATCAGCACGCCATTACGCGGGAAGCCAGCGAAGACAGCGGCTTTTGGATTGGTTCCCATCAACATCAGCCAGTAGCCGTAAGGGGTAAAGCGCACCACGGCTGCAATCAGCAAGGCAACCGCTATGAAGATCAGGAAACTGATTGGCACGGCGAGGAACATGTCATTGCCGATGCGCGACAGAAGATCGGGACTGCCGACCATGACAGCGCGACCGCCAGACACGACAACCGCAAGACCCGTAAACGCCATCTGCGTGCCAAGCGTGCAGAGGATTGGCGTGATGTTGAAGCGCGCAATCAGGATTCCATTGACGATGCCGCCCGCAAGACCGATCACCAGTGCCAGTCCGATGAAGGCAAGGCTGAAGCCAAGCTGGTTTTCGGCGCTTGAGATAAACATCGAAACGATGACGGCTGAAAGCACACCGGAAAGGTTGGCCAGCGCAATACCCGAAAGATCGATCCCGCCATTGCCAGCGCACATAGCCAGCATGACGCCGATTGCCAGCAACCCGAGTTCAGGCACCTGACCCGCCATCGACTGCAGATTGAACAGGGATAGGAAAGATCCTCCCGAAATATACGCGCCAAGCGCGAGCAATCCGAGATTGATGACAACAAGCATAGCAAGCTGATTGCTTGTCTTCTGCATGGTCTCCTCCCACCACGTTTAGTAAACAAAACTGTTATTCACTAAATAAATGACGAGATGGCATACGGCTGTCAAGCGCAATATCGGCAAGTTTCCGTTGCCTGTGGATCGATTTTACCCTAATCGGTTTAATTATCGCTCATATTGTTTACTAAACATATGATTCATATCAGGATGCAAAATCGAACGTTTGCCGTTGAAAAGATGGGGCCTGTTAATTCTTGATCTGAGACCAAAACCGGCAACATATTGAATCTGGCGCCAATTGCGGATTTGAAGTTCCCGAGAGCAGATGCCATACAAATGGCAGCTGTTTTCAATCCCGGAGCCAATGTCCTTAACCGAATTCCTATAATCGTGCGGAGCATATGAAAAAGAAAAAGTCTTTTACGATCAGAGACATCGCAGAGACTGCCGGCGTTTCTCCGGCAACGGTTTCGCTTGTGCTCAACGGTAAGGGCGAAATTTCGGGCGAAACGCGTGCACGTGTCCTCGAAGCCGTTTCCAGACTGAACTATGTTCCGCGCGCGTCAAAAACTGCGCCAAGCACCGGGGAGACGATCCGCTTTCTCAAGATTGCCAAGCATGGCGAGACGGTCAACCGCGATCACAGTGTTTTTGTCTCGGATTATATTGACGGCATGTCCTCGGAAGCGACGCGCCGAAACTATACGCTGGAAGTGGTAAGTTTCGACGGGCAGCCGATAAGTGCAGTAGCGGAATCGCTTGCCGGTGCGCCGGTGCGCGGTGTGATCGCGCTTGGGACCGAGCTTTCGGCGGCAGACATCCACATGATACAGGGGCTCGGCCTGCCCACAGTCTTCATCGATACCTTTTATGAGGTCATTGAAGCCAATTTCGTCGACATGAACAATGAGGACGCCGTCTTCAAGGTTCTGTCGCGCTTCAAGCAGCTTGGTTTTTCGCGGATCGGTTTTGTCGCCAGTCATACGGAAACGACAAACTTCCGTCTTCGTCGCGATGCGTTTTTCAAGAATATGCAGCGTCTGGACCTGAAAGTTCAGGAGCGCGATATCCTTTCGGTTGAATCGACCTATGAAGGCGCCCATCGCGATACTTGTGCGATGCTGCATTCAGGACTCGATCTGGCCGAGTGCTATTTCTGCACGAACGATATCATCGCCTATGGCTTCATCCGCGCACTGAAGGGCAAGGGTCTTCGTATTCCTGACGATGTTTCGGTGATTGGCTTCGATAATCTGCCGCAAAGTGCAACCATGGAGCCGGGTCTCACAACGGTTGACGTGTCCAAACGGAAAATCGGAAACCTCGCGGTCACCGTGCTCGACGATTTGATCAACACTGCCGAACCGCAACCGCCAGTAAAGATACTGGTTGGGGCAAACCTGATCCTGCGGGCGAGTGAGACTGCACTTACCCCGAAAGCCGCCAGAAGCCGTGAATTTGGCTAGCGTAAGGAAATGTGCCCGATAGAGCTGGAAAATCATATTATGAAACCGGTGAGTAGCTGGTAAGCAATCCGGGTCCGATAGACCAACTTCAGAAAGACAAAAAATTGTCCAGAAACCCTCCTCGCAATCAGGCCGGTTTTGCAACACGTGCGATCCATGTCGGTCAGGAACCTGACCCTTTGACCGGAGCCGTGATCCCTCCGATCTATCATGCGACGACCTACGTGCAGGATGGCATAGGAGCGAGCAAGGGGTACGACTATACCCGCAGCGGCAATCCGACCAGAAACGGTCTCGAACGCTGTCTTGCCGATCTCGAGGGCGCGGCAGCAGCTTTCGTTTTCCCGAGCGGGCTTGCCGCGGCCGCAACATTGCTGGAGGCGCTTCCGGCCGGTTCGTCGATATTGGCCCATAACGATCTCTACGGTGGCGTCTACCGACTGCTGGCCGATGTCAGACCAGTCACCGCCGCGCACAATGTGAATTTCGTGGATTTTTCCGACGAAGCTGCACTGCGCCAGGCTGTCCTCGACCATAAGCCAGCTCTGCTTTGGTTTGAGACCCCGTCCAATCCAACGCTTCGCATTGTCGATCTGTCGCTGGTTGCTGAACTTGGCAAACAGGCCGGTGCAATTACGGTTTGTGACAGCACCTTCTCATCGCCGGCAGGCCAGCGTCCTATCGATCATGGAATTCATGTGGTTGTACATTCGGCAACAAAGATGCTGAACGGACATTCGGATCTTTTGGGGGGCGTGGTCGCGGTATCAGCAAACGCATCCGCCAAGCTTGCCGAACGGGTTGGTTATCTGCAGAACGCCCTCGGCTCGGTCATGTCACCGACAGATTGCGCTCTTCTGCACCGTTCGCTGAAAACCCTGGAAATCCGCAGCATAAGGCAATCGGAAACGGCACTGAAGCTGGCGACCAGTCTCGAAGAAAGAGCTGAAGAACTGGGACTGACCAAGGTTGTATATCCTGGCCTTGCCAGCCATCCGCAGCATAAACTGGCCGCTGAACAAATGATCAACTTCGGCTGCGTCATTTCTATCGAGGTTGCAGGCGACCTGACACGCGTCGAACGTATTCTGACTTCGACCCGTTATTTCCACTTTGCAGTCAGCCTCGGAAGCGTGGAAAGTCTCATTCAGCATCCATATTCCCTGACCCACGCGGTTGTGCCTGAAGACCAGAAAAACCACCTGGGAATTGGCGCTCAGCTCATTCGCATCTCGATCGGCCTGGAAGATCCGGAAGATCTGGAAACCGATCTGGTGCAGGCACTCTCAAGCAACCGGTGATCGCCCCCATCTCGGACTTTTGCAACTGAGCCACCGTGCCGGGTGGCTCACACGCTTTTCGATCGCAAGGAAAATTCCCACCTTCTTTGAGATACAACAAATCCGGTTTGTGACTGTCACTCTAGAATGGCTCGAATGATGATGCGGCTGTCATCATCATGCTTCGAAGCCTGACAGCCACGGAACAATCAGATGTCGGCAGAACCTGTCTCACTATCCCCCGTAATTGATGTTCGCACCATACCGCCCATTTCGCGACATGCGACGATCTTCTCGATGATCGATTCGCTTGAACCCGGCGAAGCACTGGAAATCATCAATGATCACGATCCGGTGCCACTGCGCCACCAGCTTGAAACCCGCAATCCGGGTGCATTCTCGTGGGTCTACAAGGAAACCGGTCCATTGTGGCGGGTCGAAATCGGTCGCCGAAAAGGCCATCACGGTGCTGACCATGAGTGCACCTGCGGCAATCACTGAAGTCTTGTAGGCACAACGTCCAGGACGAATTGAGATGATCGGCGCGACGCTTTCCCGTTGGACCCTATCCTACTTTACCGCTTCGCTGGCTTTCCTTGTCTTTGGACTTGCCTTGATGGCAGGCGGTTTCGGCTTTCCGGGTCATGGAATTCGCGCTGCGGAAACACTGATAGTTGTGCACGCCATCGCTATTGGATGGCTTGCACTGCTCATGAGCGGCGCACTCCTGCAATTTGTGCCAGTTCTCGTGAACAAATCCCTGTGGGGAAGCCGGGCAAGCCTCCCCGCTTTGCTTCTGCTCGTGACAGGCTTGTCCGGACTGCTCATTGGTTTTGCGGGCATGGCTGGGCTGACGGAGAGCCCGGCATGGTTGCTTCCGGTCTCTGGCATCCTGTTGACCTGTGGGTTTTCCACCATTTTCGCCATACTGGGCATGACGCTCTGGCTCGCTCGCCCAATCGCCCTGCCCGCGCGGTTTGTTGCGGCAGGCATCTGCTGCCTTATGACAACAGCTCTGCTTGGCAGTGTTTTCACCTTCGCGCTCTCCGGCTTTACGGAGCAAGCCGTTCTGCTCGATATCGCGGGAGCGGCATTGCCGGTTCACGCCGCGCTTGGTCTCGGTGGCTGGATGACTTTCACAGCTATGGGTGTAAGCTACAGACTGCTGACAATGTTCATGTTGTCCCCTGATGCTGCGCGACAAACAACCAGAATTATCTGGTGGGAAGGCGCTGCTGCCCTGACCATCCTCGCTGTCGGAATTGTCGTTGTCGCCTTGGGAATGGGATCGGTCGAAATCGCCGTCACGGCGGCTCTCATTCCCGGAATCGCCTGCATTGCACTCTATATCGTCGATATTCAGACGATCTACCGGCAGCGCAAGCGCAAGACGATAGAATTGAACAGTGCCGCCAGTATTCCAGCCTTCATCGCACTAGGGCTCTCGCTTCTTCTGGCAATTGGCCTGTTCTGGACAGGCACTACCGATGCGATGATTGCAGCCCTCATCTATCTGTTCGCCTTCGGTTGGCTGACCGGCCTCAGCCTTGCCCAACTCTACAAGATCGTGCCGTTCCTGACCTGGCTCGAATGTTATGGTCCTGTCATGGGCAGGGCACCGACGCCGCGCGTGCAGGACATGGTCAGCGAGCGTCGCGCACGTCAGTGGTTCTCTCTTTATTATACTGGCGTTGCCGTCGCGACGCTGGCTTTGATTGCCGAATATCCAACCGTGTTTCGTTTGGCCATTACGTTGAATCTCATGGCGATCCTTGCATTGATCGTGCACTTCTTCCGCGCCCGGCGGCTTCTCGATGTACCGCACGGCCTACGCCTGCCAAAAGGGGCAACCCTGCCACATCTCATCTATGCCGGTGAACCAATTCTCAGGAGATCGAAATGACACTCTCAGTTCAGGACATCACGCATCATGTGCTGGACGTGCGCCCTCTGATCAAGGGCGGCGTGGAACCGTTCAATGCCATTATGGAAGCAGTCGACAGTCTTTCGCCGGGACAAAGCCTCCTGCTGATCGCCCCGTTCAAACCGGCACCGCTTTTCAGTGTCATGGAGCGAAAAGGCTTTTCCGCAAATGCGGAGCCGCTGGAGGATGGCGACTGGCAAGTCCTGTTCAGTCCGGCGATGGACGCCGCGCCTGAACTGCGGTTCTCGGACAATGTCGGTTCACCGGATGTCTGGCCTGAACCATCACGCTATCTCGATTGTTCGGACATGCAGCCGCCGGAACCAATGGTGCGCATTCTTGCGGAAGTGGAAGAAATGCCTGCAGGCGCGGTTCTGTTCGCCCTGCTGCACCGCGAACCTTTATTCCTCTTTCCCGAACTCGAAAACCGCGGTCACGAATGGGTCGGCAATTTCGATGAGACCGGCACCGCCTATCGTATAATGATCCGTGTTGGAGACGCGAGGTAGTCGTCATGCAACACACGGTACATGACCAGCTGGAGAGGCAGATCATCGAAAGTCTGCGTCTGGTGCTCGATCCCGAACTAGGGTTCAACCTCGTTGACCTTGGCATGATCTACAGTATCGACATTGGTGATGGCGGAACTGTCGATATCAGCATGACGACGACGACGCCCGGCTGCCCCGCTGCCGGTTATCTGACCGATGCCGTTCGTGCGAGCGCCGAATCTGTCGAAGGGGTTCATGCAGTCAATGTCGAACTGACCTACGAGCCGGAGTGGATTCCGGAGATGGCGATGCCTGAAGTACAAGCGCGATTTGGAGATTAATCTCCCGACGTATATCCGCATCATCGAAACCAGCGAACAGAGCCAATCTGTTCGCTGGTTTCACTTTTGGCCAAACCCCTGCGGCTGAGCCTTTGTTCCAGCGCAAATAAAGCGGGACGGACATTAATCAGTCAACTTAAGTCATTGATATTAAACGTCTAATATTACCCAATTTTTTGTATCACCTTGATCGCAGTCAAGGAACATCGAGGCGCCTCTTCCTATAGTCGGCATGACAGAGCAGGAAATGCTCGGTCCTATCGTAAAGGAGAGTATCGATGGCCGAACAGATGCAAATCAGTCGCCGCACCATATTGGCAGGAGCCGCCCTGGCTGGGGCGCTTGCGCCGGTTCTGGCAACCACATCCGCCTGGGGACAAGGCGCGGTGAGGAAGGCAACTGCGGCAGAAATAGCAGCACTTCCACGCCAGAAGGTGGAGCTTGTGGACCCTCCCTTCGTGCATGCCCATAGTCAGGTTGCAGAAGGCGGACCCAAGGTGGTCGAATTCACCATGGTGATCGAGGAAAAGAAGATCGTCATCGACGATGCGGGAACCGAAGTTCACGCCATGGCATTCAACGGCACCGTACCAGGACCGCTGATGGTCGTGCATCAGGACGATTATCTCGAACTGACACTCATCAACCCTGAAACCAACACGCTGATGCACAATATCGATTTCCATGCGGCAACCGGTGCATTGGGCGGCGGCGGGCTGACCGAAATCAATCCGGGAGAAAAGACCATCCTGCGCTTCAAGGCGACCAAGCCCGGCGTCTTCGTCTACCACTGCGCACCTCCCGGAATGGTTCCCTGGCATGTCGTATCGGGCATGAATGGTGCGATCATGGTGCTGCCGCGCGAGGGTCTGCATGACGGCAAAGGCAAAGCGCTGACCTACGACAAGATTTATTATGTCGGCGAACAGGATTTCTATGTCCCGCGCGACGAGAACGGCAAATACAAGAAATACGAGGCGCCCGGCGACGCTTATGAAGACACCGTCAAGGTCATGCGCACTCTCACTCCGACCCATGTGGTGTTCAACGGCGCTGTGGGCGCACTGACTGGCGACAAGGCCATGACGGCGGCGGTTGGCGAGAAAGTCCTGATCGTCCACTCGCAGGCCAACCGCGATACGAGACCACATCTGATCGGGGGGCATGGGGATTATGTCTGGGCGACCGGCAAGTTCAATACGCCGCCCGACGTCGATCAGGAAACCTGGTTCATTCCGGGTGGTGCCGCCGGAGCAGCCTTCTACACGTTCCAGCAGCCCGGCATCTACGCCTATGTGAACCACAATCTGATCGAGGCTTTTGAACTCGGCGCTGCCGCCCACTTCAAGGTCACGGGTGAATGGAACGACGATCTGATGACGTCGGTTCTCGCACCATCTGGCACGTAAAGCGAATGTATGAAGGCGCTTCGCCTCCCAGAGCGCCTTTGGCAAACCTGGAGCGGCTCCAGTCAAAACGGAATCGGAACCGCTCTCTCCCTCTGCACGCATTATCCATGCGAAACCACTTCGCACATTCGCTGGAAATGCTCTGACCATGCTTTAGGATGAAAGGCTCGGGGCTGCATCCATCTGCCTCCCGGACGGATGCAGCCCCCTGATATCCGATGAACGAAGGCAAAGGAAAAAAGTGCCTGCGCGAGCTTGCCGTGGCCGTTCCGGCGGTTTTGCTGGCAGTCATCGCGGGATTGATCGTCGTTGATGTCGTAGGACGTCCAGACCGCGCAATGCCGGACGCTTCGGCCGTTGGTCCGGAAATGATCGTTATCGCTCCTCGTACCATGACGTATCGGGCCGATGGCGACTTTCAGAAGAACAATTACCCCGTTGACGCCCCATTGACGACCCGCAAGCTGCAGCGGGCATTCGAGATCATGAAGTATCAGGTAAGCACATCTGACTATGAGCGCTGCGTCGCCGACGGCGACTGCCAGTCCGCCGAGGCTCTGCCGCACAATCACGACGCATCCGATGCAGAGGGTCCGATCGTTGGCGTCAGCTATGATGATGCGCAAAATTATGCCGACTGGCTTTCACGCAAAACCGGCGAAATCTGGCATCTGCCGACAGACGAGCAATGGGCATTCGCTGCCGGCTCGCGCTTTCCCGACGACGCCCTTGGCATTGAGGACGATGCTGCGGCCAATCCGGCAATCCGCTGGCTGAGAGACTATGAAAAGCAAAGCGCTCGCAAGCTGGACAGGAGCCCGACCAGACGCCCCACCGGCGCTTTTGGTATCAACGAGCTGGGCGTAGCCGATATCGCAGGCAATGTGTGGGAATGGACGCAGACCTGCCACCGCCGCGTCAATATCGATGCCTACGGCAAGCAGGTCGCGGAAGTACCGTCTTGCGGCGTTTATGTCGTCAATGGCAAGCACCGCGCTGCGATGAGCTCGTTCATTCGCAACCCGAAAACCGGAGGATGCAGCGTCGGCGTTCCACCCGACAATCTCGGTTTCCGGCTTGTCCGAGACAACCGCTGGTATGCTGTGGTATGGAAGCGCATCCAGAACATCGGCGCATGAGGGATTAATTGTGAATGCCCGATCCCCGGCTCCGAAAACAATTCCAAGCCCGCCTTGCTGTGCTAAGGTAGATACAGGGTCTTGGAGTGTGAGAAACGCAATGTCCTTGATAGATCGCGGACTAGTCAGGAAACTGTCCTTGTTCGCCAAAATGAGTGATGGCGAACTCGATAAGCTTGTTTCGTATGCAACTACAAAGCGCGTTCCTCCGGGAGAGGCGATTTTCGAGCAAGGCGACGATGCCGTTCTTTTCTACCTCCTCCTGCACGGGCGGTTGAAGGTCAATCAGATCACCCCGGACGGACAGCAGATCATCGTCCGCATGGTGCATCCGGGGGACCTTTTCGGCTTTGCCCGAGCCTTGCAGAGAAGCGATTATCCCGGCACGGCAATTGCCGTGGCGGAAAGCATCGTACTGGCCTGGCCAACCGAGCTTTGGGATTATTTTGTCGAGCAGAATCCCGGTCTGGCAATGAATGCGATCCAGACAATCGGCAAAAGGCTGGAAGAAGCCCACACGCGTATCCGTGAGATGTCGACGGAAGAAGTGGAACGGCGTGTCGCGCACACCGTTCTGCGCCTCGCCCGTCAAGCTGGCCGGAAAGAAGATGACGGCATCCGGATCGATTTTCCAATCACCAAACAGGATATCGCCGAGATGACCGGAACGACACTGCATACAGTGTCGCGCATTCTCACCGGCTGGGAAGCGCAAGGATTTGTTCGGGGCGGCCGCCAGAAACTGACCGTACTCAATATGTCAGGTGTGAGACGACTTGCCGACGGCGAACGGTAGAACAGCCGGAAACACGGTATGCCGAACGAAAGACGCCCGGCATATCGCCTTCGTCTCATCCAAAAACTTCCCGCTCCTCGGATTTCGCTGCCAGCAGCGCCTCTATCATCAGTTTTTCCGACAGGATGTGGCGGCGTACGCTCTCCATAAAGCCACGTACCATGTATGAAATGGTGTCGGAAGCAAGACGGCAACGACCGTCTGCAATTGCCATCAATGTCTGTGACAATTCCTCGGCGGCCAGCCGGTCACAACGATGTTCCGCCTTCAGGCGTTCAATGATGGCGTTGGCGAAATGGGAATGAGCCTGCCGACTGAAATCTGGAAACAGAACTTCTTCTTCAAGCGCATGGGTTTCACCAACAAGACGCGGAATGAGCGTTGATATCCGCCGGAACTCCTGCACAGAGGCGCCGGTCTCGAGGTCCTCAGCGATTTCCTCCAACTGCAGACACAGTGCCAGCAGATCATGATGGTGGGCCTCGAGGCGACTGATATCGGTCGCGTGCAAGACTGGCGGCGCATCCATGATTCTTCCCTCTACCTACTGACCAAGGAAAAGAACGGCTGCAATCACAATGGAAGCCGCAACGGCGGAGAGCGTGCCCGCGCCCTGTAAAGCTCCCATACGATAAAGAACCAGTGAAAAGCCGATGATCGCCGGTGTTGCGACCATGAGCCCGATCTGTGCATCCGTCATTGAAATTTCCTTTTCTATGGCGAGGATACAATGTCGTCGTCAGTGCATTTCTTCTTTGCCAAAACGCAAAGAAGGCCTGAACTGCGGGCGCTAGGCATGTTCCATGTCTGGAACCGAAGATTTGGCCATAACTGCAATCAACGCGGAGGATCGCGCGGAAGATGATCTTCTGCTCTGGATCCTCGTGTGGAGCGAACTCGTTGCCTTCGCAATCCTGCTGATTGCGTTCATGGTGATGTCGGCCATCAATGTGGAAGGCGTTGCGCAGTTGCGCGCGCATCTCAGCCCCGGTCTGGCTGCAGCCAACACCGTTGTGCTGCTGATGAGCGGCTGGCAGGCGGCTATTGCCGTGCGCAGACGTCACAATGTCAGTCAGGCTCGCCGTCCGCTTTTATATGCCGCCCTTTTCGGCCTCGTTTTTGTAGCAATCAAGCTCATCGAATATTCGCATGAAATCCAGTTTGCTGGTGATGAAGCAACTGGTTCGTTCTTCGAGCTTTATTTTCTCCTCACCGGTTTTCACCTCATGCATGTGCTGTTCGGATCGATCATTCTGGCGCTGGTCGCATGGCGACCATCTGCTTCCAATGTTCTGCTGATCACGACGCTCTGGCACGCGATTGATCTCGTCTGGTTGGTGATGTTTCCTGTCCTTTATCTTGCCTGAGGCCCGCAGTGTCCGATCGTGACCATTCATCCCTGACCCGTACATTCGTCGTTCTGATCATTCTCGCTTTGAGCGGTGCATTTATCGCAGGCACCAGCGCCGGGATGCTCGCAGCTATCGTCATTGTGTTGATCCTCGCTTTTGCAAAAGGCTGGTTCGTCATCCTCGACTTCATGGAAATGCGCGGAACCGACGGCATATTGAAGCCTGCCTTGCTGGCTTGGCCCGCCGTTCTGCTCACACTGGCACTGGTGCGTTCTGTCGCAGTGCGCTTCCTCCTCTGAGCGGCACGCTATCTCTTTGTTTTTACGTATTATCCGACGCAAAGCCGCTTCGCACTTTTGGCTCGGAAATGCTCCAGTCTTTGCCAAATCGCAAAGAAGGCTTTCCTCCGACCGATAGAACAGTCCTGTCCCGTGATGCTGGCGAGGGGATTGACCAGCCGCACTATCGACGGGGGATTTGATGCCGAGGCTCCGCCTTCGGCCAATGAAAGGACGAAGGGGATGGCAGAACGCCTAACCAAGACCGGCGCACGAAACGTCTTCTACGGCGGGTCTATTTTCTTTTTCGCGATCTTCGTGGGGCTGACGGCGCACAGCCACTACTACATGAAAACCACGTCCACGGATGAATCGACGCTGACCGATGCGGTCGCGCGCGGCAAGCACATCTGGGAGAAAAACTCCTGCATCAACTGCCACACACTGCTTGGCGAAGGCGCATATTTTGCGCCCGAGCTTGGCAATGTCTGGAAGCGCTGGGGCGGCGAAGAAGACCCGGAAGGCGCACGCGAGACGATGAAAGCCTGGATGCAGGCGCAGCCCACAGGGATAGAAGGGCGTCGCCAGATGCCCCAGTTCAACCTGAGCGAACAGGAACTCAACGATCTGGCTGATTTCCTCGAATGGACCAGTCGCATCAAGACGCAGAACTGGCCACCCAACGAGGCAGGCTGAGCGCGGGATGAACGGAGTTTTATGATATGAAATATGAAAGCCAAAAGGTCGCGATGCTCTATTTCTATGGAGCGCTCGTGCTGTTCATCGCGCAGGTCGCATTCGGCGTTCTCGCTGGCACGATCTATGTTCTGCCCAATACGCTGTCGGAGCTTCTGCCCTTCAACATCGTTCGCATGATCCACACCAATGCGCTGGTCGTCTGGCTGCTGATGGGGTTCATGGGTTCGACCTATTATCTTCTGCCGGAAGAAACGGAAACCGAGCTTTACAGCACCAAACTCGCCGTCATCCAGTTCTGGCTGTTCTTCGTCGCCGCCGGTATCGCTGTTGTCGGCTATCTGTTCCACATTCACGAGGGGCGCGAATTTCTCGAACAGCCATTCATCATCAAGGTCGGCATCGTCGTCGTCTGCCTGATCTTCCTGTTCAACATTACGCTGACGGCGCTCAAGGGCCGCAAGACGACCGTGACCAACATCCTTCTGTTCGGTCTGTGGGGCCTTGCCCTGTTCTTCCTGTTCGCCTTCTACAATCCGATCAATCTCGCACTCGACAAGCTCTACTGGTGGTATGTCATCCATTTGTGGGTTGAAGGCGTGTGGGAACTCATCATGGCGTCGATCCTCGCCTTCCTGATGATCAAGCTGAACGGCATCGACCGTGAAGTCGTCGAAAAATGGCTCTACGTCATCGTCGGTCTGGCGCTGTTCTCCGGCATTCTTGGAACAGGTCACCATTATTACTGGATCGGTGCGCCGGGCTACTGGCAGTGGATCGGTTCACTGTTCTCGACGCTGGAAGTTGCTCCATTCTTCACCATGGTCATCTTCACCTTCGTGATGACATGGAAGGCCGGCCGCAAACATCCAAACCGTGCAGCTCTTCTCTGGTCCATCGGTTGCTCGGTGATGGCCTTCTTCGGGGCTGGCGTATGGGGCTTCCTGCACACGCTGTCGTCGGTCAACTATTACACCCACGGCACGCAGCTTACCGCCGCCCACGGGCACCTCGCCTTCTTCGGCGCCTATGTCATGCTCAATCTCGCAGTCATGGCCTATGCGATCCCGGAACTGCGCGGACGGGCACCGTACAACCAGATGCTCTCCATGGTGAGTTTCTGGGCCATGTGCACGGCCATGTCCGTGATGACCTTTGCGCTCACCTTCGCAGGTGTTGTCCAAACCCATCTGCAGCGGGTTCTAGGTGAGAGCTTCATGGTCGTGCAGGACCAGTTGTCGTTGTTCTACTGGATACGCCTCGGCTCCGGCGTCGTGGTGGTGATTTCGGCCTTCATGTTCATCTGGGCCGTCTTGGTTCCCGGCAAGGAACGCCGCGAAAACACCTCCGGCTTCGTACAACCCGCTGAATGATCGACACCAGGCCCCGCCTCATGGCGGGGCTTCATTGCCTGATACAAAGGAAAATGGTCATGAACCCCAGTCTCAGAAATGTTGAAAATGCCGATGTCTCGATCCCACCATACAGCCCGTCCGGTAATGAATGTGCGCTCTTCGAAATGGCCTGGATGCGTAAGCTGCCATTGCTTCTCAAAGGACCGACCGGTTGCGGCAAGACGCGGTTTGTAAGCCATATGGCCGCAAAACTCGGCCTGCCGCTTTCTACGGTTTCCTGCCATGACGATCTGGCGGCTGCCGATCTGACCGGGCGCTATCTGCTGAAAGGCGGCGATACCATATGGGTGGATGGTCCCCTGACCCGCGCCGTGCGTGAAGGCGGCATTTGCTATCTCGACGAGATCGTCGAGGCGCGCAAGGACGTGGCCGTGGTTCTGCATCCGCTGACCGACGACCGCCGCCTTCTGCCATTGGAACGCACCGGCGAACTGCTCGAAGCGCCTGACCGCTTCATGCTCGTCGTATCTTATAATCCGGGTTATCAGAACCTGTTGAAATCCCTGAAGCCAAGCACGCGCCAGCGCTTCGTCGCCATTGAATTTGACTTCCTGCCCAAGGAACAGGAAATCGCGGTGGTGAGCGAAGAGAGCGGCCTCACGGCTCAAAAGGTTGCGCCACTGGTGGCGCTGGCCCACCGGCTGCGCGGGCTGAAAGGCCACGATCTGGAAGAAGGCGTTTCAACCCGCCTGCTGGTCTACTGCGCTACGCTGATCGACGCCGGCATGTCGCAACGCGAAGCGGCGCGTGCCGCGATGATCGAGCCGCTGACCGATGAGCCTGACGTGAAAGCCGCTTTGATTGAAGTTGCCGATGCAATGCTGAAATAGGCGGGCACATCATGCTGGATTTTCTGGAACTGGAGGAAACCGTTGGCCGGGCCTGGCACCGCCTGATCGGCAAGACCGGATCGTGGCCGCATTATCCCCAGCACGTTGTGCAACTTGGCGATATTCGCCAGAAGCTCGCCATCTGCTTCCGTGGTTTTGGTGGCGATGTCGCCGTACAGATTGCCCCGGCCCGTGCGCGAACCTCAGGGCACAGGCTGGGATTGCGGCAGCGCATGGCTTTGGGCGAAGAGAAGCTTAGCCAGCCGTTGCGGGATGAAGCGACATTGATGCTGCCGCCCGAAATTGCGCTCTTTCCGGATCGAACGCTCAATTACGATCTCTATGTCTGGCTCACGGGCTATATGGCGGTTATGCCGACTGAAGTGGGCGAGCTTCCGCATGACCCATTGCGCCGTAATCTTGCAGCGCTTGCAGTGGCATCGGATACGGTTGCGAAGACTTGCCGGATATTTCCGGGCCTGCAGAAGCGTTATGCGCGATTGTGCGAAGCGGTGTTGGCTGTGCGCCCCAAACGTCCGCTCTATGGTCTGGAGCAACAAGTGGAGGAGCGCATTCTGGCGCTTCTGAAACAAGGCGCAGGACTGCCGGACGACAGTCTCCCTACGATCTTTCCGCATTGCGCACCCGCGAGCTATCTGCCCGCCCTGCCCGTCCCACTCTGGCCGGAGTTGATCAGACGCGAAGAGACCGCGCCGCGCGATAACGATGACCAGCCAGTGCTGAACAGCAAGGCGGACGGTGTCGAAACCGGACGGCAGATTGCCAACCGCGAGAAGCAGGATCCGAGGCTGGCCGACAGAAGCCCGTTCATTCTCAATCGCTTTGAGAAAATCCTTGCCATGGCGGAGATGGTGAGCGTCGACAGGCCAACGGATGATAGCGACGAGCAGAACGCAAAATCTGCAGAGGAGCTTGACGATCTGACATTGGGCGAACGCAAGGGCAGACCTGCGGCCCGTTTCCGTTTCGATCTCGATCTGCCGCCAGAAGCGGTTGATCGAACGGCTCTCGCCGCCAAACTGACCTATCCGGAATGGGACTATCGGAAAGGTGTTTATCTTCCCGATCATTGCAGTGTTCTGGCAGGACCAGCGCAGGACCGTGAAGAAGCGCTGGAACTGGATGATGAAGCGCAAAGCCTTGTGCGCCGGGTTCGCCGTCAGTTCGAGATCCTGCGGCCAGGCCGCGAATTGATGCGTGCGCAGCTCGATGGCAACGATCTCGATCTCGATGCCGTGGTCCGTTCACGATGCGATTTTGCCGCCGGAGGACAGGGCAGCGACCACGTGCACCTGATGAGCCGCCCCAAGGCAAACGATCTTGCCGTCACCATTTTGGTCGATGTGTCGCTATCCACCGATGCGTGGATCGATAATCGGCGTGTGGTGGATGTGGAAAAGGAGGCGCTTCTGGTTCTGGCCAATGGCATTGCTGCCTGTGGCGACCGCTGTTCCATCCAGACCTTTACCTCGCGCCGTCGTTCATGGGTGCGGGTCGAAACGGTAAAGGACTTCGACGAAACTTTCGGTTCTGCCGTAGAATACCGGATTGCGGCGCTGAAGCCCGGTTTCTACACGCGCATGGGAGCCGCCATCCGTCACGCAACAGCAAAGCTTGCCGAACAGCCCAACAGAAAGAAGCTTCTGCTGGTCCTGACGGACGGCAAACCGAACGATGTTGACCATTATGAAGGCCGGTTCGCACTCGAAGACAGTCGCAGGGCCGTTGCTGAAGCACGCACAACAGGCGTCAACGTCTTTGCCGTGACCGTTGATCGGGAGGCGAATGCATACCTTCCCACGCTTTTCGGCCGTAGAAACTACGCTCTTGTCGCCAAACTGTCGAAACTGCCTGTCGCTCTACCGGCGATCTATCGAATGATGACCGGATGAGTAATCGTCACGGACAGCATTTCAAGTCAGTGAACAGGGCATGTAGCTTGCCGGTGTCTTTGACACCTTGAGTACCGAAGCAGGCCAACCCGCCGCCAGTGATCAATGGCGACGGGTCTGAAAAGCGATTAAAGAGAAGTCGCCTACAGGCTGTTCACCAGACGGTGCGAGACGTTTTTCACGACCGTATAATGATGCAGTCCTTCGGCGCCGCCTTCGCGGCCGAGTCCGCTATCCTTGACACCACCAAATGGCGTCTCGGCAACAGAAGCCTCAAGCGTGTTGATGGAGACGTTTCCAGCTTCCAGTCCCGTCATCAGACGGTCCACATTTTCCGCTGAGTTTGCGAAACCATATGCCGCCAGACCAAACGGAAGCGAATTCGCCTTTTCAATAGCCGCATCAAGAGAGGCAACCGGATTGATCAGCGCCAGCGGACCAAATGGCTCCTCCGACATCGCGCGGGCATCGTCCGGCAGTTCAGCCAGAGCCGTTGGCGGGAAGAAATAGCCATTGTTCTTCAGGCGACGACCACCGAAAAGCAGTTTCGCACCTTTCGCTTCTGCATCGCTGACCAACTCTTCGAGAGCCATGACGCGGCGATCATTGGCGACCGGGCCCATCTGGACCCCCTCATCCATGCCGTTGCCCACACGGATCGATTGCGCCGTTTCGATGAAAGCCGCAGTGAAACGTTCATAATGGCTTTCGTGAACGAAGAAGCGCGTCGGCGAGGTGCATACCTGACCCGAATTGCGGTATTTGCGGCGCGCCGAGGCAATACCCGCAACGACCGGATCGGCATCCTCGCAAACGATGACGGGAGCGTGGCCGCCAAGTTCCATCAGCGCCGGTTTCATGTGGCGCGCAGCGATTTCGGTCAGGTGTTTGCCAACGGCAGTCGATCCGGTGAACGCAATCGCCCGGATTTCCGGGCGCGGGATAAGAAACTGCGAAATATCGGCAGGAACGCCGAAGACCAGATTCAACACACCGGCTGGCAGGCCTGCATCCTCGAATGCACGCGCAATATGTGTCACCGCCGTCGGTGTTTCCTCGGAAGCTTTCAGGATAATGGAGCAACCGGCAGCTAAGGCGCCTGCAATCTTGCGTGCTGGCTGGCTCATCGGGAAATTCCACGGCGCAAACGCTGCGACCGGACCGATTGGCTCGTGCACGACGATATAGCGAATGCCGGGCGCGCTCGGAATGACGCGGCCATAGAAACGAATGCACTCGCCAGCATCCCATTCGAAGAATTCGCAGCCACGAATAACCTCAAGCCGGGCTTCGCTGATCGGCTTCCCGTTTTCCAGCGTAATCGCGCGTGCAATCTCTTCCTGCCGCTCGCGCATGAGCGCCGAGGCCTTCATGATGATCGCAGCACGGGCCGCAGGCGCAGTGTTGCGCCAGACCTGATAACCGTCCCACGCCGCCTGAAGTGCCGCCTCCAGATCCTCGCGTTCCGCGACCGCAACTTGCCCGATTTCAGTCTCGTCTGCGGGATTGATGATGGGAAGCGTATTGGCGGTCTTGCGCCATTCACCACCTATGAAAAGCTGCACGTCGGATTTTTGCATCAGAAAGCCTCTGCAATCTAAAAATTCGGGCCACGCCCAGATCATCGTTACGGTCAGAATGGGATGTTTTAATTCATGCGACAATTCATCTTAAAACCATATATCCATGAGGATAACCGCATGAATTAGTATAAAGCTGGCAAGTTTTGCCCGCGCGAAACCACCAGCCGCGCTTCGCTACGCGACCGTACAATTTCTTTTCGAAAGCCGATCAGAGCACGTTTCGATCTGATCGAATCAGATCGGTGCTCCAAATATTTGCTTTGAACCGCGAATCTTTTCCGAAACCCGTTTCACACTTTTCGGAATACGCTCTAACACTACAGTTGCAAATTCATCAGGCCGTGGCGAAAAGAGTGATTTTCGAGTACCGGAGCGGAGCGTACTTAAAGGTACGTGAGCACCGGAACGCAGATAAAGCGCTTTTGCAGCCCGGCATCACGAAGAATGCAACTGTAGTGCTAACCGATGTTGCGAATACCGGCGAGCAGAGCCTGCGACATCTCGGTTTCGGACGAGCACCAGTCCATCAGAATATCGTAATGGTTCCGGTTTGCGACCTCGATGGTTTTCACCTCTCCGCCTGCTGCAGCCCAGCCTTTGGCATAAGCGCGGGACTGACGCTTGAAACCGTCAGCCTCATGCTCTGCCCATGCCACGGCAATCGGACAACCACGCACGGGAATGTGGCGGATCGGACTGAGCTGATCGACATCGGCGGGCCCGAGATTCAGCCATTCCTGCGGAAAGGTTGCCGCCAGTGGTGCAAGCTCGAAAAGCCCGCTGACCGGCATGGCAAACTTAACAACATCCGACGGCAAACCGAAATCGTCCTGCCAGCCTTCCGCAACAAGCGCACCAGCAAGATGACCACCTGCCGAACTCCCCCCAACCGATATCCGGTCGGGATCGAGACCATATTCCCGTCCATGACGCCAGACGAAGGCAAGTGCCGCGCGCACCTCCCGCGTAATTTCCGCGAGGGAGACTTCCGGCGCCAGACGATAATCGACGACAACGGTCGCAATACCTTCGGCCGCGAGCATCCCCGCCATCATGGCAGAATCTTCCTTTGACAGCGCGCGCCAGTAACCGCCGTGAACAAACACGAAGACCGGACACGGTCCACTTTGGGAAGGCGGGCCGAAAATATCGATCCGCTGTCCGCTTTCTTCGTCATAGACCACGTCGAAATGCCGGCCCCAATCGGCCCGGGGCGCGATGCTTGCCTCGCGATAGCGCACCATTTCGGCGGCGAAAGCTTCCGGCGAAACGGTGGCCTTGGCATTGTAATCGCGATCAAGGCGGGCAGGCTCGAAACCTGCTTCTTCAGTGAGTTTTATCATGCGTTGAACACGCTGATGACGTTGGCCACATTCGCAGGCTGTTCAAGCGTCGGGAAATGGGTCGTACCGGGGAGCTTCTTGGGCTGGAACCACGGATTGCGAGCTGCAAAATCCACCTGTGCCTGCGTATATTCCGGCTCGAATGGCTGCGAATAAATATGGGTGATCGGACGGTTTTCGGCCATGGCTGCCATCCGCTGCATGGGGCTGCCCCATTTGCGATAGGCTTTGCCGATCTCCCGCCCCGAGCGGGCCCACATTTCATAGGAATAGCCCGCCATCTCGTTGTTCACGTGATTGACGATATCGGCATTCTTCGTGTCGCCGATCCAGTAATCGAAGAAGCCTGCACGACCATTCTCCCAGACCTGCCGGTCCTGAATACCGTCGATCAGTTCGAAGAAGGTTTCGTTCGGCTGGTTCATGATCCAGTCAATAACAACCGATTTCGGCACGCGGCTTGATCCCAGCCGGTCAGTGACTTCGATATTGGCCCAGCCGCCATGAGAGGTCGAGACGGGAAGAAAGGTCTCAAGCTCCAGCGCGTCGACGAAAGCGACAAGATCGTCGGCTTGCTGGTTGATGTCGAAGTCGCCGTCATGGTCACGATGGTCGCCGTGACCGCGCCAGTCGAAGCGGATGACGCGATGATTCTTCGCCAGTTCCGGCGCCAGTGTCTTGAACAGACGGTGATCCTGACACCATCCGGAAAGCAGCACGATGGCCGGGCCGCTTCCGGTTTCATCCCAGGAAAATATATTGTTGCCAATTTTCATCGAGTTCATGGAAATCTCCATCATCCGGCGTTTCAGGCTGCGCCTGTTGGAATATGCAAAGCGGTCTTCATACGTTCGGCACCAAGCGGAGCGCATTTCCCGGTAATTTTCAGCACTTGCGAGCGCACGTCGTCGGGCCAGTAATTCATGTCGCCCAGTCGCTCCGCAGTATCCTGCGTATGTTCGGTCAGCGGGCGTTCGCGCGCCTCCCAGGCAGCCAGCGCTTCGCTCACATCCGTATGTTCGTCCAGCGCAACCGCCAGCCCGAGCGCATTCATCAGAGCGCAACCACCGCCTTGTCCGAGATAAGGCGGCATCGCATGAGCGCCATCACCGAGGATCGCCACCCGGCCCTTGCTCCATGATTTCAGCTTCAGGACTTCGAATGCATCCCACCGCCCCGCATCGCCGAAACGAGCGATCAAAGATGCAAGATGCGGGAAACTTTCGGTCCAGAGCGCGGTATCGACCGGTGTGCGATAGGCCGCCTCGTCTTCAACCGATGCACAGAGCGCGATATAGAGATCAGTCTCGCTGGCGGGCGTATAAAGAATACGGCGCGAGCCGGAGAAATGCTCGATATAGCGCGGCAGATCTTCAACGGGAGCGTCTGCGCTATCACGCTTTATCATCATGCGCACGGCACCGTAGCCAAGCGGCTTTCGGTACATCATGAGATCGAGCGAATCTCGAACCTTGGAATTGATGCCATCCGCCCCGATGACCAGATCGGCAGCAAGTCGCTTACCGTCGGCCAGCAGCAATTCACCCTCGGGCGTTGCGCCGACAGCTTCCGCACCGGTGACGACTTCAACGCCGGCACGACGCGCAGCATTGAGCAATGCCGTCAGCAATGTTTCACGCAGGATTGTTATGAGGCGCGCTGGTCCGTTGCCATTGATTGGAATCTCTTCCATCGTTTCATTGCGGTGATCGCGTGTATGGAACTCCGGTCCTTCATGAGCGCCGATCACGGCCTCGTCGTAAGCGCCGAGGGCCTTGAGCACATGCAGGCCATTGCTCCAGATATAAATCCCGGCACCGAATGTGCGCAGATTGGGCGAGCGCTCGTGCACCCTTACGCTCCATCCGCGTTGGGCGAGCGCTGTGGCAGAAGCCAGCCCCGCAATGCCTGCGCCAGCGATCTCCGCGTGACGTTTCGTCATTCCAATTCTCCTCAACCCATTTCGATGAGAGATTTCCAAGTCCTGCCGACAAAGGAAAGTGAATTCTGACCGCGACAGATATGAGGAAATAGAATATCTGTGAGCGGACATATCCTTGAGGAGGCGATATGGCATTGCTCACCAATCATCTGACGATCCGGTATATCCGCATCATCGATGCGATCGAGGAGGAGCGCAGCATTGCGCGCGCTGCCGATCGGTTGAACGTTACCCAATCCGCCGTCACCAAGGCATTGCAGGAAATCGAAGCCCTGACCGGATTGCGGCTTTTCACGCGCACCAACAGGGGCGTTGTCCCGACCCATGCGGGTATGCAGCTGACCACAGATGCAAGACGTCTTCTGGCTCATCTGATGGTGGCCGAGCAAAATCTTGCCGATCTGCGCGACGGGACAGGCGGACGGCTGGCCATCGGGACCCTGCTTTCAGCGTCTGCCGATCTGCTTCCCAGAGCCATCGCCAAAGTCCGGCGCGACAATCGCCGCATCGTGGTCAAGGTCGTGACGGGAACGGATGATGTCTTGATGCCAGCATTGCGGGCGGGTGAGCTGGACATGGTGATAGGCCGCCTTTCCGAGCGACATGAACCGGTCAATCTCGTGCAGGAAGTCCTGATTCCGGATAACGCCGTCGTCGTTGTGCGCCGCAACCATCCATTGACGCTGCGCCCCGCACTTCGCCTTCATGATCTGATCGAATGGGATTGGATCTTGCCACCGAAGGAAACCAATCTCCGCCTCCAGATCGATCGCACATTCCGCGAGGAAGGCGTTCCGCCGCCTGCACAATCCGTCGAATCCGTCTCACCGCTCATCAATAGGGGCTTGCTCTTGCAGGCGGATTATATTTGCGTCATGCCCGCGCAGGTGGCGCGGATTGAAGAAGCGTCGGGACAGCTTGCCATCCTGCCGGTTCAGCTTGGCGCCACTTCCGGCTTTCTGGGGATCACCACCCTTCCTGAGAGCAACCGTTCCGCCACGGCCGACCTGTTCATTCAGGTGCTTCGGGAAATTGCCCGGACAGGTTGAAGACAGGTTGAATACAGGCTCCCTCCCATCCTCGATACACCCTTCTGATATTCCTGAGCCTCATAGCAGTGCGAAGAGTGTTCAGTTTACGGACTTCAAGTTTCAGCATGAAATGACCGGCAAGACCTCCTGTCCGGAACAACGTTTTCAAGCGCGGGACAGAGAAAAGGTCGTGAAGGGCAATCAAGAGAGGAACTTTCATGCTCAAGCTTTCACTGCTTGGTGCTTCGGCACTCTGTCTATCTCTGGCCGGAACTGTCGCGGCTTTCGCCAAAGAACCCGTCACCATCGGCATGATCACAACCTTGTCCGGCCCTGCCGGTTATCTTGGGCAGGACATTCGGGACGGTTTCCAGCTCGCAATCGATCAGAATGGCGGCGAACTGGGAGGCAAGCCGGTCGCGCTCAAGGTCGAGGATGACGGCCTCAAGCCGGGCAATGCCAAGCAGATTGCCGAAGCCATGTTGTCCGAACAGGGCGTAAAACTCTTTACCGGCATGGTCTTCGCCAATGTCGCCGGTGCGGCTCTGCCAGATATTCTCGACGAAGGCGGCATCTATATCAGCCCCAACACCGCATCTGCCGAATTTGCAGGCAAGGAATGCCACCCGAACTATTTCGTCAGCTCCTGGCAGGATGACAGCCAGGGAGAAAGCGCTGGCGCGCTGGCGCAATCAATGGATTATCCTTCGGCATTCCTGATCGCGCCGAATTATCAGGCCGGGCGCGAGACGATGGATGCGTTCAAGCGCTTCTACAAGGGCAAGATCGTCGGCGAAGTCTATACCCAGATGGACCAGACCGACTTTGCCGCTGAAATCGCACAGATCCGTGCCGCAAAGCCAGCGATGGTCTATGAATTCGAACCGGGCGGTATGGGCATTGCGTTTCTGCAGCAATATCAGCAGTCAGGTCTGCTGAAAGAAATCCCGATGGTCGTCCATCCGGCATCGCTCGATCAGGTGATCGTCAATGTTGTCGGAAAGGCAGCCGACGGCGTACGGGTGACCAGCCACTGGAACGACGATTTCGACAATCCGGAAAACAAAAAATTCGTTGCCGCCTGGAAAGCGAAATTCGGGGATCGCCCGATCACCTATTATGCCGCACAAGGCTATGATGCCGCGCTGATGATGGGTGCCGGTCTTGCTGGCGTCTCGGGTGACGAGATCGATGCCAAGACATTCCGCAAGGCGTTGCTTTCCGCGCAAATTCCTTCCGTGCGCGGAGAATTCAAACTCGGACCGAACCAGCATCCCGTTCAGGATTGGTATGCGCTGGGTGTAGCCGAAGGCGCCAACGGCAAGCCTTATCTGAAGACCGAGAAGAAAGTCCTGACCGCGCATGGCGATATCTATGCCGCACAATGCAAGATGGATGCGGAATAAGGCTTCCGAATAGAAAAAGCCCCGCTACTGCGGGGCTTTTCGTTAAACAAGTGCATCAGATGACAGTCGTGGCGACACGGTTCTCGATCGCACGCACAAGGTTGAGCGCGGTCATTTCAGACGATTTCGGGTTGGTCGCGAGCGGACCATTTTCAAAACGCAGATGCATCCGACCGAAATCGCCTTCGGCAATGATCTCATGCGTGTTGAGACGCGCTGCCGGGTCCGCAACCAATGTGACACGGGTACGATCGAGACCAATCCCAGCAAGCGAGGTAATCACCGCGACATTGGCATTTTGCGGAAAAGCATCGGCTGCCTTGCGTGCCGTATCCGTGAAGAAGACCGTGGCCTCACTGATTTCATCGAGCGGCACCAGCTGGGCGGCCTGCGTGCCCGCCCATGCTTTTGCAGGCTTGATGATGCGATGCTCGACACTTTCAATCGAAAGCCGGCTTGCAGCCGAAAGCGCGTCGATGCCGCCCAGCGCGCCGGGTGGAATAATAAGCTTCGCGCCGCTGGCCGCAGCCGCATCCTTCAGCCTTTGAAACAGGGCATCATCGACGAAAGCCGATGTCGATGAAACCGCAAAATCCATTCCGACGGAAAGCGCCGCCTCGCCCCACGGCAAGACGCTGGGGCGACCTGCCGCCTCCACCACAAGACTTGCGCCGGTGGCAGCAAGCTCGGCAGGATTTTCGATGAGCACGGCACCGGCAGGCAGTCCGTCACGGGATGCCGCCCGGTCACGCACCGCCACCGCGCCGATTCTTACTGGACTTTTCCGCTCAGCGAGAAGGTCCGCAACCCGCTTGCCGATAGCGCCCCATCCAACGAGGACGATCGTCTCAGATACCGACATAAGCATGCACCTGCTCACGGTCGCGTTCGAGATCGGCACTCGTCCCGCGCCAGACCGTTCGACCTTTCTCGACAATATAGTGGCGATCCGCCAACTTCTTCAAAACCGCGATATTCTTATCGATCAGAAGGATCGACTGGCCCATTTCGCGCAATTGCATGATGCAATGCCAGATTTCCGTGCGAATGACGGGGGCAAGCCCTTCCGTCGCTTCATCGAGGATCAGAAGATGCGGGTTCGTCATCAATGCACGCCCGATGGCCAGCATCTGCTGTTCGCCACCTGAAAGCGTGCCCGCCGTCTGATCCGCCCTCTCCTGCATGCGCGGGAAAAGCGCATATATCTTGGCAAGATCCCATGGCGACTGTCGCTTGCAGCGGTTGGATGCGGTTGCGACCAGATTTTCCCGCACGGTCAATGTCGGGAAAATCTGTCGGCCCTCCGGCACAAGACCGACGCCAAGGCGTGCCACTTTTTCGGGGCTGTAGCTGGTCGTGTCGCGCCCCGCGATCTGGACCTGTCCCCCTTTTGGAGCGAGCAGACCCATCAATGTGCGTATGGTGGTGGTCTTGCCCATGCCGTTGCGGCCCATGAGGGTGACCAGTTCCCCTTCATTCACCTCCAGCGAGACGTCGAACAATACCTGCGAATGGCCATAGGCGGCCTGAAGTCCTTCGATTTTCAGCACAGTTCCTCCTCCCCGCCGAGATAGGCTTCCCGCACAGCTTCACTTGCCCGAATGTCTTCCACCGTACCTGTGAGGATGAAGCGACCATAGACCAGCACCGATATGCGGTCAGCGAGCGCAAACACCGCCTCCATATCGTGCTCGACGAGCAGCATCGAAACCTTGCCGCGCAGCCCCTGCAAAAGCTCGATCATTTCCTGGCTTTCGACATGGCCGAGACCAGCCATCGGTTCATCAAGGAGCAGAAGCTTCGGCTTTCCGGCCAGCGCCATCAGCAGTTCCAGCTGCTTGCGCCCACCGCTCGACAGATCGCCTGCAAGCTTCTCCGGGTGATTGGCCAGACGGCTTCCGGCAAGGATTGCATCAACCTCACGCCAGATGGCGCTGCGGCCTTTCAGACTGTCGAGAATCCGGAAATTGTGCCCCTCGCGCGCCTGCACCGCCATCGCGATGTTCTGGCGCACACTCATATCGTTCAGGAGCGTCGATATCTGGAATGTGCGTCCCAACCCGCGCCCGACACGCGTTGCTGCGGGTAGATTGGTGATATCTTCACCCATCAGGCTGATCGTCCCCGATGTGGGAGCCAACTCACCGCACAGCTGGTTGATGAGCGTGGACTTGCCCGCTCCGTTCGGGCCTATCAGGGCATGGATATGCCCTTCCGTGACGTCGAGCGTCACATGATCCGTCGCGACCAGTCCGGCAAAGCGTTTCACCAGATCGCGGACCTGCAATATTGCAGTCATGCGGGCACCTCAACTTTCCGGTCTTTGCGAAACGGACGGCAAAGCGCGCGCCAGCCGCCGACAATACCGCCCTTGGTTCCCAAAACAACGACGAGCAGAATGATGCCCATGGCAAGCTGCCAATGTTCAGTCCAGGAAGCGAGATAGGTCTGCAGGATCAGGAAGGCGGCTGCTCCCCAGATCGGCCCGAAGAACGTGCCGACCCCACCCAGAATGACCATCACCATCAACTCACCCGATTTGGTCCAGTGCAGCGTATCCGGGCTTGCAAAACGCATGAAGATGGTGAGAAGCGCGCCAGCCAGACCAGCGCCCATTCCGGCAAGGACAAAGCCGTAAAGCTTGTAGCGATAGGTTTCGATTCCCATGGCCGTCATGCGCCGCTCGCTCTGGCGAATGCCGGAAAGCACCGCGCCATAGGACGAATGGACAACCCGCCACAAGAAAGCGAAATACAGGATCATCGAAACGAGGATGACATAATACATCGTCGTCTTGTCACGCAGGCTGAGGCCGAAAAGATCATTTGCCCGCCGCACGATGATACCGTCTTCGCCGCCATAGGTTTTGAGCGAAACGAAGAGGAAGAACAGCATCTGAGCGAAGGCGAGCGTAATCATGATGAACTGCACGCCGGAAGTGCGCAGCGCCAGCGCACCGATGACCAGCGCGGCAAGACCTGCCACCAGCATGGCCGCCGGAACGGTGATCAGAAACTGGTCGGAACCCGGAATGAAGCCGAAAAGCAATGTCTCTTCCGCGTGGTGGAAATAAAGGATACCCACGACATAAGAGCCGATCCCGAAGAAGGCGGCGTGACCGAAGGAAACCATCCCGCCATAGCCGAGGATCAGATTGAGGCTGGCCGCGGCGATGGCATAGATCATGATCCGGGCAACAAGGCTGGATGCAGCAGTCTGCCCCAGCGCTTCGGCCCCGAAGGGGAAAAGTGCAAGCGCCACGCAGCCGAGGAAAACAAACAAAATACGATATGACATGATTCAGGCTCCCACCGGAAAGAGGCCTCTCGGGCGGAACAGAAGAACGATGGCCATCAGCAGATAGATGCCCATGGACGCAATGCCCACGCCAAGCGCGTCAGCTTCGGCCCCGGCCATGAATTGACGCAGAATGGAAGGCAGAAAGGCGCGCAGGCAGGTATCGATGATACCGAGCGAAATACCGGCAATGAAAGCTCCCTTGATCGAGCCAACGCCGCCGATAACCACGACCACGAAGGTGGCAAGCAGGATTTGCTCGCCCATACCGACCTGAACGGCAAGGATCGGTCCGGTCATGAATCCTGCAAGACCCGCAAAAGCCGCACCAAGCGCAAACACCAGCGTATAGAGCAGACGGATATCCACGCCGAGCGCGCGGACCATATCGCGGTTGGTCGAACCTGCCCGAACCAGCATGCCGATGCGGGTACGGTTGATGAGCAGATAAAGACCACCGGCAACCAGCAGGCCAGCCACAATGATGAGCAGCCGGAACGGCGGATAGCTCAGGCCTGAAAACAGTTCGATCGGCTGCGAGAGCGATGCAGGCAACTGCGTGAAAATCGGTTGGCGGCCAAAGATCAGCACGGTCAGCTCATTGAAAATCAGAATGAGCGAAAAAGTCGCCAGCACCTGATCCAGATGATCGCGCTGATAGAGCTTTCGCATGACGCCAAGCTCGATCACGATACCGGCAATCGTCGCGGCCAGAATGGCTGCGGGTAGGCCCAACCAGAAATTTCCGGTCTGCACGGCCACCCAGGTGCCGATGAAAGCGCCGATCATGTAGAGCGAGCCATGAGCGAGGTTGATGACGCCCATGATCCCGAAGATCAGCGTCAGCCCTGCTGCCAGAAGGAACAACATGACGCCGTAGAGAAGGCCATTCAAAAGTTGCTCGAAGATGAGTGTCATTGGAGGAAACGACCTTCATGAGAAATGAAAAGAAGCGTGGCGCGCACTTTCGCGCGCGCCGAACGGTGGCTGTTAGAGCTTGCACTCTGCAGAATAGGAATCACCGTAATTTTCGATCAGCTTCTTCTTGATCCTGGTGGTCGGGTTGCCGTCCTCGCCCTTGACGACATCAAGGAGATACCAGTCCTGCAACGGATGCTGGTTCGGACCGAAGGCAAAATTGCCACGCACCGACTGGAAGTCAGCCTTCCGCAACGCTTCGCGCACCGCATCGATATCGTCAACGCCGCCGGTCTGCTTCAAGGCAGAAGCAATCAGGCGAGCCACGTCGTAGCCTTGCGTGCCGTAATAGGTCAGAGGCCGGTCAGGATAAGCGGCTTTCCACTTTGCCACGAGTTCCTTGCTCGCGGCATTGTCCATATCCGGGCTCCAGTGGCTGGTGGCCATGATACCGACCGAAGCATCACCCAGTGATTTGAGGATCACCGCATCGCTGGACGGTTCGGAAAGAACCATCGGAATCTTGCCGAGAAGGCCTGCCTGCTGATACTGGCGCATGAACGCAATGCCCATGCCGCCCGGATGAAACTGGAAGACCACATCAGGGTTTGCGGCGCGAATTTGCGCCATCTCAGCCGAATAGTCGGTTTGGTCGAGCTGGGTGTAGATTTCACCGACAACTTCGCCCTTGAACCGGCGCTTGAAGCCAGCCAGCGCATCCTTGCCTGCCTGATAGTTCGGCGCAAGAATGAAGGCGCGCTTGAAACCTTCCTGTTCCGCAGCAATGCCCGATGCCTCGTGGAGCGAGTCATTCTGCCAGGAAACCACGAAGTAATTCGCATCGCAGCCCTTGCCCGCCATGTTTGATGGCGCGGCGTTGGCGCTGATATAGATACTGTCATTATCGATGATATCCGGCACGGTTGCGCCGGCTACATTCGAGAAGATGATGCCGGTAAAAAGCTTGACGCCGTCTTCCGACATGAACCGCTCGGCGATCTGTCGTCCGTTGCCGGGCTTGGCAGCGTCGTCCTCGACCTTCAGTTCAACCGGCACACCGCCGAGTTTGCCGCCTTCGGCATCAATGGCAAGCTTCATGCCATCGCGCACGTCCTGACCGAGATAACCTCCCGGACCTGACAAGGTCGTAATCACGCCGATCTTGACCGGTTCAGCAGCAGCAGCACCGGTCGTCAGCCCCGCCAGCAGGCCGATCATCAGGAGTTTGTTTTTCATTTCATTTCCCCTTGTCTTTTTATGGATGGGCGCCCGGCAGTTCCGCCGGGCATGCCTCATCAGAGCGCAACCCAGCCTTCCGGCGGGTTCTTGCCGGGGTGGACAGTATTGCAATGTGGGCAGGTCCGCAGTTTCTCATCGTTGTAGAAAGCAGCGTAGAGCGGCGGCAGATCGTCGACGATGGATTCCAGATCCACTTCGGCGCGATGAACGAGACCGCTGCATTCGAAACAATACCATTCGACGGCATCGAGAACGCCTTCAGGACGGGCCGGTTCGATCACCAGACCGATGGAACCTTCTTGCGGGCGCTGCGGCGAATGACGGATATGCGCCGGCAGAAGGAAGATATCGCCTTCGCGGATCGGCACGTCGTAAAATTCGCCAGTCGACGTGTCATGCAGCTTCAGCAGCATGTCGCCCTTGAGCTGATAGAAGAACTCTTCGACCGGATCGTCGTGGTAATCGGTGCGCTTGTTCGGGCCGCCAACGACCGTCACCATCAGGTCCGCATCCTTGAATACCAGCTGATTGCCGACAGGCGGCTTCAGCAGGTGCTTGTGTTCATCGATCCATTTCTGGAAATTGAAAGCGCTGAGTTTTGTCATTCTTGTTCCCCTTTTCGGTTCGATCAGGACAGTTTGAGACCGCAGCTATCAAATGCCTCCCGGATTGCCCGTTTTTCAGCGTCGGTCAGCTCAAGCATCGGCGCACGAACAGGTCCACCAACCTGGCCGAGCAGCTCCTGCCAGTATTTTTGATGCGAAGTGGGCTTTTCAGCCGGTCGCGTCGACTTGAAGGCATGACGGACAGGCTCGAGGCTCTGCCAGACGGCGCGCGCCTCGGCCTCTTTGCCCGCAAAGGCCAGGTCGGTATAATCGCGCATGCGGCGATCAACCTTGGTCTGCAGCGTGTAGGGCGGTGAAGAGCAGAGATAGAGCTGCCAGCCCAGTTCGAGAATATTATCCAGCCATTCGTCTTCCGATGCGGTCGAGACCAGAATGCGGTCGCCTGCAAGTTCCGTGAGCTTGCGATACATGTCGCGTGGGACCGAATATTTGATCGCGACGACGGTTTCTATATCGGCCAGACGATTGCAGAGCTCGGGGCTCATCAGATAACCGCTATCCGGATGCGACCAGAGTGCAAGACCGATATCCACCTTCGAGGCAATGGTTTCATAGTAGCGCAGCAGCGTTTCGTCCTGCGCACGCAGGAAATGCAGAACAGGTGCATGGACGACGATATAGTCCGCGCCGCAGGCCTGCGCATGCTTGGCCAGATCGATAACCACATCCATGTTCTGGTCCGAGCAGGACATGATTGTCTGCGCCTTGTCACCTACTGCCGAGACAGCCAGATCGAACATGCGCTTGCGCTCGTCAACCGACATTGAGAAGAATTCGCCCTGCTTTCCCGCGACGAAAAGTCCGTCAATGCCCAGATCGTTGATCCAATGGTCGACATTCTTGCGAAAGCCGCCTTCATTGATCGATCCGTCCTGATTGAAAGGCGTGTTTGCCGCAGCCCAGATACCGCGCATCGTAGCGCGCGAATGGGCCTTGGCGTTCTGACGGTCATACTTCATCGGAATCCTCGCTTCGGGGCGGGTCACTCCAAACCCGCGTCTCCCTGATCGAGCCTGACTTTCTTTCATTCGAGAAGTCTTGTAAGTAGAATATATTCATAAACAAAAACTCATAAGTGAGCCGATGCGTCCCACTCTCCGCCAGATTGAATGTTTTCAAGCCGTGGTCGAACTGGGAAATTTTTCCCGCGCAGCCGAGCGTGTCAGGACGACCCAGGCCAATCTTTCCCACACGATCCGTGATCTGGAGACGGTGCTGGACGCGCGGCTTTTCGACCGGACGACACGGCGCGTCAGCCTGACGGATGCCGGACGTGCCTTTGCCGAAGGTGCGCTTGCCGGTCTTGCCGAAATTGACCGCGCCGCCGAAGTCGTGCGCGATCTGGGGAAGTTACGGCGCGGTCAGGTCAGCATCGCAGCCCCGCCTTTGCTGTGCACGACGGTGCTTCCGCATCTGGTTCGCCGCGTGGCTGATGAACACCCCAACCTCGTCATCAAGATCGAGGATGTCGGGCCTGAAATCGTCATCGAACAGGTTCGCAACGGGCGTTGCGACCTCGGCGTTGGCACTTTTTCCGGTGAAGATTCCGACGTCGAAAGCCAGATGGCACTGCGCGATCAGCTGATGATTTTCGTGTCGCCCCATCACGATTTCGCCGGGCATGAGCAGGTCCGTTGGGCAGAACTCGACGATCAGCCCATCATTACGCTTACCCAGAAAAGCAATATCCGGCTTTTGACGGAAATCGGCTTCGAACAGGCAAAACTGGCGCTTCGACCGCATATGGAGGTCAACCAGATTCACTCGGTGTTGTCGCTGGTCGAGGTCAATGCCGGTATCGCTGTTCTACCCGCCTATGCCTTTACCGCGCTGCGCGGTCGCGGCATCGTGGCCCGCCCCCTGACGGACCCGGCCATCGTGCGCGAGGTGCGCCTTATCACGCCCCGCGACCGCGAACAGTCTGCAGCCACCGTCGCCGTACGATCCATCCTGCGAAACCTGCTGCGTCAGATGATCCCCGAAATCCCCGGAACCGGCAGCGCCAGTTAAACCGCTTCTACGCATGCCTCCCGAGCCTTTTGAGCTTGCTTCACGAGCCTTTGCGCGTTCAAATGCTGCCGCACCGCTGTTTAGAATCATCTGAAAAAGTCGATACTGAACAACCCGTTGAAGGTCGGTCGCGTCGCAAGCAAGGGAATGCAGCCTCATGAATACATACGGAAAACTATTTTCAGCCGCGCTGGTCGCGGCTGCGCTCAACAGCACGGCGGTCGGACAGGTCTTTGCCAAGACGTTGATCTATTGCTCCGAGGCATCTCCTGAAATGTTCGATGCGGCGCAAACGACATCCGGCGCCGTGTATGACGCGTCGGCGCGCAATGTGTCCAACGGACTTATCAAGATCAAGCGCGGCTCGACGGAACTGGAACCCGGCCTCGCGGAAAGCTGGGACGTTTCTGCCGACGGCAAGGAATATACGTTTCACCTGCGAAAGGGCGTGAAGTTTCACACCACGAGTTTTTTCACTCCGACGCGTGAATTCAATGCAGACGATGTGATCTTCACGTTCGACCGTCAGGGGAACAAGGATAATCCCTACTACAATCAGGGTACATGGCCGCAATTCGGAGCCTATTCCTTCCCGTCGCTGATCGAGAAAATCGAAAAGATCGACGATCACACGGTCAAGTTTGTGCTGGCGCATCCCGAAGCGACGTTTATCTCGACGCTGTCGCTGACATTCGCCGTCATTCAGTCCAAGGAATATGCCGACAAGCTGGTCGCCGAAGGCCGCATTGCGGAGTTCAGCCAGCAGCCAGTCGGAACCGGCCCTTATCAGTTTGTCGCCTATCAGAAGGATAGCGCCATCCGCTATCAGGCCAATCCCGACTACTGGGCGGGCAAGCAGAAGATCGACAATCTCATCTTTGCGATCACGCCGGATGCGGCAGTGCGTTATCAGAAACTGAAGTCGGGCGAGTGCCATGTCATTGCCGCTCCCAATCCCGCCGATATTGCAGAGATGAAGAAAGACCCGGCCGTCGAAATGCTGCACAAGGAAGGTTTGAACCTGTCCTTCCTAGCCTACAACACCCAGCAAAAACCGTTTGACGATGTGCGTGTCCGCAAGGCGCTGAACATGGCAGTCAACAAGGCTGCTATCATCGATGCAGTGTATCTCGGCTCTGCGGTCGCTTCGGTCAATCCGCTCCCGCCCAGTGTCTGGGGCTACAACAAGAACGTCAAGGACGACGCTTACGATCCTGAACAGTCGCGCAAGATGCTCGATGAAGCGGGCGTCAAAGACCTGAAAATGAAGATCTGGGCCATGCCCGTGCAGCGGCCCTATATGCCGAATGCGCGCCGTGCAGCCGAGCTCATTCAGTCTGACTTCGCCAAGGTGGGGGTAACGGCGGAAATCGTCACCTATGACTGGGGCGAATATCTCAAGCGTTCGCTGGATAAGGACCGCGATGGTGCCGTCATGCTTGGCTGGACCGGTGGCATTGCCGATCCCGACAACTTCCTCGCCGCTCTTTTGAGCTGCCAGGCCATCGGCAGCGCCAATCGCGCAAACTGGTGCGATCAGGACTTCGAGAAGCTCATTCAGGCAGCCAAGCTGACCACCGATCAGGCCGAGCGCACCAAGCTCTACGAGCAGGCGCAGGTCGTGTTCAAGGAACAGGCTCCCTGGCTGACCATTGCTCATCAGATTGTCGAGCAGCCGATCAGCAAGAAAGTCAAAGACTTCCGCATCGATCCCTTTGGCGGCTATCTGTTCGAAGATGTCGACATCGAAGAATAGGCTTCGTCCTCCGCCGGTTTGATGACCGGTGATGAAATTCGGGGTAGCGAGCATAGAGCATAATCCGACCGGAGTGAAACGAGGATCGATAAGATTATGCTTTGGATAGAAAGTTTAGAGTGCCGATCTGATTCAATCAGATCGGCACTCCAAACGCCCGCTATTCTTCTTTGGTTCTCGGATCAAATCCGGGCCGATTCCGACCAATAGCCGAGAAAATATAATGGATATCGTAGACCGCTTTCTAGCCTATACCCGCATCAACACGACCGCTGTGCCGAATGCAGGCAACCTCCCGTCGAGCGAGGGACAAACCGATCTCGCAAAGTTGCTCGCCAGCGAAATGCGCGCCATGGGCATGGATGTTGAAGAGCGTGACCACTCGATCGTTGTCGGCACATTGCCTGCCAATGTCTCGAATGCCGATCAGCAGTTTCCGACGATTGCATGGGTCGCCCATCTCGATACGTCCGGCGAATATACGACCGATACCCGTGCTCATGTGGTCGATTATCGGGGCGGAGATATCCTGCTCAACGAAACGACCGGTGCTGTCATGCGGCTTGCCGAGTTCCCGGAGCTGGAACGTTATGTCGGGGACCAGATCATCGTGACGGACGGTACCAGCCTGCTCGGCGCCGATAACAAATCTGCTATTGCCGAGGTCATGCATGCCATGCAGATCCTGACCACGCATCCCGAAATCGAGCACGGCACGGTCAAGGTCGTCTTCGTTCCCGATGAGGAAATCGGATTGCTCGGAGCCAAGGCACTCGACGTCGCGTCCCTGAACGCCGATTTCGCCTATACGCTCGACTGCTGTGCGGTTGGCGAGATCGTGTATGAGAACTGGAATGCCGGTGAATTCCGCCTCACCTTCAAAGGCCAGCCAGCCCATCCGATGTCGGCCAAGGGCAAGCTGCGCAATGCCATTCTCTACGCCCAGCAATTCATTGCCATGATGCCGGGCGGCGAACGCCCGGAATATACGGAAGGTACCGAAGGCTATTATTGGGCCAAGGGCATTCAAGGAACAGTAGCCGAGACCAGCCTGATCATCGACATCCGTGATTTCACGAAGGACGGTTACGAAACACGTCGTGCATTCATCGAAAACCTCGCCGCAAGTTTCAACCAGCTTCATGGCGAGGGCACGGTTCATGTAGACTACAAGGCTGTCTACCGGAATGCCGCCGAAAGCCTGCAGGGCGAAAATCGCTACCCGGTCTTGCTTGCCCTTCAGGCCATGAAGGCAATAGGCGTGACACCGACACCGCTGCCGATGCGCGGCGGTTATGACGGTGCGGTGCTGTCCGAAAAAGGGCTGCCATGCCCGAACCTGTTCTGCGGCGCGCACAACTTCCACTCGATTTACGAGTTTCTACCGGTCGGTTCGCTTAACAAAGCCTCCGAAATGGTCATCGAAATACTGAAGAGCGCACGGATAACCGACAAAAGCATTGGTTGATCCGACACAGACATTGAGGAGACGTGAATTCATCTCGTCTCCTCGCTCTGTCTATGCCTTCGGCCACCGGCAAAACGGTTCTGTTTTAGAGCATTTCCTGTTTTGATTGAATCATTAGAAATGCTCTATCTGTTTGTTTTTACGCATGTCTTTATCCCGAAACCGGTTCCCAATTTCGGGAGACATGCTCTAGTATCCTATTGCAGCACCAGCGACGGCACGGCTGTCGATAGCACCGTAGTAGCGGTTGTCGCCACCCTTTTCGATGGCTGCCATATCCTTGCCGCCGACAAGAATGCCAGCTGCCTCGCCCCAGACCGGCCAGTCAGCGTCTTCCCCGACCGTATAGCCCATGCCGGTCAGCAACCGGATCGTATCCGGCGAAAGCGCGTTCGCTTCCATATAGACCCGATCCGGCAGCCACTGGTGATGGATGCGCGGGGCATCGATAGCCTCCTGAATGTCCATGCCGTGATCGATGACATTCATGATCGCCTCAAGCGTGATCGTGATGATGCGCGAACCGCCGGGGCTGCCGATGACCATGAACGGCTTGCCATCCTTCGATACGATAGTCGGACTCATTGAGGACAACGGTGACTTGCGCGGTTCGATGGCATTGGCTTCGCCTTGTATGAGACCATAGAGATTGGCCACGCCCGGCTTGATGGTGAAGTCGTCCATCTCGTTGTTGAGGAGAATTCCGGTGCCCTCAGCCACCTTGGCCGTGCCGAACGATCCGTTCAGCGTGTAGGTCACGGCGACAGCATTGCCGTCCTTGTCCACGATGGAATAATGCGTCGTTTCGTTGGACTCCTTGAATTCAGCTGGCTTCAGCGCCTCGCTGACACCAGCGCGATAAGGATCGATACGACTGCGAATTTCTGCAGCATAGGCCTTGCTGGTGAGCTTCTCGATCGGATTGTCAACGAAATCAGGGTCGCCCAGCGCCGTGTTGCGGTCCACATAGGCGTGGCGCATCGCTTCCACCATCAAACGCGTGGTTTCCGCGGAACCATAGCCCAGATAGGAAATCGGGTAGCCCTCAAGCACGTTCAGGATTTCACAGATAATCAGTCCGCCCGAAGAAGGCGGCGGCGATGAGACGATGTCATAGCCGCGATAGCTGCACTTGACCGGTTCCAGCTCACGGACCTTGTATTCTTCGAAATCGGCCTTGGCGAGAATGCCGCCATTCTCCTTGCTCGATTTGACAATCAGATCGGCGATATCGCCCTGATAGAAGGCCGATGGCCCCTTTTCCGAAATGGCCGAAAGCGACTTTGCCAGATCCGGCTGGACAAGCTTCTCGCCCAACGGAATCGGTTTTCCGTCTTTCAGGAAGATTTTCGCCGCCGCCGGGTCTTTAGCCAGTCTTTCATTGCCATCAGCAAAGGAGAGAATATCGCCCAGCTCGAGCGTAAAGCCATCCTTGGCAAGTTTCAGTGCCGGGTCGATCAGCTCCTCGCGCTTGCGGGTGCCATATTTTTCGCGTGCTTCCTCAAGGCCAGCCACCGTGCCCGGCACGCCGATGGCGAGATAGGTTTCAGTGCTGGCGCCTTCGACCGGCTTGCCATCCTTGTCCAGATACATGGTCTTGGTGGCGGCGAGCGGCGCACGCTCGCGAAAATCAAGAAAGGTGCTCTTGCCGTCCTTGAAGCGGATCGTCATGAAGCCACCCCCGCCGAGATTACCGGCAGTCGGATAGACAACCGCCAGTGCATAGCCGACAGCGACAGCCGCATCGACGGCATTGCCGCCGTTCTTCAGCACATCGATACCGACCTGCGAGGCAAGATGCTGGGCCGTAACCACCATGCCATTCTGGCCTTCTGCCGGCGCTGGTGATGCCGCGTAAGCCGAAGGCAGATGGCCCGCAACGGCAATGACTGCGGCAAGGGAAAGCGATTTCAGTCTGTAATGCTGCATGTCTTTCCTCCCATGTGTTCTCCCGAATGGGAGTCCGACAACAACGTCCGCAATATCTTGCGCAAAAGCAAGCGGGAGAAATTCTATCCAGCCGAGCTTGCGGAGAGAGTGCGGAGAGACGATAATGCACTGTATTCGGTTCAGATGCTGCCAGAATTGCAGCCGAACCCGAAGCCCTCGCCAGCTCCTTCCGGAACACTCCGGCCATTCGGGCTGTATTTCCATTCCATTTCTGATGATGCGATCTCACCTTGCAGGAGAAATCCATGACCTATGCTCAATGCGTATGCGGAAATCTGACAGTAACGCCCCACGGGCCACCACAATTAACGGCACTGTGCCACTGCTTCGCCTGTCAGCGGAGAACAGGTTCGCCATTCAGTGCAAATGCCTTCTATGCGATAGGCTGCGTTGAAATTTCAGGCGCATCGACGGAATTCGTTCGTATCGCCGAAAGTGGCCGCAAGGTCCGGATGCATTTTTGCCCGGCTTGCGGCTCGACCGTCTATTGGCTGCCTGATGCGGTCCCTTCCGTAATCGGCGTGGCAGTTGGCCTTTTTGCCGATCCGGCTTTTGCCCAGCCCACCCTATCTGTATTCGAGCAATCGAAGCATGAATGGGTGTTCCTTGATGAAACGATGGAGCACTTTCCACGTTTGCCGGAAAACGACTAGAGCATGTCTCTCGAAAGAGGGAACCGGTTTCGGGATAAAGACATGCGTAAAAACAAACGGATAGAGCATTTCCTATGATCCAATCAAAACAGGAATTGCTCTGGCAGTCTGCTTCCAACAGATCGTCAAACTATAACGATCATTCTTCTGGAACTCTACGCACCGGTCGTTGCCAGCGTTCGTAGCAGGGTTGAGAAAGTGAGGGAGCGGTTCGCGTCAGACTGGCTGTCGCTGATGCCGTCGTTTCGCGACAACGACTTGCGGACATTGCTCGGACTGTAGCCAAAATGCTGCGTGAATGCCCGCGTGAAATTGGCTGCCGTATCGAAGCCAAACAGCTGCGCGATGTCGGACACTCTGCGGTTTTCGGATGCATCCGCAAGCATCTCATGTGCTGCAAGCAAACGCTTCTGGCGAATATAGTTGAGCACCCCGCCCGAGCCTTCGAACAGCTGATAAAGATGCGTGCGTGAGATGGCGAGCTCCTTGCTCAGTGCATCGGGCGTGAGTTCACGGGACGTGAGATTTTTCTGGATGAAGCGTCTGGCCTTGGTCATCAACCCCAGAGAGGCCCCGAGAGACGCATTGTGTTCGCTCGCATCGTTTTCCTTTACCAAAGGGGCGATCGTATCAAATACGATCTGGCGCAGGGCGTCGCGCAGCTCCGGCAGGTCTTCGCTTCTGATATGGTCAAGTCCCGCCTGGATCGTCGATACGAAATCGATCAGCAGCTTGGCGCGATAGCCTCCGAGCGTCGCATTGTTGCACGCTTCCGGCATACCGCCCAGACCGGCGAAATGATCGACCGGAATGATCAGCAGCACCACGTCCGTTGCCAGCGCACGACCGCGAAACGGATAACCAAACGAACGGATATTGATCATGCCGGGCTCGTTTTCCGCCACACGATCATCCACCGCCGTCCATGTGCGACCGCTTCGCAGAAAACTGATCTGCCAGTGATCAATCGGGCTGGAACGAACCTTTTCCGCTGTACGTTCATAACTGAATGGAGGAACAGTCTGTTCTATCAGCAGCATGCCGCGCAGATTCCAGACTTTCTGGGTAACGGCAAAACCGTCTTCGGCGTTCACACCATCCGGCATCCGCACATCATAGAGGGGAGCCACGTGCTGTTGCCATGTGGGAAACTGTGCGCAGGGTTCCAGCTCTTCGGTCGTAAAGACCAGCGGGGTCAGAATGTTGGTGCTTCGGGCATCTTCTCCAAGGGGCGCGAGTGGAACGCGCACTGACTGGCGGCGCTCCACAAAATCGGGCTTCAGATCACGCGAGGCCTTGTCGCTCGGGGATGTCACGGCAACTCCCTAAACCAACCCGGAGGCTCGAGGCGCGGTAATGGCGACCCAAGCCCTGCGTTGATAGTAGCATTTGCACGTATAAAATCAAAATAAGCTGGAACACTATCAGCCACGTAACCGTTCAGACCGGTAGCCGACGTTTCCTCTTACGCGCCGACAACCCCGCTTTCCCGGCCTTTTCCCAGATTTGGCCGGAAGTGTCGGAGCGCGCAAAACGGTCTCTGAAATGAGTTGATTGCATCCCATTTGATGAAAATTTTCAGGAAAATCCGGCCAGAATATTAAAACGCGTCCGATAGAAAGCACGGTAATAACAACCGGAGGCAATCGCATGAACAATGTATTTGCATATACTGTGCGCCGCGAAAGCTTGAAATGGGCTGCCGCTATTGTCGTTGGACTGTCCGCTTCATTATGCCTGACGGCAGGCGCCGAAGCCAAGGATGCCCGCAAGCAGAAAAGCGAAACAGTTTCCGTTTACCTCGTCAAGTACAAGGTGAATAGCCAAGCGCGCTACAACAAGCCTGCATCGGCCAAGGTCATCAGGGTTTCCGCCACGCAATATGCGGCCGGCACGCCCTATGTGTGCACGCCGAGCGGTTTCGGGCAGAAATCCCGCTGCTTCATCCGCGATTAGAGCACAATCCGACCGGCGTGAAACTGTTTTCGGAATGCACTCCTTGGCATACCGGCTCGCAAGAACTCCATACAGATCAGCGAGCCGGCATGCTTGCCTGGCGATTATCTCGCCTTGGCTTTCATGATCGCCAGTCCCTTGCTAACACGGTCGCCGCGCAGCAGCTTGGCGGCCTCATCGGTCGGGCGTGGCGGATTGTTGCGGAAGACATACCAGCTGCCGCCCAGTGAGCGCTTCTGATAGATGACGCCATCTTTCTCACGATGGAGGAAGCAGGTCGTATCGCTGCCGCCGCCCATCTTGTTGACCCAATAGGCCTGCAGGCAAAGCTTGCCGCGATTGGTGGCATACCAGCGCCCCTGCCCGTAAGACCACGCCCTGCCTTTCTGCGACCAGGCGATGAAACGATGTCTGTCGGCGGAGAAATAGCCGCCGCCATCCTTCCATTTCCATGACTTACCGGAATAGAGCGCCTCAAGCGCGTCGGCTGACAGCGGTGCAGCCGCCGCAGCCTTGATGGCGATCGGGTCCTCGGTTTTCTGTTTCGGCGCCGCATCGGCAGCGCCTGCCAGAAGAAGTACGGACAGCGCCGCACTTACGGTTCTCAAACGGATCGAAAACATTGTCGTATTCCTGTTCAGACGTTGGAGCATTTCCAGCAAAAATGCGAAGCGGTTTTGCGTGAGGTAAATGCGACATCAATCAAGCGGATGGTTCGCAACCCGCCAGTCAGGCCGCCCGACACCCCGTGGCCACGGATAGACTTCGCGGTCGTTGAAGTAGACGGTCGCAGTCAGTTCCGGAAATTCGGGCTGCGGCTTGTTGGTTTCCTGTGCCCAGGCCCGGACATAGGCGTCGCTTCCTTCATAACCGAGCTCAGCGATAACAATCGGCTTCTTGAAGCCTACCACCCGGTCGTATCCCGGTTTTGTCCGTTCAACGAATGTGGACGCATGTCCCAGTTCCAGCATATCGTAAGGTTCGTAGCCGAACACCGACAGGCCGATCACATCGACATAACCATCGCCCGGATAATAGGCCTCAAGCCCCGCATCTCCCTTCGGCGACCACATATACTTGGCATTCGGCAATGACTTGCGGCAGACATTGACCGCATGCTGATAGGCACGGACGTAACCCTGTGCCGACCAGTAGGACCAGGTGAACTGGCCCGTCTTGTCGTCCATTTCCTGCGCCCAGCGAATGGTCACAGGGCTCTTCAGCTTCGAAGCAGCGGAGCAGACGGCAGCCATGTTTGTATCGTAATGCCCCCGCACGATTCCGCTCAGGAGATCATCCGGTGCAACGCGCCAGTCGCGAGCCCACGACCAGGGTTCGACGGTGATCAGCAGTTCGCGGCCCCGTTCCTGCGCATAGGCATCAGCGGTTGACAGGCTCGTCAGGTCCACATCCTCCCACGGAAGGAACAGATGCTCGATGCGGGAATTGGGATCGTTGGTGAAATCCCCGTGCGGATCATAGGCCCCGAACTTGATGGATTGCGGGGTAATGACCGGGCGCTTGTCGTGGAACATGTTGCGGGTGTCGACATTGGCACCCGAAACACCGCTCGCTGCGTAAACAGCGGTTGAAAGCAGCCCACCGCAAAGAATGGCCGTTGCTATTTTATATGAGGTTTTCATCGCCGCCTCCTTTATTGTACGGGCGATTGGGCAACGGGCAACGCCAGATTCAGCGCTTCCGTTTTGGGCGTTATTGTTTCGATGGAGAGGAGCTTGCGCGCTTCGTCATCCTTGTTTCCGCCAGCATGGCGGAAGACGTACCAGACACCGTCCGGCTCACGTTTCTGATAGATCGTCCCATCGGCGATACGGTGAGAGAAGCAAGTCTTGTTCGGGAAGACGCCCTGAGCCAGATGCCATTTCGCATCGAAGCACATCTGGCCCGACCAGGTGATCCGCCAGCGGCCTTCAGCCCAGGCCTTGCCCTTCTCCCCATCGACACGGGCGGTGAAACGGCGGTTCTGGCTTTCCATCCGGCCAGCGCCGTCAGCCCACTGCCAGTTCTTGTCGCGATAGAGTAGGTAAAGCTCGGCAGGCGTCATCACACGGGCGCCGTCGGGCAAACCATCTGCCGGAACCGTTGCCGCTCCAGCCGGTCCACTTAGCCCCGCAAGCAGGACAACCAGCGGCAGGACATATCTGCTCCGATCAGTGTTCCGACCAGATCGGGACCGTTGGCCTTCAAACATCACATGTTTCATTTGAACCTCCCACGACCTTCAGGTTGCGCGCACCCGCCAAGGGTTCTTGCGATTGACGGATGCGCGCGTGCGGCAGAACGTTTGTTGGTCTTGTTTCCTGCCGCAGTTGAACAGGACGGCCGATTGTCGAAATCCGGAAGCCCAGATTCTCGGCAACCGCCGGTGAAAAGACATTGCGCAAGTCAACGAGTACGGCGTCCCGCATGACCTGTTTCATCCGAACGAGATCAAGCTTGCGGACACTGTCCCATTCGGTCACGACCACTGCCGCATCGGCAGTGCTCAGGCACTCGTAAGGGTCGTCGTAAAACTCGACGTCGCTGAGAAGACGGCGCGCATTCTCCATTCCGGCCGGATCGTAGGCCCGGATGCTGGCACCGAAGCGCTGCAAGGTTTCGATAAGCGGGATGGACGGCGCATCGCGCATATCATCCGTATCGGGTTTGAACGTCAGGCCGAGGACGGCAATCGTCCGGCCTTCGACGCTGCCGCTGAGCGCATCCAGCACCTTCAGCGCCATGCGACGCTTGCGCGCTTCATTGACGGTAACCGTTTCCTCGACCAGCCGCAGGGCGACCCCGTGATCCTGCGCGGTGCGCAAAAGCGCTATCGTATCCTTCGGAAAACAGGAGCCACCATATCCCGGCCCCGCATTGAGAAAACTGGTGCCTATACGCTTGTCCAGCCCCATGCCGAGCGCCAGCTCGGTGACATCGCTGCCGACTTCCTCACACAGATCCGCCAGTTCATTGATGAAGGTGATCTTGGTGGCGAGAAAAGCGTTGGCCGCATATTTGATCAGTTCCGATGTCCGGCGCTGCGTGATCACGATTGGCGTCTTTGCGGCCTCAAGCGGTGGAGCGTAAAGGGCGACGAGCGCAGAACGAGCGCGCTCATCTTCCACGCCGATGACGACGCGATCGGGCTCCAGAAAATCGCGGATCGCAACACCCTCACGCAGAAACTCCGGATTGGAAGCAACAGAGAATGTGCCGGGTCGGCGCACCGAGCCGATGATCTTCTGCACCACATCGCCTGTGCCGACCGGAACGGTGGACTTGACCACGACGACGCTATGGTCTTCGATCAGCGGCGCAAGCTCGCGAGCGGCCATATAGACGAAGGACAGATCGGCATCGCCGTGCCCCGCCCGTGCCGGTGTGCCGACGGCAATGAAGACAAGCTCCGCACCCTTGACGGCTTCCGCCAGATTGGTCGTGAAGCTGAGCCGGCCAAAGGCGAAATTGCGTTCCACCAGTTCATCCAGCCCCGGCTCGTAGATCGGCACGATGCCGCGCTCCAGCCGGACAATCTTCTGGGCATCCTTGTCGACGCAGACGACCTCGTGTCCCCATGCCGCGAAGCACGTGCCACTGACCAATCCGACATATCCCGTACCGATGACAGCGATCTTCATAATCGTCGCGCCTTTCCCGCTAGTTCGTTCCACTGGCGGTATTCGTGCGCCAGCGTGGATTGAAAATTGTCCTGTGGACGTCGCGTCCGCCTACACCGGCACCGGCAACCGAGAAGCGGTCGTCAAATACCGTGAAGCTTTTCGTGCCCCAGCTCAGTGCCTCGATGCCGTCGCGTCCGCGCTCGACAGTGGTAAAGCCGGTCAGCGCGACCAGCGCCGTAAAACTGCATGCCATTGCCGGTCGATAGAGGCGGCTCGTCATCCGCACGTGATTTTCGCGTGTGTGCTGGATCACAATCATCGCCATCAGGAACAGGTAGAAACACGCATTGATGATGGCGAAGATGAAGAAGCCTCGTGTCTGATCAGCACCGCTGACCAGGAGGACCGGCAGAATGGACAGACCGGAGATCAGCGCATAGGGCGCGATCACCCGCAGTGGCACCGGATCGACCTCGGATGAGCCTTTCGGCGTGACACGAAAATCGACAAAGGAACCGGTCAGCCAGTCACGGAAAGCTGCGAAGGTTCCAGCCAGAACCCAGGGCCACCGCGCCAGCAGGAACAGCATCGCTTCCCAGCTGAAAATCCTGCCGTCGACAGGGCGGAACGTCTTGCTCGACCGCCACCAGAATGCCAGCGCCAAAATCACGAGCGATTGCGGCATGAAGTGCATCAGGAAAGCGGGATAGGTAACGCTGACGAAATTATCACCATAAGCCAGAATGGCTATCGGCAGAACGAATGTCAGTGCCAGAAAGAAAGCATAGAGAGGATACCAGAGCTGCGAGAACAGAAACTGGATCTTCAGGCGCAGCGGCAACCGTCCGATCAGCTTCGGCGTATATTGCAACAGGATCATCACGAGGCTGCGCGACCACTGGAATTCCTGCGTCACAAGATCGGCGAAGGTGCGCGGACCGTCGCCATGGGCGATGGCATCCAGCGCGTGAACACCCCGCCAGCCATGCGCGTTCATGAACAGGGTCGTGGAATGATCCTCGGCCAGTTCCGGCCCAAGACCGCCGATCTCCTTCAGCGCTGCCGTGCGTACCGCATAATGAGAGCCGATGCAGACTGGGGCAAAGCCGCCGTTGTAACCGGCCTGCAGCGAGCCATGCATGCTGGCTTCCACATAGAGACGCCCGCGGGCCGACCAGCTTTCATGCGCATTGCGATCACAAATGCTTGGCGCGGAAACATAACCGACAGCGGGATCAGCGAAGGGCCGCAGCATATTGAAGAGATAACCCGGCTCAGGCACATGGTCGGCATCGAGCTGCGAGACGAAATCATAGCGCTCATAGCCATAGTGATCGTAGAAGAAGGCGAGATTGCCTTCCTTGCACCGGGTACGGCGCGGCCAGGTCTGCCGATGATAGTCGGCACGGCCCTTGCGTGTGGAAACGAACACGCCATGCTCACGGCACCAGGCAAGTGTCGAGGGTGAAGGATCCTCATCGGCAAGCCATGTATCGTGCGGCACATCCTGCGCCAGCATGGCGCGCAATGTTTCAGCCACCACCTCGAAAGGCTCAGACGGAGCCTTGGTGACGACCATGGCGACGCGGCTTCCGGCGGGGATGCGAAGCGGGCCGGTCGGGCGCGCTGCGTGGAAGAAAATAGTGATGAAATAAAGCGGCAGGATCGTGATCCAGGCCAGCAGCGCGGTCACCAGAATGGAGCCGAGCAGATGATTGTGCTTTGCGCTGATGAACCACCATTGCCAGAAATAGGTGATGGCGAGCGCCCACAGGATGATGCCCACCACATATTCCACCCGCTTGCGGCCAGTGAAGATGGGCGCCAGCAATGGTTCCCTTTCGCCGTTGTCGCCGTCAATGGCCGAATGAAATTCGCGCCGTGTCATGTCCGCATCTCCAGACCAAAGAAGGGCGCAGCCGTGCGGATGATCGTGTCGAGATCGGAATGGAGCGTGCGAAACCCAAGCTTCGCTGCCGCTTCAGCCGGGTCGGCATAAAGCACCGGCGGATCGCCCGCCCGGCGCGCGCGCATTTCGACAGGCACCTTGCGTCCGGTAAGCCGGTCTATCGCATCCACGATTTCCTTGATGGATGTTCCGCGCCCGGTTCCCAGATTAAGGACCAGATTGCCGCCGCCATTCAGCAGATGCTCGACCGCAAGCACATGCGCCCGCGCCAGATCGACCACGTGAATATAGTCGCGAATGCAGGTGCCATCCGGCGTTTCATAATCGTCGCCATAGACTTCCAGACAATCCGCCATGCCCGCCGCAGCCAGCATGGCGCGCGGTATCAAATGAGTTTCGGGATTGTGCTTTTCGCCCAGTTCGCCATCCAGATCAGCACCGCAGGCATTGAAATAGCGCAGCGCCGCATAGGGCATGCCATAGGCTGCCGAATAATCGGCCAGCATATGTTCCGCGATCAGCTTTGTGCGACCATAAGGATTGATCGGATTCTGCGTTTCGCCTTCGCGGATCGGCAGCACATCCGGAATGCCATAGGTGGCGCAGCTCGATGAGAAAATGACTGAGCGCCCGCCTGTCAGGCGGCTGGCCTCCAGAACGGACTGGATGCCGACGACATTGTTGCGATAATATTTTGCGGGGTCCGTGACGGATTCACCCACATAGGCCGAAGCCGCAAAGTGGATGATGGCAGCCGGATCGAAGGTTCTGATAGCAGCGATAAGCTGTTCCTGCGAAAGCGTGTCGCCCTCGACAAACTCGCCCCAGCGCACGGAAGACCGGTGACCCGTCGACAGGTTGTCATAGACGACCGGCGAGAATCCGCTCTTGTGCAGAAGCTTGGCGGTATGGCTGCCAATGAAGCCAGCACCACCGGTGACGAGTATATTTTGCCGGGTCATCTCGCCACCTCGAAGAGCTCGCCCGATGGTCTGACCAGCTGGCGTTCAAAATAGGCGATCGTCTGCTTCAGCCCTTCGACAAGTGCAATCTGTGGTTCCCAGCCAAGTTCACGCTTGGCGAGCATGATGTCCGGGCGCCGCTGGCGCGGATCATCAGTTGGCAGCGGGCGATAGACGATGCGCGAGGACGAATTTGTCAGCGCAATGATCTGCTCGGCCAGCTCACGCACGGTGAACTCGCCCGGATTGCCGAGATTGACGGGCTTCTGAACCTGGCTGCTCATCAAGCGGCTGAAGCCTTCGATCAGGTCATCGACATAGCAGAAGGAACGGGTCTGCGAGCCGTCGCCATAAATGGTGATATCTTCACGCTTGAGGGCCTGAACGATGAAGTTCGACACGACACGGCCATCGTCGGGCCGCATGCGTGGGCCATAGGTGTTGAAGATGCGCACGATACGGATGTCGACGCCATACTGCTTGTGAAAATCGTAGAACAGTGTTTCGGCCGAGCGCTTGCCTTCGTCGTAGCAGGACCGGGGGCCGAAAGAGTTCACATTGCCCCAATAGGCTTCCGGCTGCGGATGCGTTTGCGGGTCGCCATACACTTCCGAGGTTGAAGCCTGAAAAATCCGAGCCTGATAATGCGCGGCAAGTTCGAGCAGATTGAGCGAGCCAATGACGCTCGTCTTCATCGTGTGCACCGGATCGGCCTGATAATGTGGCGGCGATGCGGGGCATGCGAGATTGTAAATCTCGTCCACCGGCAGATCGATCGGGTTGACAATATCGTGACGCACGAAGCTGAACGTGTCGTAGCGCAGGAGATTGCGCAGGTTCTCAAGCCGCCCTGTCGAAAAATTATCGACGCAGATAACGAAGTTTCCTTCGTTCAAAAGACGTTCGCAAAGATGAGAACCGAGAAATCCGGCACCGCCTGCTACAAGAATGCGCCGTGTTGACATGCGCTCTGCAGATATACCCGATGATCTGAAGTTTATACTCACGAGAACCTCCAACGCTACTTCTTCACTTGCGTGATCCGGCAAAAAGCAAAGAATTTTCCTCAACGCACCCCAATAGAAGCGCGCTGGTCGGTGTTTTTCGATTGCTTTACTAGATGATTGAAGATAGCGGGGCTGAAGTCTTGAGTCGTTAGCGTAGAATCCGGAATCTTATCCTTGCGTCCATTTTTGAAATGGAGCGATTTTTGTTATCCGGTGCTTTCGTGCTGCTGTGAATGCGCTGTTTCGCGCCATATTTCAGAGCATGTCACCCATAAGGGAAACCGCTTTCGGAAAACATGCTCTAACGCAAAATATCGGACAGACGCTTCTGTTCTTTTTCGACGCGCTCGAGATTGAGGCCCGCCAGAAGATCAAGAATATGGGTCTTCATCAGGGCCGCAGCGTCGTCGCTCCTGTGCTCTTCGATGGCATCGACCAGCGCGTGATGCGCGTCGCTCTGGCAGGTCGTCTCTCGCCGTTCCCAATAGAGCGAAATGATGAGCGAGGAACGCGGCAGCAGATCGCCGACAAAACCCGCCAGGATCGAGTGTCCCGAAATTTCGGCCAGATGCGTATGGAAAAGCGCTGACAGCATGATCGCCTCGCTGTCGCGTCCGGCATGAAGGGCTTCGTGCTCGTCATGGAGATGCTGGCGCAGCTGCTTGACCTGCTGGGGCTTGATGACCTTCGCCGCAAGCGATGCCACCTCCGGCTCGATCAGCAAGCGCGCCTCGAACACTTCGCGCGCTTCCTCGCGCGAGGGTTCGGCAACGAAGGCACCGCGATTGGGTTCCAGACGCACCAGCCTGTCATGCGCCAGCGCCTGCAGGGCGGAGCGAACAAAGGCACGGCTGACGGAATAGATCGTCGCCAGCTCGTCCTCCGGCAACTTGGTGCCCGGAAGCAGACGATGGCTGACGACCGCCTCGCGCAAGCCGTTATAGACCGGAAGCCAACGCACATTCCCGCCGTTTTGGTCTGTCATGTTCGTCGCAGCCAGGTTCATCATCATCCAGTAGAAGCTGTTCAAATGGCGGATGCAATCGGTCGATACAGCATCCGCAAATCCTCTATCAATTTCCTTACATATCGAACACAGGTCCGGCGAGTGTCAACAATGTCGCGAGTTTTGATGCACAAACCCGACTGAAATCAGCTGAACGTCAATTCTGGGGCGAAAAAGGTTCAAAAATACCTTGAAAATCCTTCATTCGCGGCAGCTGATAGCCACCCAGTTTCGATGTTTTCAAGCCGAGACCGACAAGGCTTTCACACAGTTTCACCGCACAGGTCACGCCGTCGATGACCGGCAGCCCATGCTCCCTGGAAAGAGAAGCAGCAAGGTCGGCCATGCCCGCACAACCAAGCACAATCGCTTCGGCATGGTCTTCCCGGATCGCCTTTGCAATCTCGTTCGAGACCTTGTTGCGCGCGTCTGATCCCGGAATTTCGAGGTCAAGCACGGCCACGTCGCTGGCCCGAACTCGGGCGCAACGCGACATGAGACCATAGCGGGACAGGTTATGCTCGATTGCAGGCACCGAACGCGACAATGTGGTGACAACGCTGAACTTTCCGGCAATCAGGCTTGCCATGTGAAAAGCCGCCTCGCCGATGCCGATCACCGGCATGGTTCCGGCACAGCGCGCTGCATCAAGGCCGGTATCGTCGAAACAGGCAATGACGCAGGCATCGGCGGTCGGGCGCTTCTGCATTTCCCCGATCATGCCGGGAATGGCAAAAACCTCGTCGAAATATCCTTCGATGCTCGGCGGACCGTCGGCGGGATTGCTTGCGATGATTGTCGTGCCGGCACCTGCCACGCTGCGTGCAGCCTCGCCGATCTTGTGCGTCATCGATGCAGTTGTATTGGGGTTGATGACAAGTATTTCCATTTTCCTCGAACCATCGAAATATTTGTTTTCGTTCTGGATGGTCCAGAGCGTCTTTCGGACGCTCTGCCTAGTCTGCAATACCGGCGGTCAGATTTCCCCGCCCAGATAGAGTTTCGCGACGCGATCATCCGTCGCCAGTTCTTCCGAATTACCGGACAGGACGATCTTTCCGGTCGTCAGGGCATAGGCGCGCTGCGAGATGCGGAGCGCCATCCGTGAATTCTGCTCGACCAGAAGAACGCTCACCTTTTCGTCGCGGTTGATGGCGACGATGGAGCGGGCGATATCCTGCACCAGTTTGGGTGCGACCCCGAGAGATGGCTCGTCCAGCAGCAAAAGCTTCGGTTTGGCCATGAGCGCGCGCCCGATGACCAGCATCTGCTGCTCGCCGCCGCTCATTGTGCCTGCGGCCTGCGAATAGCGTTCCTTCAGGCGCGGGAACCGCCCCAGAACCATCTCCAGCGTGTTGGCGATATCCGCCTTGCTGGAACGGGTGAACGCCCCCATCATCAGATTGTCGCGCACGCTCATATAGGGAAAGACACGGCGGCCTTCCGGTACCATGGCAATCCCCATCTTGACGATCTCGTCCGACCGGGTGCCGTCGATCCGGCGGCCCTCATAATGGATTTCGCCCTTGCGGATCTTTTTCAGCCCCGTGATCGCCCGCAGGATCGAGGATTTGCCCGCACCATTGGCGCCGATCAGCGCGACTGTCTCTCCCTCCTGAACGCTCAGCGAAACGCCTTTCAGCGCATAGACGTGATCGTAATAGAGTTCGGCATCGGAAACTTTGAGAAGCTCTGCCATGGTCAATATCCAATCGTTTCGTCTTCTGCGCCGAGATAGGCTTCGATCACCTTCTCGTTTTCCTGGATCTGCTTCGGCGTTCCTTCCGCGATCTTCTGGCCGAAATTGATGACGACGATCCGGTCGGAAATATTCATCACCGCCGGCATGTCATGTTCCACCAGCAGCACCGTGACACCCCGGTCACGGACCGCCCGCACCATTTCCACCGCCTTGACGGTTTCGTCATGGTTCATCCCGGCAAAGGGTTCATCCAGAAGCAGGATTTTCGGCTCCGTGGCGAGACCGATGGCAATGCCAAGCGCCCGCAAGTGACCATGCGGCAAGTTCTGCGCAACCTCGTCCCGCTGCTTCCACAGGCCGAGAAACTGCAGGATTTCGTCGGCAGAGCGTCCGAATTCCTCCTGATCCCGGCGAGCAAGGCTTGACCCCACATAACAGCCGAGGAAACTCGCCTTGGCGCGCAGATGGTGGCCGACAATCACATTGTCGCGCACCGTCATGCCCTTGAAGATCGTCGTTTCCTGAAAGGTGCGCACCACGCCCTTTCGCGCCACGATATGCGGTGCCAGACCGGAAATGCGTTCGCCCTTGAAGCGGACTTCCCCGGAGGTGGGCGTGAGAAATGAGGCGATCAGCTTGAACAGCGTGGATTTGCCCGCGCCATTCGGCCCGATGACCGACAGGATTTCCTTTTCACGCACAGAAAAGGAGACATCGTTGACCGCCACCAGACCGCCGAAACGTTTGGTAACGCTTTTGACTTCCAGAAGATCGCTCATGATCCTGCTCCCTTCTTTCCGGTCAGTCTGAGGCTGAGAAGCCCGTTAGGCAGGAACAGCATCAGGATGATGAGAACGCTGGAGAAGATCAGAAGCTGGAACTTGCCGGTCTGGAACAGGAAGTCCCAGCCGAAATAGAGGACGAAGGTTCCAATGATCGGACCGAAGACATAGCCAAGCCCGCCCAGGAAGCAGTTGAGCATGAAATTGACCGAGTCCGTGACGGTGAAGCTCGACGGATAGATCGACTGCGAGATCGCCACGAACATCGCACCGCCAAGCCCGCCAAGGAAGGACGAGATCGCATAAGCCAGCACGCGCAGATTGGTGATGTTGACGCCAATCGACGAGGCAAGCTCCTCATTTTGCTGCAACGACTGGCAAAGACCACCGATGCGCGAATTGATGAGGCGATAAAGCCCCGCGAAGCACAGCACCATCAGCACAATGGATACGAAATAGAAGGCCGCGCGCGGGTTCTGCAATGTTGCGAAATCCGGCAGGATGGTCAGGCCGAAAAGCGATATGCCACCCGGCATCGGAATGCTGACCATGCCCTTGGCGCCATTGGTGATGGGCAGCGCCATCGCCAGAAGACGGGCAACTTCGGTCAGAACCAGCGTCACCATGGCGAAATAGACGCCGCGAAGCCGCAGGATCGGAATGCCGATCAGGATGCTGGCGAAAGCGCAGAACAGCCCGGCCAGAGGAAGCGTCAGCCAGAAGGAGACGCCATATTTCACCATCAGGATCGCCGACACATAGCCGCCCATAAGAGCATAGGCACCCTGGCCGATATTGATGCGACCGATATAGAAGGTGAGCCACACCCCGCCACTAACAATGGAGAGAAGCGCCACCGAAGTGAGCGTATAATAGAGGTCGTGCCGTCCGGTAGTCTCGATCAGCACCGGAATACCGATGAAGATCAGAGCCAGAAAGGCAGCAACGCCGATAAACTTTGTTGTCTTTGTCATGATTGCCCCCTCAACCCCACGGCTTGCCCATGAGCCCGTTCGGACGGATGCTCAGGAACACCATCAATGCGGCGAAGATGACGAGATAGGTGATGTCGCCATAGGAGCGCAGCACCGTCAGCCCGACGGATTCCATCATGCCAAGGATGAAGCCGCCAGCAATGGCACCGCTCACGACGCCTGCGCCGCCGATCATCACCATCATGAAAGCCTTGATGGAGATGGCGCCGCCGATGCCGGAATTGACGCCGGTAATCGCGACCAGCAACCCGCCCACCAGACCTGCAAGCATTGCCCCCAGCGCGAAGCCGATCATTGAATAACGATCGACATTCACACCCATCAACTGCGCGGCCACGCGGTCCTGGGCAAGTGCGCGCATGGCGCGACCGGGTTTGGTGTATTGCATGAAAAGAACGAAAGCTGCGATGAAGACCACGGCAAGCACTCCGATCAGAATGCGGTCATAAGGCATGATCAGGCTGTCGGAGACGAACACGCCATTGACGATCTTCGGCACGCCGCGCTGCTTTTCACCGAACAGAAGCAGGATCACCGCATCCAGAAAGAAAGCGACGGCCGCAGCAAGCAGCATCGTGCTTTCATCGCGCAGACTTCGCTTGATGACCGGCCGGAAGAGAAATTTTTCGATCAGCGCACCAACGATCATCAAAGTGACCGCGGAAGCCAGAAGAGCGACAACAAACGGCAGGCCAAGCTGTCCGTAAACCGTATAGGTGACAAAACCGCCCAGCACATACATCTGGCCGTGCGCGAAATTGAGGACGTTCATGAGCGCGAAGATCAGCGTCAGTCCCAACGCGATCAGTGCATATTGCGCACCCAGATATAGCCCATTGGCTATCACTTGTTCCATGAAGGCAGACTCCCTCGTGTGAAGTGCCGGGTAAACTGCAAGGCAGGCCCAAAACTCCGTGACAGTTCCTGGAGCATTTCCCGTTTGGCATGAGCCATTGGAAACGCTCTAACTGTTTGTTTTAACGCGCATCTTATTCCGAAAACCGCTTTGCACTTTTCGGGATGCGCTCTAGCGATTGGGAGGCCCGAAGCAGAAGTACCCCTCTTCCGCTTCGGGCTTTTCACAGGCCTATCGGTTAATCGACCTGGCCGACGAAAAGCGTTTCAAACTTGCCGTCCTTGTATTCTGTCACAACCATCGGAATACCGAGCTGGCGCTTCTGCGTGAAGGAGGAGGTGCCGACATAGGTCAGCTTGGAACCGTCGCCATCGCCCTTGACGAAAGGATTGGGCGCGGAGAACGTGTCCACCGTCTTCTTGAATTCCTCGACATTGTCGACCGCAGCCGGGTTGGCCTTCAGCGTCTCGACAATGTATTCGAGCGCATAGACCTTGGTGTTGGACTCGTCATTATATTCGCCATAGGCCTTGGTATAACGGTCAACGAATTCCTTCATCACGTCGGATGCGATTTCAGGCGTGGAAGCGCCACCCACCGAAATGAAGCCATTGGCGAGTTCGCCTGCACCTTCTTCCAGAACCTTGGCGTCCTGCGCGGTTTCGGTGGAAATGAAGCCCTGATAACCAAGCTCACGCGCAGCGCGGATCAGCAACGGCGCATTGCCCGGCGCAACGCCCGACAGAACCAGCAGATCCGGCTTCTGCATGACAATCGGCGTCAGAACAGGCGTGAAGTCGCGCGTATCGTTCTGATAGGCATCGTTGGTGGAGACGACTTCAAGACCGAGCGCCTTGGCTGCCTCGATGCCGCTGTCGCGCTGGCTGAGCGGATCGGATTCATTGGCCGCCACAAAGGCCACCGTCTTGATGCCCTTGTTTTCCTTCAGATATTTATAGATCGCCGGGCCGGACTGATAGTTGGCGATCATGCCGAGAACAGCATTGGACGCTGGTGGCGTATAAAGTTCCTTCGGGAAGGAATAAGGGAAATAGATGATGCCCTTGGCTTCCGCCACCGGACGGACGGCAGCGGCGCCGTCATCCACATTCGGACCCACGACGTAGTGAATGCCTTCCTGTGCCATCTTTTCCATGCCGGCGATGGCGCGCTTCGGGTCTTTCTGATCATCGAAGGTGACGACTTTGATCTTGTAGGTATCGTCGCCGATCTTCACGCCGCCCTGCTCGTTGAGCCAGTCGGCACGAACCTGCATCGAGCGAACATTGGATGTGCCCCAGGCCGCCGCAGGGCCGCTGGTGACACCGACGAAACCGATCTTCAGCTCCTTGTCCGCTGCCTGGGAGGCCGACGCGGACATGAGCGCAAATATAGAAACGGCGCCTAGCGCCGCAGTCTTAACAACTGCGCGTCTATTGATCATTTTAGTTCCCCTTACTTAGCTTTACCTTTCCCTCATTTGGCGGAGAAAGGATATTCAAGCTAAACACGCGTTCGAAATATTGTCAACAATCCGAATATTTTTAATGAACGATCTTGGAGCAGCGCGTCATCAATTCCAGAAAATTTCTGAACGGAAAAAGGCGCGTCGGTTTCCGACGCGCCTATTGAAATGACAAACTGGGAACAGACTAGCTCCGCGCCTGCAACTGCGCGAAATGGGCGAGCATCCGGTTCGGGTCAGCCTTGATGCCACTGAAGAGTTCAAACGCGCCGACCGCCTGAAACACAGCCATGCCGCCACCGTCGAGTACGCGGCATCCGCGCTCCCTGGCAAGCCGGACAAGCGCCGTCTGCAGAGGAAAATAAACAATGTCCGAAACCCAGAGGTGCGGCTGCACCAGCTCAGGCGCAAGCGGCAGACCCGGATGCGCGTCCATGCCCGTTGGTGTTGCATGGACCAGACCCGAAGCCTGTGCCAGAGTCTCCTCCAGATTGGCCCCGGCAATGAAACTGCATTGCGGCTGCACCGAAACAAGCTTGCCAATTACCGCATCGACCTTCGCGGCATCGAGGTCGAAGATGTGGACCTCCCGTGCGCCCATTTCCGCCAGCGCATAGGCAACGGCAACGCCCGCCCCGCCCGCACCGAGCAACACGACACGCTCCAACGATGCATCCGGCAGGCCGCGGCGAAACCCTTCAGCGTAGCCCCACCAGTCGGTATTGTGACCGATGCGCCTGCCGTCGGAAAACACCACCGTGTTGATTGATTGCAGGGCCAAGGCATGGGGCGAAAGTTCATCGACCAGCGCCACCGCAGCCTGCTTGCAGGGATGGGTGATATTGAGCCCGGCAAATCCTGCAGCTTCGGCCTCCGCGACAAGGGCCGACAGATCGCGTTCCGAACGCCCGTTCTCGGCGATGTCGATAATGTCGTAGCGATAGGCCAGCCCGGTGGCCTCGCCTTCCCGCATATGCATTGCCGGCGAAAGCGAACGTTGAATGTTTGCGCCGATCAGACCCACATGCACACGACGTTTGGTCACTTCACTTATCAATTCTCATCTCCGCAGGATCGGACGATATGTCGATCCTCGTTATTCCGGGCTTTTCAAAAGAGCGATGATCGTATCGCTGATCAGGCGGCGATGCCGTGCCTTCACGTCGGACGCCATCAGATCGGTGCCGAAAATCGCGCCGAACGTATGTCTGTTGGACACACGGAAGAAGCATTGCGCACTGATCAGCATGTGAAGGTCGAGCGCGGAAATGCGCCGTTGAAAGATGCCCTGCTCGCGCCCGCGCTCCAGAATTTTCTCAATCGTCTCCAGAATGGTTACATTCTGGCGCGACAGAACATCGGAGCGTTCCATATGTTCGGCGCGGTGAATATTTTCCACCGCAACGAGCCGCACGAAATCCGGATTGGCATCGTCATGGTCGAAAGTGCTTTCCACCAGACTGCGCATGGCGGATTCCGGGTCCTGATCGTCAAGCGACAGTGAGCTTTCAAGCGTGCGTATCTTGCCATAGGCCCGTTCCAGCACGGCGAGATAAAGCCCATCCTTGCTGCCGAAGTAATAGTAGATCATGCGCTTGGACGTGCGGGTCTGCGCCGCGATTTCATCCACGCGCGCGCCGGAGAAACCCGATGCCACGAACTCCCGCGCTGCGACATCGAGAATATTCTCGCGCGTTGCGTCAGGATCGTTCTTGCGCGGCTGCGCCTTGGCGAGTGCCTTTGCCATAGTCCTCCCCCTTCAGCGTTCAGAGTGCCACAGCACTTTTTGGCATGCCCGCCGGACGCATGTATCGCCGCAGCGCCGCAATGCGGAAGATCGCATTGGCTGCGCCATATCCCTTGTAGCCTCGCCTCTGCACGACTTCGAAAAAGAAGCCCTGATCGTCGGTCGGGCTGTAAAGCTGGAAATATTCGCCGCTCTCGTCGCGATCATAAAGCACGTTCGCGGCCTTGAGCCGGTCGGTGAATTCCGGATCGAGACCGAGACGTGCTTCCAGATCGTCGTAATAATTCGGCGAGATTTCCAGCGTATGGAAGCCGTTGTCGCGCAAAGCCGCAGCCGTCGCGAAGATATCATCCGTCGCAAAGGCCAGATGCTGGATGCCCGACCCGAAGGTCTCGGCAATGAAGCGACCGGCCAGCGTGCGACGGTTTTCCGCGCCGTTGAGCGTGATGCGCAGCGTTCCCTCATCGTTTTCCACCACCTGACTGCGCACGACACCGCCCGGATCGACGATATCGACCATGGGCGACTTCCGCGATTCCGTGAGCGAAGTATAGAAAAGCAGCCAGGTCAGAAGTTCATCGAACTTCATCGTCTGGGCAACGTGATCGATATGGGTGAGACCGACACTGGTCCCTGTATCATTGCCTGCGACCGGCTCGAACTCGATATCAAAGATACGGCCGAGATCGGTCTTCTCATCGAGGAAATAGACCAGCCCGCCGCCAACGCCACGAATGGCGGGCATACCGATTTCGCCCGGATCGAGCGGTTGCTCAAAACTTTCCGCGCCCATGGCCACTGCGCGGGCATGGGCCTCAGCCGCATCGTCCACGACAAGCCCCATGGCATAGGCAGCAGTGCCGTGTACTGCATAGGCCGAGCTGGCGAAGCCGCGCGTATCCGTATTGATGACGAGGTTGATGTCGCCCTGCCGGTAGAGCGCAACGTCCTTCGTGCGATGCTTGCCAGCGAGTTTGAAGCCCAGCGCACCAACTGCGGAAACCAGCCGTTCGGCATCATCGGCATGGGTGGCAAACTCGACAAAGCCGACACGGTGCACCTTTGCGCGGGGCGGCATGGCAGCAACCGTCAGCTTGTTGTCCGGCTCGACCCGGCGAACCTGATCGCCAAGATAGATCAGCGAACGGCGTCCGTCGGCGGCGATGGTGGCTGGCGATCCGCCACGGAACTGGTCGTTGAAGATTTCGAGCGAGAAATAACCGTCATAGCCGGTCGCAGCCACCGCACGCATGAAATCCAGCACCGGCAGGTCGCCCTCGCCCGGCATGTTGCGATAATGGCGGCTCCAGTAAAGCAGATCCATATCGATCAGTGGCGCGTCGGCCATCTGGATGATGAAAAGCTTGTCCTTCGGAATGGAACGGATCGAATTCACGTCGATCTTGCGCGCCAGAGTATGAAAACTGTCGAGGATTAGGCCGACATTGGGATGATCGGCGCGGCGCACAATCTCCCATGCATCGCGATGGTCGCTGATATGGCGACCCCAGGCGAGGGCCTCATAACCGACGCGCAGATTGCGCCGTGCCGCTCTTTCGCCAAGCTCGCGAAAATCGTCCGCCGCGCGGTCGATGCCACCAATGGCAGCTGGCGACACGTTGGAGCAGACCAGAACGAGATCGGTTCCCAGCTCCTGCATGAGGTCGAACTTGCGTTCCGCCCGATCGAAAGTGCGGCTGCGCAAAGGCTCCGGCATGCCTTCAAAATCACGGAATGGCTGGAAAAGTGTGATCTCCAGGCCAAGGTCGCGCGCCATCTGGCCCACCTGACGCGGGCTTTCGTCAAAGGTGAGAAAATCGTTCTCGAAAATCTCGACCCCGTCGAAACCGGCTTTGGCGATGGCCCCCAGTTTCTGCTGGAGATCTCCGCTGATGGAGACGGTTGCTATCGAAGTCTTCATGTCACACTCCTGTCTCCGGCCAGACCGGAGTCCACTGGCGGTTCCGGACAAATCGGCCCGGAACCATCTAGTTCAGTATCGGCAAGATATTCAGCCGTACTGTTTTAGTTTTCGCCGCGTACCTTCTTCAATTCGGCGAAGAGTTCATCGACCGTTTCTGCACCGATTTCGGCGGTAAACTTGTCGATGATCGGCTTTACCGCATCGCGCAGGCGCGTGGTTTCTTCCGGCGTAAGCTCGGTAACCTGCATGCCGGTCTTCTTGATCTCGTCCAGCGCCGTCGCATCCTGCTCGCGCGAAACCTTGCGCTGATAATCGCGCGCCTCGACAGCGGCCTGCTCGATCACCGCTTTTTCCTCATCGTTAAGGCGATCCCAGAACTTCTTGCTGATCATGACGATCTGCGGATTATACTGGTGGCGGGTCAGCGTCAGATATTTCTGCACTTCATAGAATTTGGCATTGATGATGTTGGCATTGGGATTTTCCTGCCCATCCACCGTACCGGTTTCAAGCGCCGTATAAAGCTCGGTATAGGGCAGCGGCACCGCATTGGCGCCAAGTGCATTGAACAAGGCAACCGGAACCGGCGATTGCAGGGTGCGGATCTTCAACCCGGCAATGTCCTCCAGCTTTGCGACCGGATGACGGTTGTTGGTCAGATTGCGGAAACCGAGTTCCCAATAGGCAAGCCCGATCAGACCCGTATCGGGCAGGCGTTTCATCAGATTGGTACCGAAGGGGCCATCCATGACCTTGTCGGCTTCCTCGCCGCTGTTGAACAGGAATGGCAAATCAACCGCTTCGAATGCCTTGACGGTGCTGGACAGGATGCCCGCATTCATCACCGTCATTTCCACGACGCCGCCCTGCAAGCCGGAAAGTGTCTGCGGATCGCTGCCCAGAACACCGCCGGGAAACAGTTTCACATTGATCTGCCCGCCGCTCTTTTCCTTCACCAGCTCGGCAAATTTCTCCATGCCCGTGACCTGCGGATGGCCCTTGCTGTTGGCGGCAGCAAACTTGATCGTCTGCGAACGGATTTCAGCCATGGCGGTGGTCGTCATCAGTGCCAGCGGCAGCACCACGCCCAGTGCCATTGTCTTCAGTATTTTCTTCATGTCTTCCTCCCACTCAAAAATTCTGTCTCTGTTTTTACGCATGTCTCCCGAAACCGGTTTCCACTTTCGGGAGACATGCTCTGATTTAATGGAACCAGTTCATCGGGACCGTCACCAGTTGCGGGAACAGTACCATCAGGAAAAGCACCACCAGCTGCGCAATCAGAAACGGCAGCACGCCCGTCATCACCTTCTCAAACGGCAGGCGCGCGACGCCGCACACCACATTCAGCACCGTGCCGACAGGCGGGGTGATGAGGCCGATGGAATTGTTGATGATGAACAGCACACCGAAATAGACCGGATCGATGCCCGCCTCCTTGATGATCGGCATCAGCACCGGCGTCAGGATCAGGATTGTCGGGGTCATGTCCATGGCCATGCCGACGAGAACAACCAAGAGCATGATGGCAAGCAGCAGCAGCGTCTGGTTATCCATCAAAGGCCGCACAAGTTCGGCCAGTTCACCCGGCACATCGGCAACCGTAATCATCCAGGCCGAAACGCTGGCGCTGGCAACGAGGAACATCACCACGGCGGTCGTTTTCGCTGCATCGACCATTGCCGGATAGAGCCTTGAAAGCGGCAATTCCCGATAGATCACGGTTGCGACGAACAGCGAATAGACAGCGGCAACCACGCCCGCTTCCGTCGGCGTGAACACACCGAAGCGAAGGCCGACAATGATGATGACCGGCAGCATCAAGGCCCAGATACTGTCGAGGAAAGCCCGCATCCGTGCACCGGGTTCAGCTTTCTTCGGCAGTTCGAACTGTTCGCGACGCGCGAGGATGAACCAGGTCACGCACAGCGCAACGGCAATCATCAGGCCGGGGAAAATCCCCGCCAGGAACAGTTTGGTGATCGAAACGCCGCCGACCACGCCAAACAGGATGAAACCGATAGAGGGCGGGATGACCGGGGCGATGATCGATGCCGAGGCGATCAGCCCGGCGGCGCGACCCGGCTCGTGTCCGGCATTGCGCATCATCGGAAACAGCAATGCGCCGAGCGCTGCCGCATCGGCAACCGCCGAACCCGAAAGGCTTGCGATCACACAGGCTGCAAAGATCGCGACGAAACCGAGACCGCCGCGCACATGCCCCACCATGACCAGCGCCAGATTGACGATGCGACGCGAAAGGCCGCCCGCATTCATGATTTCCCCGGCAAGCAGGAAGAACGGAACGGCCATCAGCGGAAAACTGTCGGCGCCGTTCAGCACGTTCTGCGCCACGATCTGGGCGTCGAACAAATCCATATACATCATCAGCGCCGCACCGCTGATGATGAGCGCGAAGGCAACGGGGACGCCAAGCGCCATCGGAACCAGAAGGGCGGCAAGAAAGATGAGCAAGGTCATGGTCGGCGCGCCCTACTTGCGATTTTCATCGGTCGAGACGGGCGTGACATGCTCCTCGCTATCCGTCACGAAATGCATCCCGGCGACATCGATCCGCCCGGTTGCGATGCCGAAACCATTCCACGCAATGATCAGGAGTGCGGGGACTGCAAAGGCCAGCCCTGCGCCATAAAACCAACCCATCGACATGCCTGTCGCCGGGGCCAGCGTCGGAATATTGATGAGTGTCTGCGTCCAGCTTCCCGAAAGAACCAGCCATGTCGCGCCGAACATCATGATATGGCCGGCGACCAGCGCAATGCGCGCGCCCCTAGGCGACAGGCGGCGCACCAGCGAATCCACACCCAGATGCGCATGGTCGCGCATGGCGACCACTGCGCCAAGAAAGGTGAGCCAGATGAAGAAGATGCGCGACAGTTCTTCTGAAACCGTTATGCCCTGATTGAAGGCATAGCGCAGCACCACATTGCCGAACACGAGCACGACCATGCAACCAAGAAGGCAGGCAATGGCGAACCGCGCCGCGGTAAAATAGAAATCGACTAAAGCTTTCATGTTCCTCCTCCCGGCGCATTACTTACAGACTGCCGCCCCTTTTCGGGTTTCGGGTGAAAGCGACGCGGCATCACCGGCAGGATGTCCCATACATCCCGAGGCGAAACATCGCTTTCCCCACAGTCCTTGACCGATTCCGGGCCGACCATCGCAACGAAAGCCCTGCCAGAAAACCATTCCGGTCTCCGGCATGCGCCTCATCGTGACCAGCAATCCATCCTCCTCAGCCATCCCGCTTCAGAACGGAATCGCATCGGTCAGCTGCGCCATTTCTCTAAAATGTACTAACTGGTTAGGAAGTCAATCGGTTCTGTTTGAACAAACGCATAGAAGCCTTTATTCCAAGGATATCAGAAATGTTCCATCTGGTTCAAAAGAGCGGATTTCTGTGCGAAGCACAGGCTATTGACGAAAAATCAGCCACCGTTCACCAGCGCCAGAATAAGCTGATGGACATTGCCGCCATTGCCCATCTCGACCTTGTCGAAGGCGCGGCCCTGAGCTCGCTGGACGTCCACCATATCGGTGATTTCCTTGATCAGCACCTTGCGGATTTTCTGGCATTTCGGATCGTTTGGAACCGACAGGCCAACGGTCCGGCGCACAATCTCGCGCGTCATGTCCTTGGCATGGTCGCCATGCACAAGCTCATGCTTGCGGATGCCTTCGGAGAAAGTTTCCCAGTGTTCTTTCACCGGGGAATTGAGCTTCTGCGAGGGCTTCGGCAGCGTATAGGTGATCTTCAGCTTCGGCGTGGCGGACAGGATCGTGCAGGCATTGTTGGAGCGGTCGAACTTCCGGTCCCAGGTCAGCACATAGCTGGTATGGGCTATGACACGGGTTTTGCCGCCGCCGATCTTCGGGCCACGCTCACCGATGGATTCATAAAGTTCAGGACCGGTTTTCCCGGCAATGGCGTAGGTCTTGATTTCCTCGACGGCTTTCCAATTATCTTCGGCAAGTGCAGGTGCCGCCACCAGAATTCCAAGGAATGCGAATGCTGCCGCTTTTTTCACGCTTGCCCCGATCCATCGATTTGCCCGGATGATTTGCGGGCAAGCTACAATATCAGCGGGCGATGCGTAAGCGGCTTTCCAGCAAAAAGCCCGCCCGGGTTTCCCGAGGCGAGCTTCTCAGATCATATATTGATCTTACTTTTCGATAGTACGGTTCCAGCGGCTGTTGAGCTGCTGACGACCTTCATTGACGGCATCCCAGTCGAGCGTATTGGCTGTTTTCATGTAACCGTTGAAAGCGTCGAGCTTGGCCTGCGCATCGGGCGTACCGGCCTTCGCCTTCTGGTTCGACGGAATGAGGTTGCCATGGTCGAGCGCCTTGCTCTGTGCATCGGCGGAAAGCAGATAGTGAGCAAGCTTCTGGCTCAGTTCCGGTTCGTTATTGCCTGCGAGCACGCATTCGGTCACAGCGAGGACGACAGAGCCTTCCTTTGGCTGTGCATATTCAACCGGAATTCCCTTGGCCTTCAGGTTGTTGACGCCCGTCGGCGTCAGCGGGAAGATCGCTGCCTCGCCGGTCTGCACCATTTCCGAAATCTTGGCCGATGACGGAATGTATTCCAGAACGTTCTTGCCGATTGTGTCCGGGAATTTTTCGAAGCCCGGCTCGAGGTTCTTTTCATCACCGCCCTGAATGCGGTTGAACATCAGGAAGGCGTGGAGGCCGAAAGTCGAAGCGGAAGCCGACTGGAACACCACGGCGTTCGCATATTTTTCGTCGGCAAAGTCCATCCACGAGGTCGGTGCTGCCCAGCCCTTTTCGTCGAAAAGCTTCTTGTTATAGGCAATGCCGGTCATGCCCATATCGATGCCGATGGCCATGTCGTCCTTGAGGCGTGCGGCAGGCTGAATGTCAGCCAGAACCGGATCATCCGAAATCTTCTGGCACAGGCCGGAACTGATCGCGCGCACCATGACGCCGTCGTCGAGCAGCATGACATGCATCTGCGGATTGTCTTTCTGCGCGGTTGCCTTGGCGAGAATATCCGCCGAAGTGCCCGGCACGACAACGACCTTCACGTCATTGGCTTTCTCGAATTCCGGCAGAACGTGCTCGGTATAGGCCTTCTCCATATTGCCGCCATTCATGCCGATATAGAGCGTCTTGGTTTCAGCCGATGCGGCGGAAGCAAAGGCGACCGACAGGCCGAGCGCCAACAGGGCGGACTTGGTGATGGCCTTGTTAGTGAATTGAGTTTTCATGCTACTCCCCTTTGTGGTTTGAGTTTTTATCGAACCGGTCGATGCGGAATGCATCGATCGGTGTTTCCGTCTCGCCTTTAACGGCGAGATCGCAAAGAACGGCACCCACAGCCGGACCGGTCTGGAAACCGGCGCCGCAAAACCCGAAGGCGTGAAAGAGGTTTTTGACCCGGCTGCTTGGCCCGATCACCGGATTGTCGTCCGGCATTTCCGATTCAGTGCCGGACCAGAAGCGGATGACCTGGGCGTTTTTCAGATGCGGGAAAAGTTCGATGGCGCGCAGCATCACCGATGAAGCCGCATTGACCGAAGGCCGCGAAAAATCCGGGTTTTCAAGCGGCGCACCGCGTCCGCCACCCATGACATAATTGCCGCGCGTGACCTGACGGCCGTAGAAGCCGCCGCCCTCTTCGCCAAGGCTCATCGGCAGGCGAAACGGCATTGGCTCGGTTACAACCATCGATGGATAGATGCGCTGGAGCGGCACCGGCTCGCCAAATGAAGCCGCAAACTGATCCGACCATGCACCGGCGCAATTGAACAAGAGACGCGAGCGGATTTCGATGCCGTTTCCCGCCAGAATGGCAAAACCATCGCCGGTTTCACGCGCTTCGATGACCGGGGTGTTTTCCAGCACCGTGGCACCGGCAGCAAGTGCTGCGCGGGCAAAGGCAGGCGCGACCAGACGCGGATTGGCGTGGCCATCTTCCGCGCAGAGCGAAGCGCCCGCGACGTTGCCCGGAAGCCATGGGAAACGCTCTCGCACGGCATTGCCACCGATCAGCTCGACATCGAGCCCAAGCGGCTGCACTGTAGCCGCATAGGCTTCAAGCTTCGCAAAATGCGCTTCCGTGCGGGCAAGCTTCAAATGGCCGCTGCGGATATATTCGCCATCGATGCCGATAAGTTCCGGCAGACGCGCCCACAATGCGTGCGAACGCTGTGCGAGCGGCAGCTGTTCCGGCGCGCGACCCTGCCTGCGAACGCCGCCATAATTCACGCCGCTTGCCTGCGCCCCGCAAAAGCCCTTGTCGAGCAGAATGACCGACAACCCGGCCTGACGCATGAAAAGCGCAGCCGAACCACCGACAATCCCGCCGCCAATAATGACCACATCGGCCAGAAGATGCTTTGTCATGGCAACACCTCCTGCTCAGGCTTTGCGCCAAAGCCAAGCGGGATCGGTTTGACTGGTGCCTGGGCGCGGATGCGGCCCGCTTCTTCGGGCGCCTTGTCCTGCATCGACGCCAGAAGTTCTGCGGCGGCAGCGGTACACATGCGCCCCTGACAGCGCCCCATCCCCACACGGGTAAGCGCTTTTAGCCGGTTGATCTCGCGCACATCACCCTTGCCGATAACCGCCTTGGCATCACGCACCGCGATTTCTTCGCAACGGCAAAGCGTGACATCGCCTGCGATTGTATCGAACCAGTCGCGCGGGAACGGGAAAGCTTTTTCGACGATCAGACGCTCGCGATAGATATGATCGAGCTTTGCGAGAAGGCCGCGTTCGGTGCCTTCGTCAAACGGCAGGCCCCTGTCGCGCAGCAAGGCCATCGCGGCCAATGACCCACGAATTTCAGCAGCATCCGCACCCGCAATGCCCGCACCATCACCCGCCACGTAAACACCTTCGCGGCTTGAACGGCCAAGCCTGTCGGCAGCGGGAAGCCATGCGCGGTCACGTTCTTCAAAGCGGAATTCGCAACCGGCGAGATCGGCAAGCTGGGTTTCAGGACGCAGCGCAAAACCATAGGCCAGCGCATCGCATTCAACCTCGCGAACACGCTTGCCCGTGCGATAGCGAATGGCTTCGACACGGCCCTCGCCCAGAACTTCATCTGGTCGCACATTATAATGGATCGGTACGCCACCAAGCTTCAGCCGCAGGCCGTAATAAGCACCGAGAGCGACAATGCGCGGTGCATAAAGCGCCAGATGTGCCAGATGAAACTTTGAAGCGAAGGGCGCTGTGTCGAGCACGGCTGCAACCTTCGCACCGGCATGATGATATTGCCAGGCGACCAGATAAAGCAGCGGCCCCGAACCCATGAACACCACGCGTTCGCCAACCGTGCAGCCTTGCGCCTTGAGTGCGGTCTGTGATGCACCAAGCGTATAGACGCCGGGCTTGGTCCAGCCTTTGAACGGCAGAACCCGATCAGTCGCACCCGTCGCCAGAATGAGATGGCTGTAAGGCAGCTGGCTATGCACACCCTTGGTCAGGAGATCGAGACGATCACCTTCACCGCGCGTGATATTCCAGACCAGCGTTTCCGGACGATAGTCGATTACGCTACGCAACGCGTCGAATGTCTTGTGCAGCGCTTCGGCCTTATGCGCTTCCGACCCGTAACGGTTGCGATAGCTGCGCCCGTCATCGAGCGGCGGGCGACGATAGATCTGACCACCGGAACGAAAACCTTCGTCGAGCACGATAGGCTTGAGACCCGCCTTGACCAGCGTTTCGGCGGCGCGAATGCCCGCAGGACCAGCGCCCACAATGACCGGATTGGGAACCGCACTCATATGGCAGGCTCCGTCACAAAGGCCATGCCGTCTTCCAGAAGCGTGGTGCAGGCACGAAGCTTGTGGCCCTCAGCCGTCATGACGTGGCAATCCTGACATGCGCCGATCAGGCAGAAGCCCGCCCGCGGTTCGCCGGTAAATTCGGTATGACGCAGCTTTCCCTGCACGGAGAGAATGGCGGTCAACACGGTATCGCCACGGCGTCCCTCGAAGGAAACGCCGTCAAGCGCGAAGCTGATCGGCTGCTCAGTCAGCCGATACCGTCTGCGGAACTGAGCCGCTGAAGGGGAAACCGGGATCGTCATGATCTGCCTGCTCAGCCCTTGCCCACCAGCAGCCGGTCGAGGCCGAACATGCGATCGATGATAATCATGGTCACGGTGGCGACGAGGATCATCAGGGCCGAAACCGCTGCCATCATCGGGTCGATGGATTCGCTGGCATACATATACATGCGGACCGGCAGCGTGACCGTGGACGGCGAGGTCACGAAGATCGACATGGTGAGTTCGTCGAACGAATTGATGAAGGCAAGCAGCCAGCCGCCCGACAGACCCGGCACAAGCAATGGCAAGGTGACGCGACGGAACACGGTCCATTCACCGGCGCCCAGCGTGCGCGCCGCGTTTTCCGCATTGCGATCCATGCTGCCAAGCGAAGCAAGGATAAGGCGCAGTGCATAGGGCGTGACGACAATCGAATGTGCCGCAACCAGCCAGACGAAGGAGCCGGTAAAGCCCATCAGCGAGAACAGACGCAGGAACGCCACACCCAACACCAGATGCGGGATGATGAGCGGCGACAGGAAAAGCGCGTTCAACGCATCGCGACCACGGAAATTATACTGCGCAATCGCGAGCCCCGATGGCACGGCCAGAAGCGTCGAAATGGATGCCGAGAAGAAGGCGAGCTGCACACTGTTATAGAACGAGGTCATGAAATCATTGTGCGCAAACACGGCAGCGAACCAGCGCAGTGAAAGGCCGTTCCACGGCATTGTCAGCGTGTTTTCCGGCGTGAAGGCCACCAGACACACCACAACCATCGGCGCCAGCATGAAGATGACGATCAGCGTGTGGAAGAAAAGAGCGAAAGGACCGTTCTTTGTCATGGCGGTTACCCCAGCTTCTTTCTCGCTTGCCCTTCGAGCATGCGATTATAGGCAATCATGATCACGAGATTGGCGACCAGAACGATGATGGCGATGGCAGCACCCAGCGGCCAGTTCAGCTCGATCAGGAACTCGTCATAGACAACGGTTGCCGCCATCTTGAGACGACGCCCACCAAGCAGGCCCGGAATGGCAAAGGAGCTGGCCGAAAGCGCAAACACGATGAGGCTGCCCGACAGGATGCCAAGCACTGCCTGCGGAAACACCACACGGCGAAGTGCTGTCAGGCGCGATGCGCCGAGCGTCAGCGCTGCGGCTTCCACCGACGGATCGAGCTTTTGCAGCACGGTCCAGACCGGGATCACCATGAATGGCAGCATGATATGCACCAGACCGATGACGATGGCTGTCTCGCTGTAGAGGATTTGCGTCGTCGGCAGGCCCACCATGTCGAGCGCGCTGTTCACGAGGCCATTGCGCCCCAGCAACATGCTCCAGCCAAATGTGCGGACCACGACCGAAACCAGAAGCGGGCCGATGATGACCAAAAGGAAGATCGAGCGCCATGGCTTGCGCATATTGGAAAGAATATAGGCCTCGGGCACACCGATCAGCACCGTGATGACGGTTGTGATCAGCGCCAGCTTGAGCGTGCGCCAGAAGATCGAGAGGTAATAGGGGTCTTTGAGAACCTGCGTATAATTGGCAAGCGTGTAGACGTTCTCGATGCCTTTGTCATAGCTGTAGCTGTTGAATGAAAGCAGCACGGTGAGACCGAGCGGCAACAGCACCAGCGCGAAGAACAGAAGCGTCGACGGCCCGACCAGAAAGAGCGGCGTCAGATCGCGCTGCCCTTTGGGCCCGGCGGATGTATCCTGTGAGGTGACGGCCGACATGTTCAGTTCACCCCTGCGGTGAGGATACGGCAATCCTCATGGTTCCAGCTGAGGCCGACCGATGTGCCTTCCGATGGCGGTGGGTTGCCAAGATTGGGCAGGGCCACCGAAAGCTGGCCCGCAGGCGTGGTCACGCCGAGCAGCCACTGCGCACCCATGAAGTAGCGCGTCGTCACTTCACCGGCGACATGCCCCTCACCCGCTGCAACGAGCTGCACCTTTTCAGGACGGATGAAGACAGAAAGCTCGCCGGAAACCTGTTTGCCATTTGCAGGGAAGCGGATTGTCGTTTCGGCCAGCGCAATCATATCGCCTTCAGCGCGCGCCTTCAGGAAGTTCGACTTGCCGACGAAGTTGGAAATGAAGTGGTTATGCGGATGCTCATAGAGCTTGTAGGGCGCATCGACCTGTGTGATGACGCCCTTTTCCATAACCACGATGCGATCGCTGATCGAAAGCGCTTCGGCCTGATCATGCGTCACCATGATGGTGGTAATGCCGACAGTACGCTGGATGCGACGCAGCTCGAACTGCATTTCTTCACGCAGCTGCGCATCGAGATTGGACAGCGGCTCGTCGAGCAGCAAGACCGGCGGATTGATGACCAGCGCACGGGCAATGGCCACACGCTGGCGCTGACCGCCCGACATTTCACGCGGATAACGATCGGCAAGTGCGCTGAGATGCACCAGTTCCAGCACGTCGCGAACGCGCTTTTCGCGCTCTGCCTTTGGCACCTTGCGCATTTCAAGACCAAAGCTCACATTCTGCGCCACCGTCATATGCGGGAAGAGTGCATAGCTCTGGAAAACGACGCCCAGTTCACGCTTGGCCGGGGCAAGGCGCGTGATTTCACGTCCGTCAAGCGTGATGGAACCTGCCGTCGGCGTCACCAGCCCGGCGATCATCTGCAAGGTCGTGGTCTTGCCGCAGCCGGAAGGACCGAGAAGCGAAATGAACTCGCCCTTTTCAATCGCCAAGTTGAAATTGTCGACAGCCGCGAACTTGCCGTAGTGGCGGGAAATTCCGGAAAGGGTCAAAAAGCTCATTGCATCTCCCTCTCGGCCCAATCTCCCCCTGAATGACAGGGAGCAGAAACGCCGTGATATTGTCTCACGTCGCCTCTTCATCGGGGCTGGCTGGCGGGAGCGGCTTGATCGCGCATTTTCTGCGCTGACCGGACCTTGGGTCTTTTGAACGCGTGATTATCCAGCCGCTAACGCAGCCGCAGCGTTCCCCATTGCGTCAAGTTAAAACCGCCGACCCGCTTACAGCATTGGTTGCAATACCTTGCCGGACCTTCCCATTGGCGACGGTTCCAGTTGGCGGAAAATCCCGCAGGAATGCAAATTATAATTTCCATATCCGGAAGAAATTATATATTTCTTTCAAAATACAGAATTTGGAAGCAATCTTATGGATGATATATCTGAGAATCCGAAATCCGGCGCCGCACTTAACTCAAGTTTGGTGAAGGCAATCCATATTTTGAAAGGTCTGGCATCCAGCACCGAGGATGGCGTGCGGCTGATCGATCTGGCGCGGGACCTCGAACTCAGCCAGCCATCGACCCATCGCCTGCTGAAGACGCTGATTGCGGAAAATCTTGTCGAACAGCTTCCCGACAAGAAGGCCTATCGCCTGTCGCTGGAGTTTTTCGCAATGGCGGCGCAGGCGCGCCAGCGCGATGGCATATTGAACATTGCGCGCCCGTCACTGCTGCGGCTTTCGACCACGTTCAACGATACGGTCTTCCTGCTGGTGCGCAGCAACTTCGATGCGGTCTGCCTCGACCGTGTGGAAGGCCCGTTTCCCATCCGCTCCTTTACCGGTGATATTGGCGGCAAAGTGCCACTCGGCATCGGTCAGGGCAGCCTCGCCATCCTCTCCTTCCTGCCTGAAGAAGAGCGCGAGGCGATCATACGCTTCAACGTGCCCCGCATTCTGGACAAATCGTCAGTGGACGAGGTCGACCTGCGCATCATGATCGAGGAAGTGCGCAAGAGCGGTGCGGCAACCTTCAACTTCAACATGATCGACGGTATGGCAGGTCTCGGCGTGCCTATTTTGAACGGCGACGGTGAAGCCGTGGCAGCGCTCAGCATCGGCACGCTTGCCGCGCGCCTCACCGAAAAGCGCCAGCAGACGGTGACGGAACTGCTGCGCAAGGAAGCGGTAATCATCTCGCAAAAGCTCAATCCATTCGACCCGACACTGCGGCATCCAAATCAGGCTTTGTTGAAATAATCGAAAGCTTTAGCCCCGTTGCGCGCAACAGACTTGCTTTGTCCACAGCGGGCAAAAAGTTTGGCGATTGACTCACACACGCCGTCAGCGTTTGATCGCTGTCAGGTGTGGGGGTTCTGTGGGCGGAGGCAAATTATCCAAAGCAGAAAATCCATCTCTATAACGCTACAGTATTGGAGTTCTGTTGTGATCAAATCCACCAGACGGGGAATAATCCACCTTGCCTTTGCTCTCGCCGCATCGACGGCGATGGGCACGTTTGCCACCACGGCAGCACAGGCTCAGGACAAGATCCTGCTCATCATCAATGGCGCGCTCGGCGACAAGTCGTTCTTCGACAGCGCTGCCAAGGGCATGAAGATGATCAAGGACAAGTATGGCGACGACGTCGAGACCAAGATTCTCGAAATCGGCGACGATCCGACGAAATGGGAGCCGGTGTTCCTCGATGCGTCCGAACAGGACTGGGACCTGATCATCGGCGGCACCTACCAGATGTCGGAAACCGTTGGCTCGGTCGCACAGCAATATCCGGACAAGAAATATATCCTCTATGATGCAAGTGTGCCTTATGAAGAAGGCGGCTACGACAACGTCTATTCCATCCAGTACAAGCAAAACGAAGGTTCTTATCTCGGCGGCATGCTGGCAGCTTCGCTCCTGAAGGAAGGCAAGCTCGGCGATACAGGCAAGAATCTCGGCTTCCTCGGCGGCATGGACATTCCGGTCATCAACGACTTCCTCGTCGGCTACATTGCCGGTGCGCAGTCGGTCATGCCTGATGCCAAGATCGCGATTTCCTATGCCGGATCCTTCATGGATGCCGCAAAGGGCAAGGAACTCGGTCTCGCGCAGTATCGTTCCGACGTGTCGCTCGGCTTCGTCGTCGCCTCGCAGACCGGCCTCGGCCAGCTTTCGGCTGCCAAGGAAACCGGCAAATATGTTCTGGGCGTCGATTCCGATCAGGAAGCGATCTTCAAGGATAGCGATCCGGCCATTGCCAAGCAGGTCGTCAGCTCCGTTCTGAAGAATGTCGATGTCAGCCTTCTGCAAGCTTATGAACGTTTCAAGGCAGGCGACCTGCCGTTCGGCAAGGCGGAAGCACTTGGCCTCAAGGAAGGCGCTGTCGGCATCGTGCAGGATGGCAACATGGCTTCCATGGCCACGCAGGAAATGAAGGATGCCATCAAGAAGGCTTCCGACGAGATTTCCGAAGGCAAGATCACGGTTCCGACCGCATTCGGCATGAGCACCGAGGATCTTAACGCGATCCGCAACAAGGTTCGTCCCTGATCGTGGAAAATCCAGCTGAAAATATTGAAGGCGGCGATGCTATCGTCGCCTTCCGCCCAATCGTCGCCTTCCGCGATGTGAGCAAGGTCTATCCGAACGGCACGCAAGCGCTTCGCGACGTGTCTTTTTCGATCCGCGCAGGCTCCATCCACGCCATTTGCGGCGAGAACGGTGCGGGCAAATCCACGCTCATGAAAATCCTGTTCGGCATCGAAAATGCCACGGCAGGCGAAATCATCGTCGATGGACAGCACATTGCGTCCTGGTCGCCGGAAGATGCTGCGGCACAAGGCATTGGCATGGTGCACCAGCATTTCTCGCTCGTGCCGACCCTGACGGTTACCGAAAACATCATTCTCGGCCATGAGCCGGTGAAGGCAGGGCTGATCGACCGTGTGAGCGCGCGCAAAATGGTCGAAGCGCTGATGCAGCAATATGATCTGCACGCTGACCCCGAAGCGATCACGGGCGCGCTTTCCGTCGCCGCCCAGCAGAAGGTTGAAATCCTGAAAGCGCTGGCGCGCCGCACGAGGCTCCTGATCCTCGACGAGCCGACCGCTGTTCTCTCTCCGCCGGAGATCGAGGAGCTGATGCGCAAGCTGAAGGCGCTGCGCGACGAAGGCATTACCATCCTCTTCATTTCCCACAAGCTGAACGAAGTGCGCGAGCTGGCTGAAAGCGTGACCGTATTGCGTGCAGGCGCGGTTGCGGGCACGGAAAAGCTTGCCGACGTGCCGGACGATGCCATCATGCAGATGGTGATGGGCCATGCGGTCGACATTCCGCAACGCGCCCACAAGCACGGCACAATGAAAACCGTTCTCGACATGAAGGGCGTTACGACAAAAGCAGCCGACCCGGCAGACCGCATCAAGGATGTGAACCTGACCGTCGGTGCAGGCGAGATCGTCGGCGTCGCCGGTGTCGATGGCAGCGGCCAGCGCGGCCTCGTATCGGTGCTTTCCGGCCTTGCCGAAGCGGCCAGCGGCACGATCAGCCTCAACGGTGAGGATATGCTGCGCGCCGACACGGCAAGCTGGCGCAGACAAGGTCTCGCTCATCTGCCAGCCGACCGCTTTTCGCAAGGTGGCGCACCCGGCCTGTCTCTCGCCGAAAACGCGATCGCCGGAACTGGATCGATTACCGCCGACAAGCAGATCTTCTGGGGGCCGTTCCTGCGCTGGAATGCGATCAAGGCCCGTGTCAGCGGGATGATCAAGCAATATTCGGTGCGCGCAGGCGCAATTACCGAACGGCTCGATTCCCTTTCCGGCGGCAATGCGCAAAAGCTCATCGCCGCGCGCGAACTTGCCACCAATCCGAAATTCCTGATCGCCGACCAGCCAACACGTGGCATCGACGTTTCGGCGGCAGCCTTCCTGCACCGCCGCATCGACGAAGTGGCGCAAGGCGGCTGCGCCGTGCTGCTCGTCAGCGCCGATCTCGATGAATTGCTGCGCCTGAGCGACCGAATCGTCGTTCTCTTCAACGGACGTATCGTTGCCGTTCTGGAAAACGGACCAGACATCACACCGGCTGTCCTTGGACCTTATATGCTGGGGACACGAGCATGATCCCAAAAAGTGTAACGCGGTTTTTGGATGAGATCATGCTCAAGCAGAGAGTTGCAGCGTAATGCGCAGACTGATTTCCTATCTCATTCCATTCTTCCTGACCGTGCTTGTCATCGCCGTCATCATGGCCGTGCTTCTGGTGCCGCTGGCGCTGATGCAGGACAATCCCACCGGGGTTCTTAAGACGTTTTTCCTCGGACCATTCGGCAGCATTCGCCATATGGGCAATGTGGTGGAAGCGGCAACGCCGATCATGCTGACCGGCCTTGCGATCACCATCATGTTCCGCTCCGGCCTGTTCAATCTCGGCGCGGAAAGCGGCTTCTTCCTCGGCGCGCTCGGCGCTGTGGCGGGCGCTGTTCTGCTCCCTTCGCTCGGCTGGTTCTCGCTGCCGGTCGCCATTTTGTGCGGTGCGGTTGCGGGCAGTTTCGCCTGCACCATCCCGGCAGCGCTGCGGCTGCGTTTCGGCGCATCGGAAATGGTGACGTCGCTCGTCCTGAACTACGCCTTCCTGTTTCTCGGCCTGTTCGTCCTCAACTATGTCATCCGCGACCCGGCTGCGGGCGGGATGATGTCGCTCAGGATTCCGCCCGATGCCAAGCTTGACCGCCTGCTCGCCGGTACGCGTCTCAACAGCGGTTCGATCATTGCCATTCTGGCCTGTATCGCTGGCGGCATCTGGCTTTACTGGACGCGCTCGGGCCTCAATATCCGTATCGCAGGCTCCAGTCCGGGCTTTGCCAATCATCTTGGCCTGCCGCTCAAGGGCATCATCATGCGTGCCCAGATTGTCGGTGGACTGGTGGCAGGCATGGCCGGTGCGCTGGAAGTGCTCGGCCTTCATGCCCGCTTTGCCTGGCTCGATCTGCCCGGCTATGGCTGGACCGGCCTTGTCGTCGCCATTCTGGCGCGCGAAAATCCGTTCCTGCTTATTCCGTCCGCACTTTTCCTTGGCTTCGTGCAGATCGGCGGCGATCTTTTGGCCCGCAACATGAACATCCCGACCGAAGTGGTGGGGCTTGTGACCGCCGCCATCATGGTGGGCGCGACGGCAAGCGTCATTCACAATCATCCGACCGTATTGCGGCTGATCCGCAACCTTCGCAATCGCGAAGGAGAACAAGCGGTAGTGCAGGCCGGAGTACAACCATGAGCATGGTTCTCGCACAAATTCTCGATCCATCCTTCATCGGCACCATCCTGCGCGTGGCAACACCATTGTTGCTGGCGGCACTTGGCGTGATGATTTCCGACCGCGCAGGCGTTCTCAATATCGGCATGGAAGGCATGATGCTGTCGGCGGCGCTCATTGCCGTTCTGGCCAGTGCGGCTACCGGAAGCCCGGCTATTGGCCTGCTGGCAGCGCTCATCACAGGTGCAGCTCTTGGCTGGCTGATGTCGCTTTCGGTCAACCGGCTGGGCACTGACCTTATCATGACCGGCATCGCACTCAACATCGCTGCTGCCGCGGCAACGACGCTCGGGCTTTTTCTTGCTACGGGCGACAAGGGCATGTCGGGCGCGTTGAAAAGCGGCGCTCTGCCAAGCCTTCCCGTGCCTTTCATCGGCAATATCCACATATTGACCTTTGCCGCCCTTCTCGCTGTCCCGGCGGTCAGCCTCCTGATGATGCGCACGCGCTTCGGCCTGCATCTGCGCGCCACCGGCGTTGATCCCAAATCGGCGCGTGCCGCCGGTATCCATACAGGCCGGGTGCAGATGATGGCGCTTGTCCTGTCCGGTCTCTTCGGCGGTGCAGCCGGTGCCTATCTGTCGCTCGGCTATGTCACATGGTTTGCCCAGAACATGACTGCAGGTCGCGGTTTCATCGCGATTGCAGCCGAAGTTATGGGACAGGGAACCGCATGGGGCACGCTTGTGGCAAGCCTGGTTCTCGCGGCGGCTGAATCTTTCGCCATCACGCTTCAGAGCCTCGGCCTGCCGTTCGAACTGATGCAGATGATCCCTTATCTCGTCCCGGTCGTTGTGCTGACGATCCACGCGGCGCGCCGTCAGCGGCGCGCAAAGCAACTGAAAAACTCCTGAAATGCATAAAAATGAGAATGAAATGAAAGCTTGGGAATTGACCCGCGATCTGCTGCGCGACACGAAACCGGTGGTGCGCACAGCGGAAGAACAGACCTGGGATGCAAGCGCCGTCATGAAGGCGCAGGACGATCTCATGGCCATGTTCTGGAAAAGCAATGTGCCGGGATCGGCAGCACCTGAATGTCTGATGGCCGGTGCGCTGCAATCGCTGGAAAACAAGGGCTTCGTTCTTGCTCCCTATGAGGAGCTTCTTCGCGACGGGCTGGCAGCACTAGGAAAAGGTGACTTTGAAACGCTGTATCGCATCGACATGCGCCTGCGTGTCCTCATGCGCGCTGCACGGCCCGATCCGGACCATCCGTCGCAAAAGACGGTGCGCTATGGGTCGTGGGACGAATTCGACGCTGCCGTTCAATGGCCTGACGATGTGCTCTATGCCGTCCAGTCCGATGATTTCCTCGACCGCACCGCTGCCGCCTGGATGGCGCAGCTCGTGGGCGCTGCGGCTGGCACGGCGCTCGAAGGCTATACGGCGGAAAACATCGCCGAGGTCTTCGGACCGATCCGCGATTATGTGCGCGAGCCAAACACCTATAATGACGACATCACTTTCGAGATCGCATTTCTCGAAGCCTTCGGCGACAAGGGGTCTGCTGTGACCAGCGCCGACATTGCCGAGCGCTGGACGTCGCTGATCCCGCTTGGCTGGTCGGCGGAGGCAATCGCGCTTTCCAATATGCGGCGCGGCCTCACCGCGCCTGAAACCGGCACGTCCGACAATCCGTTCGATGAATGGATCGGTGCACAAATGCGCGGCACAATCTGTGGCATGGTTGTGCCGGGGCGCGCTCGCGAAGCTGCCCGCCTCGCCTGGATGGACGCGGAAATCTCCCATGCCGGAAACGGTATCTTGGGCGAAGTCTTCAATGCTGTCATGGCGGCGCGCGCCTTTGCGGTCAGCGACACGCGCGAATTGCTGGTCTCGACAGCGGCGCTTTTCTCAACCGACACCGAATATGGCGCGGTTCTGGCCTTCGCGCTCGACGCCTGCCGTTCTGCCGGCAACTGGCAGGACGCATGGGCGAAATGCGATGTGGAATATGCCGAATATAACTGGATTCACGTCTATCCGAATGCAGCCGCACAGGTAATTGCGCTCTGGTTCGGCGAAGGCGATTTCGACCGCACGCTCGAAATCGTCTGCGGCATTGGCCACGACGTCGACTGCAATGCCGCGCAGATTCTGAGCATGATCGCCATCCAGCGCGGGTCCGCCATCATCGCCGAACGATGGTCGAAGCCGCTGCTGGCCGACGACATCGTCACCTATATGCGCCGCCCGGCGAAAATCTCCTTTGACGCGCTTGTCGACCAGACGGTCAGTGCCGCGCGCAACGCTCTCTAAATCCCCTCATCAGGAAACCATCATGGCCCGTAAAATCATTATCGATACCGATCCCGGTCAGGACGATGCAGTCGCCATTCTTCTGGCCTTGGCAAGCCCGGAACTCGACATTCTCGGCATCACCGCAGTGGCAGGCAACGGCCCGCTGGCGCGCACCGAAATCAACGCCCGCACAATCTGTGAAGTGGCGAAAAAGCCGGAAACCAAGGTTTTTGCAGGCTCCATCCGTCCTCTGGTGCGCCCGCTTGTGACGGCTGAAAACGTCCATGGCAAGACCGGCCTCGACGGCTACGACCTGCCAGTTCCGACCATGCCGCTTCAGACGCAGCATGGCGTTGATTTCATCATCGAAACGCTGATGAAGGAAGAACCCGGCACCGTCACGCTTTGCCCGCTCGGACCGCTGACCAACATCGCATCCGCACTGATCCGCGAGCCGAAGATTGCCGACCGCGTCAAGGAAATCGTGCTGATGGGGGGTGGCTATTTCGAGGGCGGCAACATCACGCCATCGGCGGAATTCAACATCTATGTCGATCCGCACGCCGCTGCGGTTGTGTTCAAATCCGGCATCAAGATCACCATGATGCCGCTCGATGTGACACACAAGGTTCTGACCACCGAAAAGCGCATCGCCGCCATTCGCGGCATCGGTACGCATGTCGGCGAAGTGGTTGCGGCATGGCTCGAATTCTTCGAGCGCTATGATGAAGCGAAATACGGCACCGACGGCGGCCCGCTGCACGATCCAAACGTCATCGCCTATCTCATCAAGCCGGAACTCTATTCCGGACGCGAGTGCAATGTGGAAATCGAAATCAATTCGGAACTGACCATCGGCGAAACAGTCGTCGACTGGTGGGAAGTGACCGACCGTCCGAAGAACGCGCTCTTCATCAAGGATGTGGATGCAGACGGCTTCTTCAGCCTGCTGACCGAACATCTCGCAACGCTCTAAGACATAATTAAGCCACAAAAAAGCCGCGAGCGTCTTATTCTCGCGGCTTCTTCGCCATGTTTGACAAGAGGTTTTTGCGCAGTTTTCTGCTCAAAATGAGCGAAATCGGCGCAAATTGCCTTCAATCTTCACTTTGCCATAGTTTGCAAAAGTTCAGCTACTTCTGCTGCGGTTGGCGCAGCCGCTCCCGCGCCCGCTCTTGTGACCGCAATCGCACCCGCTGCCGAACCATACCGCACGCAATCATGCAAGGACTGGCCCTGTGAGAACGCGACCGCGAAACCACCGTTGAAACTGTCACCGGCTGCGACCGTATCCACCACCTGAACCTTGAACGGCGCGAAGTGTTTCACCTCATCCGCCGTCACCAGCAATGCACCACGGCTTCCAAGCTTGACGATGACCGTCTTCGGCCCGCGCTCCAGAAGATTCCGTGCGGCAGCTTCCGCCGAAGCAAGATCGGTCGGCTCGATACCGGTAATTTCAGCAGCCTCAGTCTCGTTGGGAGAAATGATGTCGCTGAGTGCAATCAGGTCCGCCATGCGGCTTGCATCGCCGACCGGTGCCGGGTCAAGCAAAACACTGCCGCCAGCCGCACGCGCGGCCTTTGCCACGGCCAGATTGGCTTCATGCGGAACTTCGCGCTGCAACAGCGTAATCTTCGCCCTGGCAATATCGGCAGCATAGGCATTGACGTCGGCAGCCGACCAGTGCGCATTGGCTCCGGCACAAACAGCAATCGTGTTCTGTCCGGCTTCCTCAACCTGAATGATCGCCATGCCCGTATCGACACCGTCAATCACGCGCACGCTTCCGGTGTTGAGGCCAAATTCCTGCATCTGCTTCAAGGCCAGTTCGCCGAAGGCATCGTTGCCGACAGCACCGACGAAGCGGACATCACCGCCCATCTTGGCGACCGCAACCGCCTGATTGGCACCCTTGCCACCGAGGCCGATACCATAGCCCGATGCATTCACGGTCTGCCCCGGACGCGGCAGCGCGGCCATCCGGGCGCTGACATCCACATTCACACTGCCGAAAATAAAAATCTTCAACGGTTTTCTCCATCGCTTTGCTGCCGCACCATAGCTGCGCCGAAACAAAACTTCCACGCCGGGCTTGCCACCATGCACAGAGAGAAAAAAGCCGCGGATTTCTCCGCGGCTTCATCATAGGACCTGTTCAGAGGCTTATTCGGCCTTCAGGAACTCACCCACTTCCAGCAGCACGAATTCATTGTCATCCACCTTGTCGAGGAAACGACCAGCTGAGAACGGCAGATTGTTGTCGTTGCCGACCACAATATGCGTGTCGTCCACACGATCCACATTCTCGATGGTCAGGAACGGCATATCGTAAATGCCTTCACGTCCACCTTGACGGCGCTTGTTTTCCGGGTCGGCGATGGCGAGCAGATCGATATAGCCGATCTTGCGCACTTCCTTGCCGACATTGCTGTCGTCGAAAGCGATCTTGTAGATGCGCTTGACCTTCGACGGCACATCGAAGCAATCGGCCTGCGGCTTCTTCGGATCGGCGCAGGCCTTGTCCGCCGTGCCGACGCCGTTGTCACGCTCGATGACCAGCGCTGTGGTTTCATCCAGCATGTTGAAATCGCCGATGGCTTCGCCACCCTCGGCCAGCGGATAGAGCCAGGAGCGGCCCGTCCACTTCTTGTCGGCAACGTTGAATTCGATGACCCGCAGCCCGGTCTTGCCGCTTTCGGTCTTTTCCGGCGCGCCATCGACAAAAAGCGGACCTTCCAGAAGACCGTAGAGCTTCGAGCCGTCCTTCGACATCGCCAGCCCCTCGAAGCCTCCCGAGCGCTTCAGATTGTAAGTCGGGAGCTTGAGGCTCGGATTGGCGGGCAGAGCGATTTTCGGATTGTCCGGCGACAACACTTCCGTCTCGCCGACGAAAGTCGGGAACACATCGGTCAGCTTGCCGTCCATGTCGAATTTCAACAGGAAAGGACCGAATTCCTCGCCTACCCAGAAGCCATCCGCAACGGGCTGGATAGATTCCACATCGAAATCGGCGCCGGTCAGATAGCGCTTTTCAGCGCCTTCCATGACGATGGGAAACGGAGCCTTCTTGTCCGGATCGCTGAGGAACACGGTCTTCACGCGCTCCACCGTACCCTTGTCCCAGTCGAACTTGACATTGTGCAGCATCAGCATGGCATCCGGCGAGTTAAGCTTGGAGCCGAAGCCATTGTCGGACAGTGACCAGAAGCTGCCGTCTTCCATGGTCTTGATGCCGGAAAAGCCCTGCACCGGCTGGCCGTCGAACGGCAAAGACAGGCCGGTCTTGCGCACGCCGTCCTTGCCTTCAACAGTGCCGATGCCCTCAGCACGCTTGCGGTCGGCGGTGGTGAACTTGCCCGACGTCTTCAGGTGATCCGCCGCGTCTTCCGGTGCAGCGATGATCGTGTTCGCGGGCAGGATGGCATGGGCCTTGAGCGTTGCAGGAAAAGCCTTTTCTTCAGCGGAGGCCGGAAAAGCCAATGCGACGGCACCGGCAAGCATGGTCGAAGCGACGAGACGCGATATCATGATAAGTCCCCGTTGGAATTCAAATACAGGGACGCAATTAGGCTGGCTTTGTATCGCTGGCTTGACGCTTCCATGAAGCTTTGACGAAGGCCCCCAACTTTCACCGGGGGCCAACTGTCTCATCAAGTCATTACACCGCGATCTTGCCGCCGCCCTGCTTGGTGATTGCCACCACGGCAGGCCGAACCGGCATATCGTCTTTGAAATCCGGCCAGCGGGTGGACAGGTCCTCGTAATAGGACGGACGGCCATGACCGTCCCAATCCTCGCCGCCGTCGCCCGGATGCTGCACGGCGACGAAAGCCGTCTCATCGTCGGGTGCGAACAGCGGACCGCACATTTCTGCACCCACCGGCACGCGGTAGAACAGTTTCGAGGTCGCGCGCGCATCGCCTTCCGTATCGACCGCCCAAAGTCCGTCCGTGCGACCGGTACCCTTGTTGCTGTTGCCATCGGTTGCGACCCAAAGCCGACCGGCACTGTCGACGGCGGCGTTGTCCGGCATACCGAACCAGCCATTGCGCGTCGTATCGGTGGAAAAGCTGGCACCGACTTCTGCCACAGAAGGATCGCCGCATTTCAACAGCACCTCCCACTTGCCCGTCGTGGCGGCAAAATCCTGACCATCTTCCTCGATCTCGATGATATGGCCGAAGGCGTTCTTGGCGCGCGGATTGGCGGCATCCACCTGATCGTCCTTGCGCTTGGTATTGTTGGTGAGCATGACATAAACACGGCCATTGACCGGGTTCGGCTGCACGTCCTCGGGGCGATCCATCTTGGTCGCGCCGAGAAGATCACCGGCACGCCGGGTTTCGATCAGCACATCGGCCTGACTTTTGAAGCCGTTCTGCTCGGTCAGCGGACCCTGACCGAATACCAGCGGCATCCACTCAACCTTGCCATCTTCATGGAATTTGGCCACGTGAAGCGTGCCTTCATCCAGCAGATCCATATTGGCAGCGCGATCATCCGGGTTGAACTTGCCCGCCGTCACGAACTTGTAGACATAGTCGAAGCGTTCGTCGTCGCCCAGATAGAAGACCACGCGCCCGTCCTTGTTGACGATGGATTCGGCGCCCTCATGCTTGAAACGGCCAAGCGCGGTCCGCTTCTTCGGCACGGAGTTCGGATCGGACACATCGACCTCGACGATCCAGCCGAAACGGTTCGGTTCGTTCGGTTCCTTGGAAACATCGAAACGGTCGTAGAAACGTCCCCATTCGTATGAACCTTCGGGAATGCCCATGCGCTTGTAATTGGCCGTCTCCGCGTGACCTTCCGGCAGTTCGCCGATGAAATAGCCATGGATGTTTTCCTCGGCCATGATGTAGGTGCCCCAGGGTGTGACGCCGCCTGCACAATTGTTGACCGTGCCGAAAACCTTGGTGCCGGAAGGATCGGCATTGGTCTTGACGCGATCATGACCGGCGGCGGGACCGCTCAGCGCCATCTCGGTATTGGAGGTGATGCGGCGATTGTTTGCACCGTCGAGCACCGGTTGCCACTTGCCGTCCTGCTTGCGGATTTCGACAATCGTGCCGCCATGGGCGGCCATTTCGATATCCACCTGTTCCTTCGAAAGCGGAGCCTGCTCTACCTTGCCGTCGACGATCTTGACGAGACCGGGGAACATCAGGTGCGGATTGGTATATTCGTGATTGACCACGAGGAAGCCATGTTCCGGCGATCCCTCGATGGCGATATAGCCGACATAATCATTGTTGTAGCCGAACTGGCGCGCCTGCGCTTCGGCTGACTGTTTGGTCGGATCGAATTCCGGCGCATCGGCGAAAAGCTTGTCACCCCAGCGCAAAAGCACATCGGCATCATAGCCTTCCGCGACATGGTGATGGGCATCCACACCGGCCTCGACCTCCTTGAAGGAAAAGGCCGAACCGGATGCAGCGCGCGCATCACCGGCGCTCATCAGGGCGAGCGGGCTGACCGTTGCCGCAATGGCCGAGACAGCGAGCGATCCACGCAGAAAGCCACGGCGGGAAAAGCGCCGGCTGATGATTTCGCCCATGGTTGGATTATCGGACGGATTGCGCGGATCGGCATCTGCTTCTTCCAACTGGCTGGTCTTGAACAGACTTTGCTGGGAAAGATTCTCTGACATTGCTGGCTCCCTATCGAATTGTGGAGTTGCAAATTAGAAGCACTAGATGACAGCCGGACGACATCGGGCTGTCCAAATTGGATTCCCACATGCATCGCGGGCCTGCATGGTTGCGTCTCTGTTGTCCGCTCAGGTTTTGTATGAGTGAAGACGCGCTCGCTGATGCGATAATTATTCAAACTGATAGACCAGCAGCCCAACTCTGCCTACTCTGTCAGTATAATTTCATTCCAGATTTGAGATATATTCGCTCTTCAATAAGTATATAGGTGAAGAATGGCTATCGAAATCTCGTTGAAACCCGGATTCTTGGTCATGAATGGCGATGATCACGAGTATGTTTTGGTGACACTAACCAATAACGGACAAGGTTTTTCCGGAGAGGTAAATATATATTCCGATAATTCGACAGAGCTTTTAACTGCGCAGTTCGGTATTGACGAAAGCACTATAGTTACAAAGCCGGATGGCACATATGAAGCTGGCTTCTCATCAGATTATGTTGGGCGATCAAAACCGCCACATAGCGGCCCTCTGCCCACGATGAATGGTACAATTTACTTTCAATACGCTGACGATCATGGCGTCAATACCGCCTGCAATGTCTCTATCGGAGCACTGGACGAATAATATTATGGGCTAATTGCCAAATATCCTCTTAAACCCGGATGCGTCGTCACATCCATCTCATCGTTTGAAACGGAATAGCTGACCCAGTCAAAAAATGTTCTAACCAGCTGTAGAATAATTTTGCCGGTAAATGCGCTTTCCGATAAAACCATCCCGGTTTATCGATTGAGGGGTTGGTTATGACCGACGCGACGGCTGCACGACGCAATATTGTTATCCTGACGATTGCACAGGCACTGGGCGCTTCCAGCCCGCCTATCGTGATTTCGCTTGGCGGTCTGGTAGGCCAGAAACTGTCTTCCGATCCGGCACTCGTCACGCTGCCCGTCAGTCTGTTCAATCTCGGCCTTGCGCTTGGCACACTGCCTGCCGCTTTCTTCATGCGCCAGTTCGGACGCCGCAATGCCTATATGCTGGGCGCGCTTGTCGGCGCCTCGGCAGGTGTGATCGCAGCCGCAGGTATTTTTGCCGCCTCCTTCCTCATCTTCTGTCTCGGAACGTTGACTGCCGGTTTCTACGCCTCTTATGTCCAGAGCTATCGCTTTGCCGCGACCGATGCGGCAACGGGCGACATGAAGGCGCGCGCCATATCATGGGTCATGGTGGGTGGGCTCGTTGCGGCAATCGTTGGGCCACAGCTCGTCATCTGGACACGCGATACCATTCCGGATGCGATGTTTGCTGGCAGTTTCCTCAGCCAGGCTGTTCTTGGGCTTCTCGCCCTCCCCGTCCTTTTCATGCTGCGCGCACCGAAGGTCCGGAAAGATCCGAACGCTATCCATGATACAGGCCGCCCGCTGGGCGAAATTCTCCGTTCACCGCGCTTCATCCTTTCCGTGGCTGCTGGCGTCTGTTCCTATGCGCTGATGACTTTCGTGATGACGGCAGCGCCCATCGCCATGGTCGGCCATGGCCATTCCGTCGATCATGCGGCCCTTGGCATCCAGTGGCATGTGCTTGCCATGTTCGCGCCAAGCTTCTTCACCGGAAAGCTCATCACCCGTTTCGGCAAGGAAAAGATCACCGCGCTCGGTCTGGTTTTGATCGCGTTCTCCGCCATTATTGCATTGGGCGGCTTTGATGTCGGTCATTTCTGGGGTGCGCTGATCTTCCTTGGTATCGGCTGGAATTTCGGCTTTATTGGCGCGACTGCCATGGTGACCGACTGCCACACGCCAGCTGAACGCGGCAAGGCGCAGGGCGCCAATGATTTCATCATGTTTGGTACAGTGGCCTGCGCTTCGTTCTTTGCAGGGTCGCTGCTGCATTCGTCAGGCTGGGAAACCATCAACTGGCTCGTCTTCCCGATCGTCGCCCTTGTTCTGGTTCCGCTTATCCTGCGCCTGAAGCCGAAAGGCGCAGCAGCCGAAGCCTGACCGATTAAAAACCCTGCTCTCTCATCCAGAGCCTGCCGCCTTCGGACACCGCGTCATAAACCGTACCACCGAGAGCGGCGCCGATATCCGTATGCAAACCCGCATATGATGCTGCCTCTCCCGCCTGCCCGTGTGGAGCGGAAACGGCGATGCAATCCGTTCCAGTCCCTGTTGCGGTTCTACCGCCGACAATTAGGCCAAGTTCGATAATGGCAGTGGTGCGGGCCTCGGCAGCAATCGACATTGCCTCTATATGGGCTGCGACCGACAATGGTTTGTCGATGTGGACCAGAAGATTGATCGTTCCAACGGGCATCTTCATCTGTGTGAGTTCCCCCACCCTTCCCGCATTCGACAGGCCGACAGTGGCAAGACAGGCGGCATGCGTTTCGCCGGAGCGTCGCGTCGCAACATGGTGCTTCTGTACGCTGCGCGATGTCATCATCTGCACCGCTCCGCCGTAACCGGCTTCGGCCAGTTTCTCCTGCAGCATAAGCACCGGGTCCACTTCCAACGTCAGATCGTCATTGCGTACTTCCAGCCAGGCGACGGAGCACGCCGAAACGAACCCCGGACGTGTCAGAGACCAGCTCAGGATGTTTTGCCTGTCTGGGAATTCAGCCGCGAGGATCGGGCCGGAACAATGGATTGAAAAAGGCAGCATGACCAACCTATCGCAGATCGGTGCGAAGTTCGCGACCAGCGCCTGCCAGCCATCCACAGGAGTGCGGTGTCGCGATACCAACGGCGCGGCGATAAAGCACGCCTTCGTGACTTGGCCCTGGTTTCGCAAGACGGTATTGATCTCGGGATATTGTTTCGCGCGTCACGGAAACGGACAAGCGGTTTGCTCTGGATTGCGTCATGATCAACGATCTCACCGATGAGATATTCTGGATATTCACCATCGGGTGCTGCATCCTCTTCATCATGCGCCTTCTTTCGCCTCCCCCGCGTCATAAGGTTGATCAAAAACAAGACCTAAACACTTTGCGCCCTCGCCGCCGTTCACGCCGTCGCCGCTTTCAGGCACTGGACTAAGACCAGACCTAGCAGCCACATAAAGTTTCAAAGCGCAATTCGTCGCGAGCTGTATAGTCTTAACCGCAATTGCCGTGTCTGTTTTCCGGCCTACACTGGATAGCTTGATCTCCTTGAACTTCATGAACGATACGAAACCTAAATAGCCGTTTGGTTTTGTCACGCTGACTGGGCTTTATGGTTAACGACTTTGTCCATTCAGGGCAGCCATAAGCATTGGTCTGATCGAGAACGAACCGTTGGCAGCCTTTTCCGTCAGAATTCGCAAATAGCCGCCAGCGGACTGGATTTGCTCATAGCGCTGCAGGATATAAGCGATCACGATCGATGCATTGTGAGTTCCCAGCGTTTTCTTTGCGAGATCGTAGAGCTTTCCATCGATCCCGAGGAAAGAGCGTACTTTCTCTGCTGTATTGGCCAAATCCTGCCAATGTCGGATGGATGAAATCGCATAGGCCGTGATCTCGGGACAGGAACGGAGCACCATGTCGAGCGAAACCGTGGGTTCAAACGGAGCGCTGGTGATTTCATTGATGCGCTGATCGATAAATTCAGGCGTTGCCTTTTCAAAATGGGAATCTGGATTCGATTCAATTTGCTGCCGCTCATTTTGAGATTCATTGGCGCGCAAATTTTGAACATTTTCATGAATTTTCAACGCGTTATCGATTTCTGTACGAATGTACTGCATGGATTCGACCAGAGCCGCCAGTTCTTCATAGTCTGCACGACGAGGAATGCTGTCGACGATCAGGCGGAAACGATGATGGATGTCTTCCCAGTCTCCGGCCAGTTCTTCCAGTGCGGCGAATTCGATAAGCTTGGTAATGTCACGGCGCAGCAATGTCAGGCGTTCGCGCATTTCACGCAACGCCGTCTTTTCTGCCCTCACCTGCTCTGCAGCCGCTTCCAGTTCACAAGCACGTGCCAGCAGCGGTGTCAGTGAAAAGCCGAATGCAATTTGCACGTCTCCACTTTTGGCACGGCGTGCATAGCGCTTACCATTCGGGCTGTCCTGACGATGGATGAAACCGCTATCGACCAGCGCTGCCAGATGACGGCGCAAGGTTGCATCGGCCATGCCATGGGCTCGCAATGCCAGTTGCTTGTTGGACGGGAACACGATCAGGCTGTTCTGCGCATTCAGTTCCGTTTCCGGATAGAATGACAACAGGGCTGAAAGAACCGCCAGAGAACGATCATTCAGGCCGAACTGCGTCTTTGCTTCGCACAGCCAGCGATGTAGTTGCCACTTATCGGCAACCGTTCCCGGTGCGATTTGCTGTGTGTTCTGTTGACTTGCCAACAAGGCAAACGTCATCCTTCGACTGCCAAACGGCGTCGAGGCCAATTGAATCTCCATTTTCTTTCACCTTCCACAAGGCAAAAGAAATCCACCCGCCGAAATGACGCTAATTACACTTGACAGTGATTCGTGGATTTGCGATTCTCTAGCTGCTAAACCAATGAGAAGGGCTTCCACACGGCGACGTTTGGGGGCCTTTTTCTTTTGCTGTCTCGTTCCTCTTCCTGAACAGTTTCAACGCAAACACACTTACTATTGAACGCTAGCGCATTTCCTGTTTGTTTGAACGCATTGGAAATGCTCCATTTCTTTGTTTTACGCATGTCTTTACCCCGAAACCGGTTCCCACTTTCGGGAGACATGCTCTACACAATCGAACCGTGGCAACCGCCGCCGTTCGTTACGCTTACTTACTTCTCCTCGTTCTGGAACGATGCATAAAGTTCATCCAGATTACGAGAAAGCCAATCGGCAAAACGAGGCCCGTTGGCTGCACTGAGCGCCAATGTAGCCGATTTGCCATTCTGTTTGATAACTGCGCTGACCGTCTTGTCAGAAGCTGTCCAGCTGGTGCCAGGACGCAGAGCCGCCTTGGTAACAGGCTTCTTCTGCTTGCCGCCTTTCAGATAGCCGTAAAGCTGCTCAAAACGATCAACGGACGTCGCGTTTGAAAATGCTGATGTCACCAGAAGCTCTTCTGCAGCATCTTTTCTGCCCGGGATCTCGATCAGTTTCCGCAGTTCCAACCAGCGGTCACGACCAATGCCCTTGGCCGGACCGATAGCCAGAAGAATATGTTCCGGAATAGCCTTCGGAATGGTCAGCATCTTCGACAAGGTCTGGTAATCGACTGTCAATGCTGCCTGTATGGCTTCACGCTCAAAACCAAGCGCTTCCAGACGCGCCGCAAAGAAAACACGCTCAATGAAGCTCAAATTGGCGCGCGCCGAGTTTTCCTGGCCCTGGCTCAGAATATGTTCCAGATCGGCGAGGGGCTTGATGACGGCTTTGACCTTGATGCCAAGCTCTCTGGCAACCCGCGCGCGCCGATGGCCGAAAACGATCATATAGCGATCGCTGGTCTTGGGATGCGGACGAACGAGAATAGGACTGTCCTGACCACGTTCGCGAATGGCTTCCAGAAGTTCCCGATATTCTTCGTCATCCGTTTCAGGCAGACGGTCCGCCACGAAGGAGACATCAAGATTGGCGGGATCAAGCTCGATAATGGCTTCGCCATCAAGCTTCTGGGCTGCCTGCTTTGCCAGCTCGTCAATCGAAGCGGACAGAGACTTGGCGGCACCGAACCGGCGCGATACGTTTTCGACCGACTGTGAGGCTTGTTCGGCCGCCGGTTCGTCCCGCATAACGCTTTCGAAGATGTTCTTTCTTGCCATTCTCATGTCCTCAAACCGGTCAGAGACCTGATTTTATTCAATATTCGCCGCTTTAGACGGCAGTCTAACGCCCCCATGCCTCGTGAATGAGGCCGCGAATTTCAGCGTTAACCGCTTCCATGGCTTCCATGGCGCGATCATAGGTGCCGCGATTCATCGATGAACGCTCGACCTCGTAAAGCGTCTGCTTGGTCAGACCAGCATCCGAAATCGCGGTTGATTTCAACATCTGGTGCTTCAGCATGTGCGAGGCGAGCATGCTCTGCATAAAACCCACCATCTGCGCCTGCGGAACGTCGGTCGGCTCGTAACGGGTAATCAGATAGCGGAACCAGTCGAGTTGCACCGCACCACCTGCCTGACGAACGGTCTTCAGAATGTCGCCGAGCATCAGGAGGAATTGCGACATGGACATCAGGTCGAGCATCTGCGGGTGAACGGTAATCAGGACGGATGTTGCGGCAGATAGCGCCGTCAGCGTCAGATAGCCGAGCTGGGGAGGGCAGTCGATGACTACCACATCATAGTCACCATCCACATCGGCGAGAGCCTGCGCGATGCGGTTCCAGAAAGTCTTACCCTCGCCGCCATTCTGCATGGCAAGCGGCGTATCATATTCATATTCCTGCAGCTCCAGCATGGCTGGAATAATATCGAGGCCGGGGAAATTCGTCCGGCGAATGACCTCACGGATAGACTTCCTTTCGGAATCGTAACGAATGGCTTCATAGAGCGACGGAAACTCATCGAGCTCCGGCTGAATGCCATGCAGAGCCGATAGCGAAGCCTGCGGGTCGAGATCGATTGCAAGTACGCGATGACCGGTCAGGGCCATGTGTTGCGCCAGATGTGCAGCCGTTGTCGTCTTGCCCGAGCCGCCCTTGAAATTGACGACGCCGATGACCTGAAGCTTCTCATTGCCGCGACGATGCGGAACGTAGCGCTTCACCTCAGCGCGACCATTCTGGTCAAGCCACTGGCGCAGCTCCTGAATCTGTTCGACACTATAGGCGCGACGGCCACCTGTCAGAATGGTCGGCTCGACACCTTTACCTTCCAGATGTAGTTTCTTGAGATTGCTGGGGGAGACACCAAGGAAGTACGCAGCCTCGGCCATCGAAAACTGGCGCAGCATATTCTTGCGCGCATCTGGCGGAAAGTTTTCGTGACGCAGCAGATTGAGCTTGCGAGAAATCTCGCGCCCTTGCGATAGTATCATGTCGTCAAACGACAAAGCTGCTGCTGGATTTGCGATATTCATTTACTTGGGATCCCTAGTGACGGCACTGGAACTAATACCGCCTAAATACCGTCATTATGTCCGATTCTTATTCTATCGCAAGAGGCGACCGAATTAACAAAGAGTTAGCGCCGAGAGTAAAACTAAACAAAATTTTATCGATTCGGCTGAAGTTGGTCTATCTATTTGTTTTTGTATGATAATATTGATTTTAGACGGCAGTCTATGATTCAGAGGTCTCCTTTATCTGAAGATTTCAATTGAGAAGAGTCTGTTTCCACATGGGAATGAGGCAGCTTTCCTGTTGTTGGAGGCACTGGGCCGATTCTCTGACGGTATAGTTTATCAAGCATCATTCCGACGCCGAAATGATAAATTGGCATTGCTTGAACCCGTCGGACGGAGTGGTTCTGCTCGGATCCTAGCTCGAGCAGAGACAGGTTATACAGAACGGAAATATGGGGCGTTACCAACGCGTATGTTGTTCGCAGCGAAGCATGCCTTCTGCGCTTTTCCCCATGCTGAGGTTTGTCCTGAATGGTTTTTGACCAGGCCGATAACCGCCGTTGGAAACTGCAAGGAGTACGACATACTCATTTTATGACGGGATGATTTCGCTAACGGCTTTATTTCGGCCCGCTTCACATGACTTCCTGCAGATGCGACGGAGCGAATACGAAACGCGCAATTGCGGAACGATAGAAGGTGCGCCGGTGGCTCCGGCGATCTAACGACGAAAGCTCGAAGAGGGGAGGGGCGGTGAATTTTTTTTGAAAGTTAGAGGCCGGATTCGTTGCGGCTCGGTTCCAATTTTGATGTCGAGCTCGTTTTTTGGCTTCCGATCACTGGTTTCAATGATCATGGCCTTTCTCCCACGATGGTGCAAACCAGCGCCTCCCATCTTTCAGTCTGTGGGGCTTTTCATCTCTGGGGGATAGATTTCTTAACCAAATCGGGTTAGCATCGGAATCGTCAAGGAGATTGCTCCTGCGCTGTCAGATCAACGCATCGCGACGCGCCACATACTCTTCCCAGAACAGCGAAAACCATTGTCAGTCAGACGAAATCTAAGGCGGATTTAGCTTTAGTATTTTCCATAATCGCTAAGTTTTTCAGTATATTACCTATGCGACTCGACATCATAGAAAGTGGCCGACAGGATTGATTGGTTATGCGTGTTCGGTAAGAAGACGCTCGCAGGAGTGCTATGCAAGAGAATAAGCTGGCGGAACGGCTTCATTGCATATGGCCATTGCTATCTCTGGCTGCGAAGAGATGCGTTATGCCAAGCTCATGCTTTCAAGCTGCATAGGCTGTCCGTTCGTCAGCCCTGCCCTCTTTGCCTGGGCCGACAAGTGTTGAGCGTAGGAAAAATTGTAGGGAGCGCTTGTCAGCAATGGCGCCCCGAACTTCGCCACGTCCTTCGGTACCAATCCAAATCGTGCCTTGAATGCCTTCGTAAATTGTGTGCCGTCATTAAAACCGCATTGATAGGCTATTCTTTTCAGTGAGGCCGACGGTCCTGTCTGCCTCACCAGCGTTTGGTATGCACTGTCGAGCCGTTTATCGCGAATGACCTTGGCGACGCCTCCATCAGGTTCAAAGGCGCGATAGAGGTGTGAGCGAGAGACGCGAAAGTTTCGCATGATGGATTGGGGGCTGAGCGAGGGGGTGTTCAGGTTTTCATTGATGTGAGCGAGGATGCATTTACGCATCGTGAGGTTCACGGCTGCATTTTCGATGGCGTCGCCTTTGATGCTGGCATTCAGCAGAGAAAGCATCGCTTCTTGCGCTGAATAGACCTCTGACGCACTCAATTTGCTGGCTACGTCGTGCAGTCCTCGTAAATAAGCAAACAGCAGACGCGTCATTGGTTCATGGGCACGCAGAACGACGCCGTGCAGATTTCGCCACCCAACCACCTTTTCCAGCTCGTCGCGCGCAAGCATCACGGTGATGCGGCTTCCTTCATATGCCGTGCTTTGAACTGTCTGTGTGAAATCTATGATGACGATATCGCCAGGCTTGGCCCAGACGTCGACGCCGTTGAAATCGCCGCGTAAATCCCCAGCGGTTATGAGCTGGAGAATATATTGGTCGAGACCTCCATGTGCGATGATCTTAGGCGTGCGTAGATAGTTTTGGGTGTTGAAACGGGTCGAGCCAATTTGAAGGGAAGAGCTGATCGCACTGCCCCTTGCGAAGCCAAAAAGCTGATAATTTCGTATTTCTCCATCCAATGTGATTTCATACATTGGCTTCAGAACTTCACGCCAAAAATCGTTACGTAATTGATCTTCGATCATATCTGTCGAAAAAGAGATCTGATTCATTATGGCTTGCCGACATGCCCAATCCGAGAAACAGTGGCTATCATAGCCCTGTTTATAGGGAGTTTGGAAGATCGATTATTGGTTCAGCTGCAAACGGATTGCTCGGGATCGCGTCGTCGTCATTTTGGCGTTTCAGGAGCTGCAATTTTTGATGTAATGAGGCTGCCAATTTGATCAGTTCTTCGTTCTTTCCTGAAGACATAGTCAGCACCGGAGCGGACATGCCGGTGCCAAACGTGTTCTTAGGCAGGTGGTCAGCTGCTTTCGCATAAGCCGAGACACGTTCGGTGAAGCAAAAAAATGGGGCCGCTGAGATGCAAACTGATATTGGTACAGCTAATTTTCAGTATATAATAATCTAGAAAATTATTGCTCTATTCAAGATAGATGTACTTGTTCAATATAAGTCAAATAAAAAGAGGAGGAATTAATAAATATAGAACGAGTATATAATCTTTTATATATATAATTTTTATTTATAAATCATTTTAAGCTAATTGATGATCATCAATCGATGATAGTATAATTGCAGAATTATTTAATGCCATTGTAATGATGGAATTTTTAAAAGGGAGATTGCAATGAATAAATTTGCATTGATGCCATTGGTTATTGCTTCCATCCTTTGGGGAGCTGGCGGAGCTTTCGCGGTAGAAATGGGCAATATGAGCGTTCAAGTTGTGAACACATCAACCCAGAATAGCTCTTTTGCGCAGATTGCCGATGGTAGCAATCAACAAGAGTGCCGGCAAAAGGCGCGAACCATTTGCTATCCGTTGAGAGAGGTGCCCCACGAATATAATAACTGCATCAAGCGTGAAGTGGCAAAATGCATGGGCACGCCCTTCAAGTTCTGATCGGATACTTGCTTCAGGATGAATGAATGCCTGGCACCGGAACTCCGGTGTCAGGTTTTGCCGAATCGTACCCAATTTATGAGGCGGCAGATGACGCAGTTGAGCTCCCACCGCCTCGATTGCTTCTGTAATGCCTGCAATCCTGTGAGCAGGCAGACTATCTAAACAAGCAGAAATCTTATCGACCCGCGTTTTGCATCGATCGGATCATGCTTTAATTCTTCGAAACGGTGGTTAGCGGAACGACGATCTCTTTCCAGAATTTGTCTTCATCGATGTAGTTCTGAATGGCAGCTTTCTGAGTGCCGACCGGTCCCGGTTTTGCCTCCGCATTACCTCCTATATCATTGTTGGTGAAAGCAAGGCTTCGGCCATAGTCGAGACCCATCTCGGTGTTCACGTCGACATAGACACCGGTGGCAGGTACAGCTGCGCCATCTTTGGGGCGAGGGGCGTTGTTCCAGGCAAGGACAATCGACGGGTCGATGACATAGGCGGCCGCAAACAGGTCCCAGACGTTATCGGGTCCGAATGTGGTTCCGCCTTGCGCCTTGATCTGTTCTTCGCGTGCAAGCCAGAGTTTCTGAATGCCGGGAGGGCTATTGTCGACCATTTTCCGATAGAGGTCCTCCGGCATTCCTCCCGTATGTTCATTGGCTTCCAGACCGGAGATCACCTGATTGCCATATGCCTTGAAGGATTCGGAATTCGGATCGCCCCATTTCGACCTGACACTGATCTTGGCGGCTTCAGGGTCTGCCCACCAGTTGAACTCTGCCGATGCCGACGAATTCCCCGGAACGTAGAAGGCGCCGCCCATATAGACGATTTCAGCGACCTTCGATGGAAAGCTCGGATCCTTCAGGATGGCGCGTGCAATATTGGTGAGTGGACCAATTGCCACCAGCTTGACCTGGCCGGGATACTTGTTGACGGTGTCGACGAGAAAATCCACAGCGTCTCTGTTGCCATCCGGGTCCGGATTATCCAGGCCATACACCCGTTTATAGGATGGGGCCTCGCCATATTTATGCTTGTAGACGTCGGACCATTTTGCCGTCGGATCGGCATCAATCTCATTGCCCGCATCCGGCCGCAGATAACCGCCCCAACCGGTGATCGGGCTGATTTGCAGTTCGGCTGCCAGCACCTCCGGGGTGGCTTTGTTTCCTCGCCAGTTGCGAATGCCGTAACGGCTGCCTTCGTAGATTGGCACCTCAGAGCCGAGCGCCTCCAGTTGTCGCGCGCCCGCGGCGACACCGGCTGGCATGGGCGTGTTTCCTGAAACGACGGTTACGCCCAGCAGGTCGATGTTGGGAGCGCGCTCCAGCAGAAGCATGGCGGTGCCATCATCGAATAGCTCGACCATATCCGCGTCTAAAATGACTTTCGTGCGCGTTTCTTGAGAAAATGCAACGCCAGATACTGCCAGCGAACAAGTCAAAGTCCAGGCAAAGATAGACGGCCTGATATCCATTCTGTCCTCCCTTTGTGTTGATCGGTTCTCACAGATCGAAACAGGATGAATAAAATATTACACAGTTTTTTTGTCAACATGAGGCGGTGATGTATAGCGAAACATTATAGAACAAATCAGCAGTCTAAATTATGGAGTTACAGTTAGAGTTTGGTCTGTGTCTATTAGAGTGCCGACGCGCCTACATATTCTGTAGCAATTATTTTTTCAGTGAAGGTTGCTACGGAGTTTCGGTTTTTTTGAAGCCGAGCGTCCCGGGCGTTTGTTGCATACTGGCGTCAGTTCCGACGAGGCGAAAAATACTCTAACGAAATAGTCCAATGATTTCCGTCGTTTATGAAGTGGTCGGATATTGATGGATGCCATCCCGAGAGAACAAGAGACTGTTTGGGATAATTTCCGCGCCAGCAAATTCAATGACTTACGTTTAGAAAATGCGAACGGGTTAAATTGAGACAGCTATACGTATCATTTCACCCTCTGCCGGAACCGACCCAATCAGCAAATGGAAAGCGTCTTTGGCTGCCGGGCGCTCGATCGTATGCTGAGCTGTGTACGTCCCAATTCCGTTCGCACCCATGCACTAACGTCTTATTACTCCTTTTCGCAGGCATATTTTCCATTACCTGAGCAATATATGCACAGCGAGGTTCCGCAGGCTGCTATGCAATCTTGCCAAGTCTTGTATTGACAGACTCGTGGCTTAGCAGCTTCCAGCTGCGCTGACGTTGCCACATGGACGATTGTCTCTGCTGGATCAGTCGATGGTAATGTGGACGTGCTTTGTAATGCTGTGTTTGAACCCGCATAAGCAATTGTGGCATTCATTAACGCCAATCCAGCAACAACGAATAGTGAGTACGGTTTCATGATGGTCACCTTACTGTTTCTGAAGAGCCTCCCGTTCTCATATTATGCGCCCGCTGTCTTGCGAACACACACCCAAGTCTGCGGTAGTGTGTCGTATGATGAAAAGATATATCTGGCCAACGTGGGGCAAAGCCGAGTATCTCTTTGTGTTGGCCAAACTGGGCAGGGCTAAGGCCGACGGTTCTTGATCCGCTTGCATTTTCTAAACGTAAGTCATTGAATTTGCTGGCTCGAAAATCATTGGACTATTCCGTTAAAGTTTTTTCCGCCCCAGCCGAAACCGACCCAATAATCCGATCTGCTTCAATCAAATTGAATCGCACCCCGATTGTTTGACGGGCACAAGACATTCTCCGACATAAAAACGTTTTTATTTTTCTTGAAAACGTTTTTATATGTTGTTACCGTTTTGGTATGACGATTGTGGGAGCTTGAAATGTCGAGGTCGATTGACCGAATAAAAACGCGTGTGCGACCGACGATCAAAACGCTCGCGGAACACACGGGCTATTCGATTGCGACGATTTCGAAGGCATTGCACGGTTCGCCGGTCGTGACGGAAGAGACACGCAAGATTATTCTCTCCGCTGCAGACGAGCTTGGCTATCAGGCCAATGCCCGTGGCATGGCGTTGCGTACCGGCAAGACCTATCAAGCCGCCGTATTGATGCCGATGAATTCGGTGGCGGGTTATGAATGGGACGGTGTCGAATATACGCAGATTCTCAGCGGTCTCAGCCAGATTCTCGATGATAGCGATTATCAGCTTTCCGTTTATGGCTATCGCAGTTTTGACGATGCCTGTGCCATCACGCGCCGCATCGTCGATCAAAGCCTCGCCGATGGTCTGATCTTTTCAGGCGTTCTGGCCGACGATGCGCGCATCGACATGCTGGTCGAGGCTGACTTTCCTTTCGTGTCCCTGGGGAGATGCCGCAAATCGCTCGTTTATGCCCATGTCGACGTGGACAATGAATGGGCCGCACATGCCGCAACTGCACGACTGATCGCTGGCGGGCACCGGCGCATCGGTCTGGTGAATGCGGATGCGCGTTTTTCCTATGCTCTCGACAGGATCGATGGTTTTACGCGTGCCTTCACAGAGGCAGGTGCTGCGCCATGTACCGATCTGGTTATCGGCGGCGACTTGTCCACACGCTTCGGACGCGATTCTGCGCTGGCTCTCCGGGAAGAGCGTGATCCACCGACGGCGCTGGTCTGTGTCAATGAAGCGACAACGCTCGGTGTGTTGTCCGCATTGCGGTCGCTGGGGCTGGAAGTCGGGCAGGACATCGACGTCATCGCCTATGACGACATCAATGTCAGCGCCTATTTCACTCCGCCGATCACGACCCTCTATCAGCCGATCGAAGTGTTGGGGCAACGGCTGGGGGAATTTCTGTTGCGGCGTATGGGAGGGGAAGACCCTGCGCAATTGAGGGAGGTTTTTCGTCCGGAGCTCGTCGCGCGTCAGCCCGACGATCTGGGCGGGAAGCTTAATTCCTAGAGCGGTTTGGCCTTCTCACGGGGTGGCGGGAACCGCTCCGGCGAACAGCTTTCAATGCTGTTTCAGAGGTGCAACCGCTTCGTGCATTCGTCGAAAGTGTTCTAATGGGAGGAGTACACATGAAAAAGACAATCCTGACTTTGGCGCTCGCGCTGATGTCCTCTGTCGCCGCACATGCGGCCGATCTTGAGGGAAAAATGCTCAAGGTCGGTTCCGACACGACCTCGCCGCCGATGGAAAGCGTCGATCCGGCTACGGGGCAGATCGTCGGCTTCGATGTCGACGTGGTGAATGCAATCTGCGCCAAGATCAATTGCAAGGCGGAATTCGTGACCACGGGCTGGGATGGCATTTTCGCGGCTCTGGAGCAGGGCAATTTCGATCTCGTTGCATCGGGAGTCTCGATTACCGATGAACGCAAGAAGGCGATGGATTTCTCCGAGCCTTACATCGTCAACAGCCAGGCCGTTTTGATGCGTGCCGAAGATGATGGCCTGACACTTGATGACTTCAAGTCGAAAGGCAAAAAGCTGTCGGCGCAGGCGAATACGACCGACGCTCAGGTAGCCGAAGGTATTGTCGGCAAGGATAATGTTGTTGCCTATGACAGTTTCAGCGCCTCCGTCATCGCGCTCAAGAACAAGGACGTCGACGGCGTGGTGATCAACGGGGCCAATGCACCCGCCTATGAAAAGGAATTCGCAGGCGAGCTCGTCGTTCCAATTCGCGACCTGCAATCCGATCCGCTGGGGCTGGTCTTCCGCAAGGGCGATGAAACTGCTGCCGCCTTCAATGAAGGGATCAAGGCCATCAAGGAAGACGGCACGCTCGATGCTCTCATCAGCAAATATTGGGGCGCAAAATAGTCCGGAACATTTCTGGCGGTGAACCTGCGAAAGTAAAGCACGTGCTGCCGAGATGATGCGCAAAACCAAGAAGGTGAGCCTATCCCGAAGAACGCATGGCGGTTTTCGGGATAGGCAAAACAGATAGAGCAGTTCCAACGACTCCAACTCCGTTGGCCTTGGCCCACACGCAACGCCTCTGGAACATCGCATCCAGAGGGTCGGGAGACGGTTCAAATGTATTTTTTGATGCGCTTGCGTCCGAGCAACATGATCGTGCTCGCCGCACTGCCATTTGTCGTCTATCTCTTCGCCAGTTCAAACGACTACCAGCGTTCGCTTCTGGCTATCCTGGGCGTCGAGCCGGGATCATCAGCTTTCGTGCCGGGTTTTGTGCTGCTTTGCGCAGCCTTTGCCTCCGGTCTTGTCACGATGTTGTTCATGCGCAGGAACAATACGCGCTGGGGGATTCCTTGCGCGGCGCTCAATCTCCTGTCGGCTGCCGCGCTCGTGGCAACACCTGTTGTGTATCCCTATCTGCACTCGGTTGTGGCCAATGGGGTCGATCCGTTCACGTCCGATCTCGTGGTGAAAGGCGTCACACCGCGGCGCCTTACCGAGGCTGCGGCACTAGCGACGGATCGGTACGGGTTCATCATCCTGTTGAGCTATCTCGGTGCGACCGTTCTGGGTCTGCTCCTGAGCCTGACGGGGCGATCCGGGAACGGATTGTCGGGATCGCGCAAGGCGGGTTTCATCCTGCTGGCAACGATCAACGGGCTTGGATTATTTCTTGTCCTCTTTGCAGCGCATGTGGCATTTGCCGCCGGGGTTGCAACGACCATTCGGGCGGCCATTTCGGCCTATATCATTGCGGCGCTTCTGGCCCTGCTTTGGGTTGGCCTGCAAAAGCTTCAATATAGCAGCCGGGGAGACTTTATCTTCATCGGCCTGACGTTGCTGATGGCCTGCATGGCTGCCTGGTTTCTGTTTCAGCCGCGCCAGGCCTATACGCTCGCCGGCACCCTCGACGGCAAGATCGGCGTGGTAACCGGCACGCCATCGAGCATGATCGGTACGGTGCGATACGGCCAGTTTCCCGATGGTCCCGAAAACGAAGTGCCATTGCGCACATTTCGCGGTCCGCCTGAAGCGCTCGCCGCCCTTGGCAAGAAGGCGGATGTCAGCGCGGTTCTGCTTCCGGCGGCTTCAGTCCCGGCGAACGTGCCTGTCCTGTGGCAGACGGAAGCGTTGAACGACCGCGACAAGTCGGCGGGCATTGCCTTCGTCGTTCTGGCCATTGCGCTCGGATTGCTGACGGCTTGCGGTCATATCCATCGCCGTCATCCTCTCTCCATCGGCTCAGAATTCATCGTGGATACGATCCGGGGCATTCCCATGCTCGTTATCGTACTCTATGTCGGCCTGCCCTTGAGCGGCGCACTGAAGGACGCCACGCAGGGCGTGATCGATCCGCCGAATATGGCTCGCGGTGTGGCAGCGATGGCGCTGGCCTACTCGGCCTATCTGGCGGAAATTTTCCGCTCCGGCATCAACGCAATTCCGCGGGGACAAATCGAGGCGGCGCGCAGCCTTGGTCTCAACGGCTGGCAGACCGCCCGTCTGGTGATCCTGCCACAGGCTTTCCGTATCATCATCCCGCCGCTCGGCAACGAACTGATCGCTATTCTCAAGGACACGTCGCTTCTGTCGATCCTGTCCATTCGGGATATCACGCAGCGCATGCGCGAGTTCCAGTCAGCAAGCTTCCTGCCGTTCGCGCCGTATAATTCGGCTGCGATCTTCTACATCCTCCTCACGCTGGCTGCGGCCAGTCTCGTCAGCACAATCGAGAGAAAATATGATGCCAACAAACATCGTTAAAGCCCGCCAAGACCTGCAGCAGCGCGCCTCCGGACTGGTCTTTCCGAAGGACTTTGCTTTTGGTGCCGCGACCTCGGCCTATCAGATCGAAGGCGCCCCTTATGAAGACGGCAAGAGCGAGAGCATCTGGGACCGGTTCAGCAAAAAGCCGGGCGCAATCATCGACCAGTCCAGCGGTGACGTTGCTTGCGATCACTACCATCGCTGGCGCGAGGACATTGCGGTGCTGAAAGCGATGGACCTTAAAGCCTATCGCTTCTCCCTCGCCTGGACCCGGATTTTGCCGGGGGGGTACGGTGCGGTCAATTCCAAGGGAATAGGCTTTTACGACCGCCTCATAGACGATCTGCTGGAGGCGGGCATCGAACCCTATGCGACGCTCTATCATTGGGATCTGCCGCAGGTCTTGCAGGACAAGGGCGGCTGGTATGTTCGGGAGACTGCGGATGCGCTGGCCGAATATGCCTCGGTTGCCGTTCGCAGTTTCGGTGATCGCGTCAAGAAGTGGACGACGCTCAATGAACCATGGACCTTCTGCTGGTCAGGCCATGCCAGCGCCGAAGATGCGCCGGGCTTGGCTGATGGCGTGAAGGGTGGGGTCACGTCAAGCCATCATGCACTGCTTGGCCACGGCAAGGCTGTTCAGGCCATTCGTGCAGAACGCGCTGATGTCTCCGTGGGCATTGTGTTCGATCTCAACGTGGCGGAACCGGCCAGCGACGATCCGCGTGACGTTGCGGCAGCGAAACGTTTCGATGGTGCACAGAACCGCTGGTTCCTAGATGCCGTTTTCAAGGGCGCCTATCCGCAGGACATGTTGGAGCTTTACGGCGATCTCCTGCCGCCCATCCATCCGGAAGACAACAAGACGATTGCGGAGCCGCTCGATTATCTGGGCGTTAACATCTATCGCCGGTCTGTGATCGCGGCAGGTGACGAACTGCCACCGCTCAACTATCGTCGCGTACAGCCGGAAGGCACCTATTCCGCAGTTGGTTATGAAGTCTGGCCGCGCTGCATCTATGACATTCTTCATTATGTAAATGACGGTTATGCGCCAAAGGAAATCTATATTTCCGAAAGCGGCGTGGCAACGCGGCCGGAAGATGTGGGGCCGGATGGGCATGTCTGGGACGATCTGCGAGCGAAATATTATGTCGATCATCTGGAGCAGGTGGCCAAAGCCATTGATGAGGGCGTGCCGGTGAGGGGTTACTTCGCCTGGACGCTGACAGACAATTTTGAGTGGGCCTTTGGTTACACGACACCGTTCGGCATTACCCATATCGATTTCAAAACCCAGGAGCGTCGCGTCAAATATTCTGGCGAGGTTTATGCCCTCATTGCAAGGCAGGACGGAAATATTGAAACGAGGAGCGCGGCGATTGGCTGACAACGGGCACAGGACCGTCCTCATTACCGGAGCCACACGCGGCCTTGGCCGCGAACTGGCATGGCAATATGCCAAGGATGGCTGGCGTGTGATCGCCTGCGGTCGCCGGCCGCCTGAAACGCCATGCGCCCCCGGTATCGAGTTTCAGATGCTCGATACGGCTGACCCGGTTTCGGTGGCAGCGCTTGGTGATCGTCTGACCATGCGTTCTCTAGACCTTGTCATCAACAATGCGGCTGTTCGCAGTCGCATTGCTGGCCTTGCGCCGCTCGATCCGGATGATTTCATGGCAGTCGTCAGGACAAATATGCTCGGCCCTGTTCTGGTAGCGCGCGCATTGCGGAACTGCCTGGCGCGTGGCACGGAGCCGATGATTGCCAATATCAGCAGCCGGGCCGGCTCGATCTCAGAGGGTCTGCTGGACGATGACGACGACGATTATGCCTATCGGTGCTCCAAAGCCGGATTGAACATGGCGACCGCCCAACTGGCCTTGGATCTTCGGGCCGAAGGCATAAAGGTGATTGCACTTCACCCCGGCTGGGTAAAGACGGATATGGGCGGTGAAGGAGCAGTCGTGAATGCGGAGAACAGCGCGTGTGGATTGAGAACGGTAATCGCCGGTGCTCCCAAAACCGGGGCCTTCCTGTCCTATAATGGCGACGAAATCAGTTGGTAAGCTGAAAGATCAGGACACTACGCCCGGCCATCATCTTCGACAAGAAGTGGGCGACGGCCACTACAATTCTCCGAGTTTGGTTTTCAGTTGCTCCTTAAAAGGAGTTTGAGCCGGGCATTTTCGGCTGCCAACGCTTTCGGTTCTTCAATTTTGTAACGAGACGTTTGCCGGTAGTCGCATCGTCGGGCGACCTTCCTGCTCGCGCTGGAATGGATTGAATAGATGCTGTTTGTCTAAGACAGGCGGCACGACGGCCTCAGCGACGATAACCGATCACAGCTGCTTGAGCGGAACGCAAGGAACGTGTTGGTAGAACTTGCCTCCAGTGAGACGATACGGATTCAATCACAAGATTCATGATTATATCGATTCACAGTTCAGTGTATTTATTCAATATAATAAATATAATTATTAGTAATCTAAGTTTTACGATAGAATTGTTTTTTTATTGGAATGGTGGATTATATTCATATACATTGATCAAAAATCAATTATTTTCTCTGGAAATATTATGAGCAAATTATATACTTTATTCTTAAATAGCGCATCATATTTGGCTCTGACCATTTCCGTTGTGTCTCCACTAACGGTTGCGCCTCTCATTGGCGGCGTCAGTATCGCTCACGCTGACGATCTGCCGGGGGGTGCCGGAGGAACGGGAGATACCTTGGATTCGTCGAGTCTGCCGGATTCATATTCGGCCGCAGGCGGCAAGGGGAATGGCTATGGCGGCGGCGGTGGTGGCCTTGATGCAATTAACAGGTTCGGTGGAGCAGCTTCTGTTGACGGGGTAGGTGGGGACGGTGCTACCTCTATTATGAGTGGTGTGATTACCGCCGGAGGTAAGGGCGGCGACGTTGGGGCGACAACCGTAGGTTCGGATCCGGTCAATCTCCAAGGCGGAAAAGGCGGTGACGGTGTAAAGAATAGAGGGTCCGGCGGCGGCGGCGGAGCAGGGTTGTTTCTCAAAAACAATGATTCCTATTCACTGTTGAGTGGTTCAACCGTAACCGGCGGTGCCGGCGGGCTTGGCGGCGTGGGTGCTTATCAGAAAGCTGCAGGCGGCGGCGGTGGTGGTGGTGCCGGCGTTGTCTTGCGCGGGGCAGCACTTAGAATATCCACTGGAGCTACAGTATCCGGCGGTGCCGGTGGCGCGGGTGGTTCCTCGCCGGCAGCCTACAAGGCTGGCGGCGGCGGTGGCGGCGACGGCGTGGTTGTGCAATCCAGTTCTCTTATAAACGGAGGTTCCATAACTGGTGGCGCTGGAGGGAACGCCTCGAATGATTCCTCTGACGTTAACCCTGGAGCTCACGGGGGAGCGGGCGGTAGCGGCGTATATGTAGCAGGCGGAAACTTCATCAATCGGGGACAAGTCACCGGTGGCCACGGTGGGTTGGGTTATCAGCATGGTGTAAAGGGTGCTTCCGGTTCTGGTGTTCGCATCGATTCTGATGCGCATGTCGTCAACGAAGGTGTTATTTCTGCAGGCGGGGCCGATGCCAACGCGATCGATATTCTCGGCAGCAATAACACATTTGAGATTCATGATGGCTCGTCCATCACAGGAAACGTTGTGGTGGCAGGTGGCACACAGGGAAATACCTTTGTGCTTGGCGGTTCAGATGACGGCAGTTTCGACGTATCTTTGATTGGTACGCAGTATCAAGGATTTCAATCCAATCGCAAAGACGGTTCCGGTACCTGGACACTGACCGGAACAGGCAATTTTACTCAAGGTTTTACCATTGCCGATGGTGTGCTTTCCGTTTCTTCGGATGCGAGCCTTGGTGCGGCTGCTGCCGGTCTGACGCTTGACGGCGGCACGCTGCAGGTGACGGGTACGAGCTTCACCTCCACCACCCGGTCGCTGAATTTGGGTGAGCATGGCGGCGGGCTTGATATCGCGGATGCTGGTAACACCTTCACTGTTTCACAGGCATTGTCGGGCAATGGGTATCTTCGCAAGCAAGGCGATGGCACTTTGGTATTGTCCGGCAATAACAGCTTTACCGGCGGCCTGACTATTGAGAAAGGGACAGTTCAAGCTGGAACTGCCGATCATGCTTTCGGTTCAGGTCTGTTGACCGTCAATGAAGGTGCGAAGGTCGATCTCGCGAATTTCAATACGACGACAGGTGGTCTTGCCGGTGCGGGCGATGTCGCTATGGGCGGCAGCAATCTCAACCTTGACCAGAGTTTCGATACGCTGTTCTCCGGTGTGGTCGATGGCTCCGGCGCTTTGACCAAGACTGGTTCCGGCACACTTACATTGGCTGGCGTCAATAGTTACACAGGCCAGACGGTGGTTTCCGGCGGCACTTTGAAACAGGGCGCACAAGGCGCTTTCAACGCATCATCTTCGGGCTATGAAGTTGCCAGCAACGGCACACTTGATCTTGGTGGCTACTCCACTTCGCTTGCCAGCCTTGGCAACACCGGGAACGTCAATTTCGGCGGAACAGGCGGAACCGTGCTCAACATTGCAGGCAATTACACCGGCAATGGCGGCATGATGACCGTCAATACGGTTCTGGGTGGCGATGATTCCAAAACCGACATGCTGAAGGTCGATGGTGATACATCGGGGTCGACAAAGCTATATGTGAACAATGCAGGTGGTTCCGGCGCACAGACTGTCAACGGCATCAAGGTCGTCGATGTGTCAGGCTCATCGAATGGCTCTTTCTCGCTGGCAAACAGCTACAAGACCAAGGATGGTCAGCAGGCAGTTGTCGGCGGCGCTTATGCCTACACATTGCAGCAGGGCAGCAAGAGGACGCCGGCGGACGGTGACTGGTATCTCGTCAGCCATGTCGATGGACCCAATTCCGGCTCCAACCCGAGACCCCGTTACAGCGCTGGTGTTCCTGTTTACGAGGGCTATGTTCAAAACATGCTGGCTCTCAACAAATTGCCCACCCTCCAGCAGCGTGTCGGCAGTCGTTACTGGACTGGTGAGAACGGCAATGGTTCAGACAACGGCGCAACGGTGAATGAGTATGGTGTCTGGGCACGCGTCGAAGGCGGGCATAATCGTCTTGAGCCAGACACGTCAACGTCGCAGATGAAGCAGGACATCAATACTGTCATCATGCAGGCCGGTGTCGATGGCCAGTTCTATGAGGGCGAGAATGGCAAGCTGATTGGCGGCATCACCGGACAATACGGCCATGCCCGCGGCGATGTCTCTTCCTTCCATGGCGATGGTGATATCAGCACGGATGCATGGAGCCTTGGAGCGACCGCGACCTGGTACGGCAATAACGGCTTCTATGTTGACGGTCAGGGTCAGGTGACGTGGTTCGACAACGACCTCAACTCCTGGACCGCCAATACCGGCCTTGCCGATGGACGCAAGGCGACAGGCTATGCACTGAGCATCGAAGCCGGGCAGCGTATCCCGATGCAGGGCAGCTGGGCACTCACGCCACAAGCACAGCTGATGTGGTCATCCATTGATGCAGATGAATTCAGTGATACATGGGGCAGTCGCGTCAGTTTGCATGATGGTGACAGTCTTTTGGGACGCCTGGGCCTCGCAGCGGATTATCGCTCGGACTGGAAAGGCAATGACGGACTGATGGTCAATACCAGCGTCTATGGCATTGCCAATGTCTATCAGGCATTCCTTGGCGGGACGACGGTCAACGTGTCCGGCATCGACTTCGAAACCGACAATGACCGGACCTGGGCTGGGATCGGCGCTGGCGGCACCTATGCCTGGGCAGACAACAAATATGCTGTCTACGGCGAAGGCTCTATCAACACTTCCCTCAATCACTTCGCCAACAGCTATGCCGTCAAGGGGAGTGTTGGCTTCAAGGTGAAGTGGTAGGTGCTGGCTTCGACGATAACCTTCGCAGCATGAGACTCCCTATCTCCATCAATGATATGGGAGTCTCATTCTCGCACTCTGGAAAGATTAAAAGAAAAATGCACCGCCATCAACGCGATGGGGAGTATAATCTCGATATTGAAAGAGTTTGAGCGGGAGCAGCAACTACCTCATTCTATTCAGCCTATCGAGACAAGCTCTTGTGAAAGAACGTTCATGGTTTCAGCGCCATCGGCGGTGATGAGGAACTGTTCTTCGATCATGAGGGCTCCTAGTCCGTTTGCGTAAAACGGCGCCTCCACGGCCAGCACCATGTTCGGTTCGATGGCCATGTCGTTGCCATGCGAGATGAAAGGCCATTCCTCGATCCCGAGCGCCGAGCCGACCGAGTGCCCGAAATGCCCACGATAATATTCGCTAAAGCCATGACGACGCATGGTGGAGAGCATCGCTTCGTGAACCTGACCGAATGTGTTGCCGGGTTTCAGCAGAGCTGTTCCGGCTTGAAAGGTCTCCTGGAGCGCTTTGTAAATCTGCTCTGCAAGAGGAGCAGGCTTGCCATAGACGAAGGTGCGCGCGCCATCCGAAGAATAACCATTCACAAGCGTGCCGACATCGGCCTTGATGAGGTCGCCTTGCGCCAGTTGTGCGGCAGGGTTTTGAAGGTTCGGCCCGACCGAAATATAGGCCCAATGGCCGGACAGGCTCTGGCCGTTTGCTTTGGCAGCATTGGTCGCTCCGGTCAGCCAGGCATCGGAAAGCTCGGCGGCTGTGGAGCCCGACCGCGCTGCAGTCGCCATATTCTGCAACCCGCTTTCCGCATAACGGGCGGCATTGCGTAGATATCCAATCTCGCGGGGGCTCTTTATCAGGCGCAACCGCCTTACGATGCTGGAAGCATCGCGCCATTGGGCAAAAGGCAGAATTTCTTTCAACAACACAAAATCAGCCACAGGCATGAATTCAAGGTCGACGCCGAGGCTGGCTTGAGCGAGACCACGTTCGGCAATCATATCGGCAAGCAGTTGAAAGGCTGCTTTCTGGTCGAAGGTTTCCGGGCGGGGACCGATATTACCACTGTTGCGATAGGCAGCGTTGAGGTCTTCTATCGTGTGGGCGTTGCGAACCGCGACGGCGTCGATCCAGATTCGATGCGAGCGGAAGTCGATCTCATCAGCCGTTGCGCGTGCTGCTGTCAGCGCCTGATCGCTGACAATGGCGCCAGCACGTGTCGAGGCATCCGCTGGAACCAGCGCTATGGCCGAACCGGCGCGCCCCCACATTGTCGCCACGCCCGCAGCAATTCCGGTGGCATAGCGAAAGTTTTCCGGCTGAAAAAGCACCAGTGCATCCAGTCCTTCTGCGGTGAGCAGATCCTGTACGCGGTTCCGATCCATATAAGTCATGGCTGATCTCTTGAGGTTATGCTTTGTCAGTGCGCCTTATATCGGACGGCTTGCGCTGCAGTCCGGATGGTTTGTCCAATAGATTGACTCTTTATGGAATAAATTTCTAATAATTCTCGCTATCTCACGGTGCCACCGCTTACCGATGCTCTCGCGGTCGCGGTATAAGCGTTGCTAACGGAGAGCCTGATAGGGCGCTTTCCACGCAGGAGAATAATATGGGCGGCTTCAACATTCGTGATCGCAAATCTGGATTGGCTTACTGGAGCTTGAGCGCGGCATTGGCCGTGACGCTCGGTATCGGATCGTTCAGCCAGGCGTTGGCGCAGGAAAGCGACCCGGACGCGACAATCAATATCGGCTCGCTCTACGAGCCGCAAAACCTCGACAATACCGCCGGTGCAGGGCAGGGCATCAACGAAGCCTTCAACGGCAATGTCTATGAGGCCCTGTTCCGGCTTGCCGACGACGGCAAAGTCGAGCCGGTCCTGTCGAAGGATTACAGCGTCAGCGACGACGGGCTGACCTATACGTTCAAGCTGCAGCCGGGCGTGACTTTTCACTCTGGAGCGCCGTTGACTTCCAAGGACGTCAAATTCTCCATCGGGCGCGTTGCCGCGCCGGAATCGAAGAGCTCACGCAAAAGCAGCCTCAAGACTATTTCGGCCGTTGAGACTCCGGATGATGAAACCGTTATCGTCAAGCTGTCTTCGCGCTCAATCTCGCTGCCGTACAATCTAAGCTATGTATGGGTGGTGAACGACGAAGCGAAGGATCTGCAGTCGAAGGAAGACGGAACCGGACCTTACGAGCTGGAAGACTGGCGTCGTGGGTCGTCTCTGTCGATGAAGCGCTTCGATAAATATTGGGGCGCCAAGCCGAAAAACGGCGAGGTGGTCTTCCAGTATTTCACCGATGCAAGCGCGCTGAATAATGCTTTGCTGACCGGTTCGGTTGATATCATCACGTCGGTTCAAAGCCCGGACTCGCTAGCCCAGTTCAAGGACAATCCCGATTTCACCGTCAGCGAAGGGCAGTCGACCACCAAGCTGCTGCTGGCCTATAACGACCGTATTGCGCCATTCGACAATGTCAAAGTGCGCAAGGCGCTCGCCCGTGCAATCGACGACCAGAAGCTTTTGAAGGCTGTGTGGGGCGATTATGGCACGCTGATCGGCTCATTCGTACCGCCGACCGATCCGTGGTATGTCGATCTCACCAAGGTCGACGCCTATGATCCTGAAAGTGCCAAGGAACTTCTCAAGGAAGCTGGTTACCCGGATGGCTTCACCTTCACTATCGATACGCCGAATTACGATCCACACCCGATTGCCGCGCAGTTCATCCAGAGCGAGCTGGCCAAGGTCGGCGTAACCGTCAAGATCAACGTCATCACTGCCAATGAGTGGTACACGAAGGTCTATAAGGCACACGATTTCCAGGCCACCTTGCAGGAGCATGTGAACCATCGCGATATCGTGTTCTATGGCAATCCCGATTTCTATTGGGGTTATAACAATCCGAAGGTTGTCGAGCTCATCAAGGAAGCGGAAGCAAGTGCTACGACGGATGAACAGACGGCCAAGCTGACCGAGGCGAACAAGATCATTGCCGAAGATGCGGCCAGCAACTGGTTCTACCTCTATCCGCAGATCGTTGTTTCGAAAAAATCAGTGAGCGGCTACCCGATCAACGGCCTGAACTCCCAGTTTTCTGCCTATGACATTGTGAAAGCGGAATAATAACCGCCTGTCGATATCGAGAACATCAGCTCGACAGACCGCGCCGCCTGAATTAATTTCCGGCGGCGTTGTCGCATTTGCATGAGGGTCCGAGCGCTGCCCTCACATCGGAGAGGTAAACGCTATTTTCGCCTATATCATACGCCGTTCAGCCATATTGGTTCTGTCGGTTTTCATCGCATCGATCGTGTTGTTTCTGCTGTTGCGCCTTCTGCCGGGCGATCCCGCAAATGCGCTTGTTTCTGTCGGCGCGGATGCGGCGCAGATCGAGGCAGCGCGCAAGCAGGTCGGTTCGGACCTGCCTCTCTATGAGCAGTTTCTGCGTTTTATCGGTAGCCTCCTGCGCTTTGATCTTGGTAATTCCTTTGTGAGTGGAGCACCGGTTCTTGCCGAAATCGGCAAGCGGCTGATTGTGACCGTGCCCTTGACGCTGATGGCATTCGTCGTTGCGATCATGATCGCGGTACCACTCGGTATTCTGTCGGTCGTGCGCCAGAACCGCTGGTATGGAACGGTGATATCCGTCATCTCCCAGCTCGGCATCGCCGTGCCGGTGTTCTGGATAGGCATTCTGCTGGTCTGGTTTTTTGCAGTTAAGCTGCGGTTGTTTCCTTCGGGTGGTTTCCCATCACGCGGATGGCAGTCGGCACCAGCTGCTTTTCAATCGCTGGTATTGCCGGTCACAACCATTGCCATCGTCATGTCGGCATCGTTGATCCGTTATGTCCGTTCGGCCACGCAGGACGTGCTTGGCAGCGACTATCTTCGTACCGCACGGGCGCTTGGCGCGACATTCTCGCAGGCGCTTGTCCGTCACGGTATTCGCAACGGCGCGGTGCCGGTGATCTCGATCCTCGGTATCGAGCTTGCCTCGACTTTGCTTGGTGCTGTGGTGGTCGAACGTGTCTTCTCGTTGCCGGGTCTCGGTTCGATGCTTCTGCTCGGCATAGAGCAGCGCGACTATCCCAATGTCCAGGGTGTTCTGTTTGTATCGACGCTTCTGGTGCTGCTGGTCGGCTTTGCCGCAGATCTCCTGCAACGACTGATTGACCCGCGCTTGCGCCAGCGGTCTGCGGGAGGTCGTGCATGACGGAGTCTGCTGATATGACGCCTGCCGTTGGGGATGAAAAGCCGGCTTACCGACTGCCATGGCCCCTTATTGTGGGTGGATTGCTGCTGGGGTTGCATCTGGCTGTCGCTCTTTTCTCGCTGGTCTGGACACCTTACGGTGCTGGCGAAATGGTCGGTGGACGACTGGAGGCTCCGTCCTGGCTGCATTGGGCCGGTACGGATCGTCTGGGACGCGATTTGATGACACAAATCATGATCGGTTCGCGCATTGCGCTTATCGTCGGCTGTGGAGCCATCGCACTCAGCGCAGTGATTGGCGTCACGCTGGGTGTGCTTGCGGCGTTTGCAACGCAGACGCTTGATGACGTGCTGGCGGCAACGCTCGATATTCTCATCGCCTTCCCAACCCTGTTGCTGGCCATGTTGATCGTGGCTTCCAGCGACGGTGCAAGCCTGACGACCGCCATCATGGCCATCGGTATCGCCGGATCGGCCATCGTGGCACGTCTGACCCGCATCCTCGCAAAGCGGGTTCTGGCGATGGATTACATTACGGCATCGCGCATTTCCGGCACATCACGGCTCGGGTTGGTCCGCATCCATGTGCTGCCGAACATCTGGCCGACGCTGATCGTCAATTTTGCGCTTCAGTTCGGTCTGGCGGTGATCGCGGAAGCATCGCTTTCCTATCTTGGTCTTGGCGCTCCACCGCCCAATTCATCCTGGGGACGGCTTCTGCAAGAGGCGCAGGCGTCGGTTTATACGGCGCCGTTCGGTGCCATAGCACCCGGTCTGGCGCTTGTCTCATTGGTGATCGGGCTCAATCTGTTTGCCGACGGGCTGCGTGACGTGGCCGACCCAACACGGAGGAGACAACGTTGAGCATTTTGCTGAATGTGGAGAACCTCCATATAGAAACGGCAGGCAGGTCTCTGGTTTCCGGCGTCTCGCTGTCGGTTGGACAGGGTGAACGGGTTGGCTTGATCGGTGAATCCGGTTCAGGCAAGTCGTTGACGGCTCTTGCCATCATGGGACTGTTGCCGGACGGCATGCGGGCAAGCGGATCGATCACGCTCGACGGCCACCAAGTGATAGGGGCGCGAGACCGTGAGCTGGTGCCATTGCGCGGGCAGAGCATTGCAACGGTTTTTCAGGAACCGATGACGGCGCTCGACCCACTGATGCGGATTGGCAAACAAGTCGGCTTGGTCGTTCGGCGCCGCGCGCTTCGGGATGGTCGCAGAATTGGGCAAGCTGACGTGAATGCCGAGGTTCACTCGCTTCTGGAGCGTGTATCCCTGCCGGACCCGGAACGCATTGCCCGTTCCTGGCCACACGAAATATCGGGCGGTCAACGCCAGCGTGCGGCTATCGCAATGGCTCTCGCCTGTCGCCCCAAGCTTCTGATCGCGGACGAGCCGACGACGGCGCTCGATGTCACCACGCAGGCCGAGATTTTGAAGCTGCTGGAGCAATTGGTGCGGGACGAGGGAATGGGGCTTCTGTTCATCAGTCACGATTTGCCGGTGGTTGCGGCCGTTACGGAACGCGCGCTGGTCCTGCGATACGGAAAACTTATAGAAGAAGGGCCGGTTGCGACGCTTTTCACCGATCCGCAGCAGCCCTATACGCAGGGGCTCGTGGCCGCTGCACGGGCGTTCGATGCCGCTCTGGAGGTTGCGCGATGACTTTGATGGACCTTTCGGGCGTTTCCTTTGCCTATGCCGGTGGTAAGACGGTTTTGCATGACGTCGATCTGAAACTTGAGACCGGAAGCAATCTGGGCATTGTCGGTGAGTCCGGTTCCGGCAAAACGACCATGTTGAAACTGCTGCTTGGACTGCAGCGCCCATCTTCGGGGAACGTTTCGTTTCGCGGCAAGCCTCTGGATATTGGCAATCGCGGTTTCATGCGCGATTTTCGCCGTTCGGTGCAGGCGGTGTTTCAAGACCCTTATTCATCACTCGATCCGCGCCAGCGTGTCTTCGACATTATTGCGGAGCCGTTGCGATCTCTGAAAATCGAAACCGACATCGCGCAGGCAGTTGCACAAGCGCTCGATTCCGTCGATTTGCCAGCGGATGCCGCCCGCCGCTATCCGCACGAGTTTTCAGGTGGCCAGCGCCAGCGTATAGCCATCGCTCGGGCGATTGTCTCTAAACCGGAGCTCGTCATCGCCGACGAGGTGGTCAGCGCGCTTGATCTGACAACACGGGCCCGTATCATCGATCTCATGCGCTCTCTTTCAGAACGCACGACTTTTGTGGTGGTGTCGCACGACATCGCACTGGTTGCGCTCTTGTGCGAACGGCTGATCGTTCTGGAAAGTGGCCGGATCGTGGAGCAGGGCAATACGCGGGACATTCTGGCCGATCCGCAGCATGCCTATACGAGGAAACTGCTGACCAGTTTGCCGAGAATGCCTCAACCCGCTTGAGGATCGAAGCATCATTATATCATCGCGATGCCGGCTCATTGATCTGCAAATGATGTGATATTTTAGGTACATCCGGGCAACAAAGTTTCCGCCGCCGCCCTCTTGTTTCCAATGAAAGCGGGCGCGAGTTCCCCGCCGAAGCCAATGTTTTAAAACGATAAAAGATGAGTATTTGACGCATGTTTGTTTTCTCTGCCTGGAACTCTTCTAAATCATTGTGATTGCGCGATATTTTCCGGGCCTTTATCGCGTGAATGAGTGTCTGTTCGTCCGCAGATGCTGGAGCATATGTTTAGTTCGGAGCACGCGAACAAATGACTTCCCGGTTGTGGGATCTGGCAGAACTCTATGAAAGCGAGCAGATCAGTCTGCGGGCTTTTGTGCGTCGTATTGTCGGAAATACCGCCACGGCTGAAGATGTCGTTCAGCAAGCCTTCCTGAACCTGCTTTCCCGCTATGAAGATACGGCACAGGCGCCAGGTCCTGCTTATGTAAAGCGCACAGCGCGCAATCTTGCGCTCAATCACTTACGCGATGCCCGCCGCAGGGCGGATGTCGAAATCGAGGTCGATGAGCCCGAGCGCTTTGCCGATGCGCGACCATCGCCGGAAATGACGGTGCTTTATCGCAGCGAGCTTCATCGTCTTTTACATTCCGTCGCGCAGCTTCCGCCGCGTCGGCGCGAAGCCTTTGTTCTCAACCGGATCGAGGGGTTGAGTTATGACGAAGTTGCCGAGCGTATGGGAATTTCCCGAAATACGGTTATAACGCAGATCGTGTCAGCGCTGGCTGAACTCGACAGGCGGCTTTCAGAGTAATTATAAGCGGGAACATCAAGACGCCCATGAAGGAGTTTGAAACCGATCCGGTTTACATGAAGGCGCTGGAATGGTTTGTGCTGTTACAGGACAAAACCGTCAGCGCCGATGACCGGCGTGCGTTTTCAGCCTGGATTGCATCTGACCCTGCGCATCGAGTGGCCTATGAGCGTGCGCAGACGCTGTGGCAACGCTTCGATGCCGTGAAACCTGAATATGACCGCTTCCGCCAATCGGGCCATAAATCGGACGGTCGTGTGGGCCGGCGCGGCGTTGTTCTGGGTGGCCTTACCGCTCTCGTTCTTCTGCCTGGCGCTTATCTCTTGTCGCGTCCCGGTCTGTTTGCGACTTATCAAACGGGTGTCGGTGAACGTCGCAGCTTTACGCTTGCCGATGGAAGCACTGTCGAGCTTGGCAGCTATTCGGCGCTTTCCCTCGATTTTTCGGGCAACGGGCGCAACCTTGTGCTCCATGAAGGGCAGGGGTTCTTTCAGGTCGCCTCCGATCCGTCGCGCCCCTTTGTGGTTAGCGCCAATGGCGGCACGATCACTGCGCTCGGGACTGCTTTTGACGTGAAACTGATCGATCGGGCGGTCACTGTTTCAGTGGTTGAGCATGCAGTTTCAGTGGCTTTTGGTCAAAGCGATCCGGTGCGCCTTGATGAGGGCTGGCAGATAACTTATGGCGGTGATGAAGCGGCTTTGCCGCAACGGGCCGACCAGCAGACGGTTGAAGCCTGGCGCAATGACAGGATTATCTTTGAGGACGTTCCGCTCAGCCGAGTACTGAGCGAGCTGGAACGCTATCGTCGCGGCAGGATTTTCCTCACCGACACAGAAATCGGCAATATGCCGGTTACGGCAATTTTTGATACGCGTGATGCCGAAGCGGCTCTTGCAACCATTGCCGAAACCTTGCCGGTCAGGGTCCTGAACGGTTCCGGCTGGGTGACCGTCGTTACACGGCGATAATAACTGGATTAAAAAAATCAAATTTTTTTAAGCTACCGATCATTAGATCGCGTTTCCGAGGTGTCTAATCCTCTGAGGGGCTGCGTGGCAGCCATGAAGTAACAGGAAAATCCTGCCAAAAGCAGGGGCATCAGACATCGGGGATTAAACTATGCGCGTCGATATGAAGAGCCGAACTCAGACTGGTCGTGGCCAAGGTTCTCAGGCTCTTCTTAAAACCGGGCTGTCAGCGCATCTGCTCGCGGCAAGTGCGCTGGTTGCGGTCGCGGCATTCGCGCCAAGTACGGTTTGGGCGCAAGCCGCTGCCAACAGCCAGGTGCAGCGCACGTCGTTTGATATTGCAGCACAGCCGTTGTCCAAAGCGCTGGTGCAATACTCAAACAAAACCGGCGTTCAGCTGTTCTTTGACGCAAATATTGTGCGCGGCAAGAACTCCGGCGGTGCACAAGGTTCGCTGACACGTTCGGAAGCACTAGGCCGGATTCTCTCCGGTTCTGGCCTCACATATAGTTTGCGCGGCAATACCGTCACGATATCGGCGCAGCAATCAGTCGATGCTGGCGCGGTTGCTCCTGATGGGTCTTTGCTCCTCGATACGATTACCGTTGAAGGCAATAGTGGCAGCGACACGTCGAGGAGCGTTGTCGTTGAAAGCTCTGGCGGAGCCACCAAGACCAATACGCCGCTTATCGAGGTGCCGCAGTCAGTATCTGTTGTCAGCCGCAAGCAGATCGAGATGCAGAATGCGCAAAGCGTCACGGAAATGCTGCGTTATGTCCCCGGCGTAAGCATTGAAACCTACGGTCCGGACCCAAAAGGCTATGACTGGATTTTCATGCGCGGTTTCAACGCGCAGTCGACCAGTTCCTATCAGAACGGCCTGCGTCAGCTCTCCAATTCCTACACCTTCTTCCGTACCGATCCGTACGAACTGGATTCCATCGAAGTGCTGCGTGGTCCTGTTTCGTCGCTTTACGGACAGAGCGATGCTGGCGGTCTGGTCAATCGCGTTACCAAGAAGCCGCAGGCTGAAGCTTCGCATGAAGCATCGGTCGAATATGGCAGTTTCAATCGCAAGCAGATTGGCGTCGACCTGACCGGGCCGGTCAATGAAGACAAGACACTGCTCTATCGTCTGGTCGGCGTGGTTCGCAAGGGCAACACGCAGTTCGAATATTCCAATGGCGACGAGGTCAAGGACGATCGCTACATGATCGCGCCTTCGCTCACCTGGGCACCCGATGCGGATACGTCGTTGACGGTTTCGGGCCAGTTGCTGCGCGACGATAGTGGCGGCAGCGTGCTGCCTGCGACGATCAGCAGCCTTTATCCGAATTACCCCAATATTCTGGTTGGTGATCCTGATTTCAACCGCAGCGTCCAGAAGCAGGGCAGCATCGGCTATGAGTTTGAACATCATATCAACGACACCTGGACGGTGAAGCAGAACCTTCGCTACGGACAGGTCAGCTTCCTGCTCGACAATGTGCTGGCGCTTGGGCTCGGGCCGACCGGGATCACGCGTCAGGCGCGTCGCTTCGATGAGAATATGAGCGGGCTGGTGGTCGACAATCAGGCCATTGCGGAATTTGAAACCGGCAACATCTCCCATCAGGCACTGTTCGGCCTTGATTACTCCTATTCGGATTCCGATGTGACGCAGTATCGTGATCCGGCCCCAACGCTGAACCCGTTCAATCCGTCTTATGGTATTCCGATTTCTGTTCCGACGACGGTAACGCAAAGCTATCGCCAGAAATACAATCAGACCGGGCTTTATGCGCAGGATCAGATCAAGTTCAACGACAACTGGATTGTCACTTTGGGCGGGCGCTATGACTGGCTGGACCTCAACAGCCATAATCGTCTCGATTCCAGTGATACAGATCAGAGCATTGGGAAATTCAGCGGTCGCGCGGGTATCACCTATGTGACGCCATGGGGCATCGCGCCCTATGTCAGCTATTCGGAATCCTTTGTGCCCAATCTCGGCGCGGATAACAGCGGCAACACTTTCGATCCGTCGGAAGGCCGTCAGTGGGAAGTCGGCGTAAAATATCAGCCAAAGGAAATCGACGCGCTGTTCACGCTGGCGTGGTTCGACATCGTGAAATCGAATGTCGTTTCCTACAGCTATATCGATGGGCCACAGGCGACGGGCGAGGTGCATTCGCGCGGGCTGGAACTCGAAGGCAAGGTCGATCTGAGCTATGGCTGGGATTTCGTCGGTTCCTACACCTATACCAAGGCGGAAATCACCGAAGATGCTGCGGCGTTTATCGGCAAGCAGGTGACGATGGTGCCGGAACACCAGGCTTCGGCATGGCTCAATTACACGTTCAACAGCGGCATGCTTGAAGGCCTCAGCCTTGGTAGCGGCGTGCGTTATGTGGGTGCAAGCTATGGCGACAAAGCCAATACGATCAAGGTCGATGGCCGAACACTCGTCGATGCCGGTGTGAGCTACAAGTACAAGGACATGACCTTCCAGGTGAATGCCACAAACCTGTTTGACAAGAAGTATTTCACCACCTGCGAGGATGCGTTCAGCTGCTACGAAGGCGATCGCCGCTCGGTCATAGGCCGTGTGAAGGTCAGTTTCTGAGGCGAGCGTTTTGCTGACACGTCGCCAGATAATGTTCGGTTCGGGCCTCGCGCTTTGCGCGGGGCTTTCTGGCTTTGGTTTCAGAGCCGCCGCCGCATCTCCTCCACGTGTGGTGGCGATCGACTGGGCAGCGGCAGAAGCCATGCTTTCATTCGGTATTGTTCCCGTAGGGCTTTCCGATACAGCGTTCTATCGTCAGCGCATGGCGGCACCGGTTTTACCGGAAACGGTCGTTGATGTCGGGCCGTTCTGGGAGATCAATCTTGAAGCCCTTGCAGCGCTGAAGCCCGATTTTGTGATCGCAACGGACTATAATCTCGTGATGACGCCGCGCATCGCGGATGTTGCGCGTGTCGAGCTGGTGCCGAGCATCACAACGCCGAATGTCGAACGATACCGGCTGGCGATCGAGATACTGAACCGCGTCGCGGACTTATGCGGTGTTTCGCCTTCCGTGCCGTCTTCTGTGGTTGAGGACGCGGAAAGCCGTTTTGCAAAGGCGCGCGAGACTGTCTCGAAGCATGATTATGCGGTGGGTATCATGCTGCCTGATATCGGCGGGCGTGAAATGACCATGTATGGCGAAGGCACGCTTCCCGATGCCGTGTTGCGAAAACTCGGACTTTCCAATGTCTGGGAAGGCCCGGTCAATGGAACCGGCATGGCGCGTGTCGGACTTGATCGGCTGATGGAAAGCGCTGATGCGGCGTTTCTCGTCGTGGATATTCCTTCGCAGCGGGTTCAGACCGAACGCTCCTTACAACAGAACACGATGTGGAAATTGCTCCGACCAGTGCGCGACGGGCGCGTGGCATGGCTCAATCAATTCCATCCTTTTGGCGGTGTACCTTCTGCGGCCCATCTGGCGGATCTCATCGCCTCGGCATTGGAGAACATGGCGTGAGCAGCGTTGAAGTAACCCACGGCCGCACGCGAGCTTCCCCGCTGCGCTGGGCAATGCTGGGTTTGTCGGTCGCATTTGTATTGTCGCTCATTGTTCAGGGCTTTCTCAGCATTGCTGCGCCTGCGGAATGGCTGCGCATCGTGGCAGCTCCCAATCTGGACGATCCACGCCATGTGATCGGTTATTACAGCTTTCTGCCGCGTCTTGCGGTTGGCCTGCTTGTGGGTGGTGCGCTCGGGCTTGGCGGCGCAGTGTTTCAAACCGTTCTGCGCAATCCGCTGGCTGAACCCGGACTTCTTGGTGTTGCCTCCGGCGCGCAGATTGCACTGGCTTTCACGCTGGTTTTCGCACCCGGCCTATGGATGGCGGGCAACGAAGCCATCGCGCTCATCGGTGCTGGACTGGCACTCAGCCTTTCGCTGTTTATCGCCTCTCGCGGACGGTTTTCATCGACAACTGTCGTGCTGGCCGGCTTGATGGTCGGGCTTTATTGCAATGCAATCTTCAGCCTGCTCGTACTCTTCAATCATGATTACCTCATCAACCTGCTGACCTGGCAGGCAGGTTCCCTGCAGCAAGGTGGCTGGGAAGTCTGCCTTTATCTTCTCCCGCGTCTCCTGCCGCTTGCAGCGCTTATCTTCATCCTGCAACGGCCGCTCAATCTTCTTTCGCTTGGCGATAATCAGGCAAAGGGACTCGGTATTTCGCCAGCAATGATGCGGCTGGTTCTGCTTGCTGCCGCAGCGGCGATGGCTGCGGTTATCACCAGCAGTCTTGGACTGATTGGTATGATCGGACTTGCCGCACCAAATCTTGCACGCACTTTTGCGCCCGGACAGGATGGGCGCAGGCTCTTATGGTCGGCCTTGCTTGGTGCGTTGCTGCTGGTCGGTATCGATCAGCTGCTGCGGGCCATAGCGCCTTTCGTCGGCAACATTCCCGCGGGTGCCGCTGCAGGCCTTTTCACAGGACCAATTCTTGTCATTCTGGCAAGCCGCGTTCGTCTGCCTGCTGTGCCTTCAACGCAGGCAATCACCCCGGCGAGAGAGCAGATCAAGAAACCGCTGCACCTGCTTTTAGCGCTTTCATGCGCTCTTGCCCTTTGCATGATCATATCGGCGCTGGTGTCGAAAACACCTGAAGGCTGGAGCCTTGGCGCACCAGAGGCCGTAACATGGTGGCGTGTGCCACGTATTTTTACGGCGGCCGGCGCAGGCATATGTCTTGCGGTTGCGGGCCTTGTTCTACAGGGTACGCTCCGAAACCCGATGGCCAGTCCCGACTTGCTTGGCATTGGTTATGGCGCGGGCTTCGGGCTTGCAATCGCAGTGCTCTTCATTGGCGATGCAAGCGGCCTTTCCAAGCTTGTGGTTGCCACCATCGGTGCTTTGGTGGTGCTCAGCGCCATTGCCGGGATCGGCTGGCGTATGGCGTTCCAGCCAGAGCGTGTTCTTCTTGTCGGCGTCGGCTTGGGAAGCATGTTCCATGCTCTGATGATCCTGCTTCTTGCCAGCGGCAATCCACGTGTAGCTGGCCTCCTGAACTGGTTTTCCGGTTCCATGGGCAATATCGGCTGGAATGATGCGGCCTTGGTTTGCATCTGCGCGATTATCGTTCTGCTTGCGGCTCTTCTTTTCAGGCGCCCACTCGACCTCTTTCCGTTGGGCGATGTGACAGCGCGCGCTGTTGGCCTCAAAGTCTCGTCAAGCCGCGCGATCCTTCTTGCTCTTGCAGGTGTTGGAACAACAGCGGCAACGATCACCATTGGGCCTGTCAGTTTCATCGGTCTTATGGTGCCGCATTTTGCTGCCCTGCTCGGGTTCAGAAGCGTGACGATGCGCCTGCTCGCCAGCGCTCTGCTCGGCGCATTGCTGCTCGTTTTTGCGGATTGGCTTGGGCGCAATCTCGCTTATCCGTGGCCCATGTCTGCCGGGTTGCTCGCATCCCTCATCGGGGGCGGCTTTTTTCTCAGGTTACTTTCCAAACCAAATTAGCCAAATCAAACTAGCCAAGTAAAACTAGCCAAGTAAAATTGGATCGACCTTTAGTCTGAAAACCATTCCGGCTTTCAATCATTCCAGGCAGATTGAAGAAGTGGGTGACACTATTCGCTTTTCGCGTAAGTTCGACTGACTTCTATTGGATTTCTAGAACTCGCATTCATCGGCAAAAAATCCGTGACGAGATAATCCATCGGAGGGGCTTGACTGACAAGGACCCGATACAGAAAACCTAAACCATAAAAAGATGCATGCCTTCTGAGAAACGGGAGAAATAAACTTTGGCAGTCGGTCGTCAATCCATGCCGCCGCTCAACGCGCTGGTAGTTTTCGACAGTGCGGCTCGGCTCGGGAGTTTCTCTCGCGCAGGTTTGGAGCTCGGCCTCACCCAAAGCGCCGTCAGTCGGCAGATTGGCAAGCTGGAAGCCTTCATAGGCTCGAAACTGTTCAATCGTCTGCCTGTCGGCGTGCAGTTGACTGCTATCGGGGAGAGCTATGCCTCGGAGGTAAGCCGACTTCTGGGCGATCTGAGCGCTGTCACAGACGGCTTGCGGGCATGGATTGGGCCGCGACAAATCACGATCGCCTGTTCACGCGGGATTGCCGACCAGTGGTTCCTATCGCGAATAGGCAGGCTGAAGGCGGAAATTCCCGGAATCGAAATCCGGTTGCGTGTAACGGATGACGTGGCACATCTGCGCCTGGACGAGTTTGATCTTGCGCTATTCTATCGCAAGGAGCGGCCTATCGGGGTCAATCTGACCGTGCTGGGCCGGGAGGAAGTCGTACCCGTCTCAGCGCCAGGCGTGCCCGGCATCATGGAACAGGAGGCACCGGTTCTGCTCGCCATCGAAGATACAATGCGCGAGTGGCAGGGTTGGCCGGAATGGTGGCATGATGCCAGACTTTCTCGTCCAGCCGGTGCACTGGAATGGCGGCTCGGTGACTATGGTCTTTGTGTTGCCGCCGCAACGCAGGGCATCGGTATCACGCTTGGCTGGACTTGGCTTATCAAGGAGCAGCTTGCGAGCGGAACATTGGTCCCGGCGCACAGCCACATGATGCGGTCGGACGCCTATTTCTATCTCATGCGACCAGCTGATCGTCACCAGCGCAAAATCGTGCGGGAAGTGTCCGACTGGCTGATAGCAAGCAATGGAACAGATCCAATCACATAAAGATGATCGGATCTGTTAAACATATCATTCCTGCGGAAGAGCGACGCGGCGACGCGCAACCATGCGGAAACGGATGTATCCGATAACGGTGATTATCAGCCAGGCAACCTGTGAGATGAAGGAGCCGAGGTTGAAATTCCAGGCAAGCGAATAGATCAGCGCGACCCCGCCCAAAACATTCAGCAACGGAATGACCGGATCATCGACGGAAAAAATACGCAATTGAATCAGCGCATAGCCCAGAAGGTAAAAGAACGCGCCCACCAAGCCGATCACATCCGGCAAACCCATTTTCGATCTCCAGGATCATCAAAATCTGAAAAAGCGGGGATTGCTTTCCTGAACGAAAAGCACCCCTGCCATCACTGTTGAACGCTCCTTTATTCCTGTTCGCGCAAATGCCAAGACACACATTTCGCATGGGGGTATGCACAAAAGTCATACCCAGAAATTCGACATCAACCCTTGAAAATAAGGGGTCCGGTGAGCTACCCCACCCGCAAAAGCCAATAAGCTATGACTTAAACACAGGGGTACAGAATGCCTGAGCAAAAAAGCCAGTTTCAATTGACACGCCGCTCTTTCATGTCGGGCGCAGCCGGCTTTGGCCTTGTTGCGGCAAGTGGCATGAGTGGCCTTATCAATTCTGCAATGGCCGCAGAAGGTGATGGCACACCAAAGAAAGGCGGAGTGCTCAAGCTCGGCATTGGAGGCGGCTCTACCACAGACAATTTCGATCCGCGCCTGCTGAAGGATTGGGTTCCGGTCAATCAGGCTTACATGCTGATGAACGGCCTTGTCGAAATCGACGCCAACAACAAGGCTGTGCCTGAGCTGTTTGAAAGCTGGGAACCGTCTGCCGACGCCAAGGAATGGACCTTCAAGGTTCGTCAGGGCGTGACCTTCCACAATGGCAAGACGCTCGACGCTGACGATATCATCTATTCGATCAACCTGCATCGCGGCGAAACCACATCCGGTGCTCGTTCGCTCGCTTCGGAATTTACCGATGTCGTCAAGGTTGATGCCGCTACAGTCAAGATTGCGCTGACGAGCGGCAACGCCGATCTGCCTTACATCCTGTCCGATTATCACTTCCTCGTGGTTCCCAAGGACTGGACCGATTTCAACAAGCCGGTCGGCACCGGTCCTTTTGTCTTCGAGCGTTTCCAGCCGGGCGTGCGTTCGCGTTTCACGCGTAATGAAAGCTACTGGAAGCCCAATACGGCCTGGGTCGATGCAGTTGAAGTCATCGTCATCAATGATGTGTCGGCCCGTACCAACGCCATGATGTCCGGTCAGGTTCACGCTATCAACCAGCTTGATTTCAAGACGGTCGATCTGCTCAAGCGCAATCCGAACCTCAACATCGTCCAGTCGTCTGGCGGCCAGCATTTCTCCTTCCTGATGGACTGCACGCAGGCGCCGTTCACCGACAACAATGTTCGCCTTGCCGTCAAGCACGCCATCGACCGGGAGCAACTGCTCAAGACAGCCTTGCGCGGCTACGGACGCTTGGGTAACGACAATCCGATCCCGAGCACCGACCCGTTCTTCGACGCTGCACTGCCGCAGCGTGCCTATGATCCGGAAAAGGCAAAGTTCTATCTGAAGCAGGCTGGCATGGATTCACTGAAAATCCAGCTTTCGGCTTCTGACGCAGCCTTCACTGGCGCCGTCGATGCAGCCGCGATCTTCCGCACTGCTGCAGCCAAGTCAGGGATAGAGATCGATATCAAGCGTGAGCCGGCCGACGGATATTGGGACAATGTCTGGATGAAGGCACCGTTCTGCATGTCTTATCGTGGTGGTCGCCCGACTGCTGATCAGGCCCTGTCGGTCGCTTATGCATCCAACGCTTCGCAAAACGATACACATTGGAAGAGCGCTGACTTTGACGCCAAATTGCTCGAAGCCCGTGCAATGCTCGATCAGGCCAAGCGCAAGGAAATCTATGCCGAGCTGCAGGCCATGATCAGCAATGATGGCGGCGCGCTTATCCCAATGTTCGGCGACTATCTCGACGCCACCTCCAAGAAGCTCAAGGGCGTCACCACGCATCCGATGTTCAATCTGATGGGTGCGCGCCTTGCCGAAAAAGTCTGGCTGGAAGCATAATGTTCGTTCTAATTCTCAAGCGTGTGGGGCTCGGGCTCCTCACGCTGTTCCTCGTGTCGGCGTTGATTTTCGCCGGCACGCAGATCCTGCCGGGTGATGTGGCGTCCGCCATTCTCGGTCAGAATGCCACGCCGGAAGCGCTTGCCACGCTGCGCGAAAGCCTCGGTCTCAATCAACCGGTCCTCGCACGCTATTTCGCGTGGCTTGCAGGTTTCGTGACCGGTGATCTTGGCACCTCGCTTGCCAATCAGCAGCCGGTTGCAGAACTGCTTTGGCCACGTTTCTGGAATACGATGGCACTGGCAGCCTTTGCCGCGGTCGTCAGCGTTCCAATCGCCATCCTTCTCGGCCTTGTCACCGCGGTCAAACGCGGCGGTATTTTCGACCGTGTTATCAACATTGTGGCGCTGGCTTTCGTTTCTCTGCCCGAATATTTCCTCGGCCTGTTGTTGATCCTGTTCCTGTCGATCCGCTTCAACCTGCTGCCAAGCCTCGCCGACACCTATGAAGGCATGACCTTCCTCGAATGGATTCAGGCCACGGCCCTGCCCGCACTGACGCTGGTTCTCGTGACGGTCGCGCAGATGATGCGCATGACCCGCACGGCCGTTTTGTCGGTGATGGATCAGGCCTATGTCGAAACGGCATATCTCAAAGGACTTCGCACCAAGCGCGTTGTGACCAAGCACGCGTTGCCCAATGCGGCGGCGCCTATCGTCAATGTGGTGGCGTTCAACATCGCATACCTCATCACCGGTGTGGTGCTTGTCGAAGCTGTTTTCAACTATAACGGCCTTGGCCGCTTCATGGTTGACGCCGTTTCCAAGCGTGACCTTCCGCTCGTGCAGGCTGCGGCCCTCGTCTTTGGCGCGGCCTATGTCATTCTCAATATCATCGCCGATGTCGCTGCCATCGCGCTCAATCCGCGTCTGAGGCACCCCCGATGAAAAAGTCTATTCCCCTGACGGCGTGGGTCGGTCTTGCGATCGTCACGCTCTGCCTCCTGATGTTTCTGTTCGGCCCGCTAATCGCGCCTTATGGTCAGGAAGAAATCGTTGGTGCACCGTTTGATCCGCCATCGGCACAGTTCTGGTTCGGTCTCGATCAGAATGGTCGCGACATGCTCTCGCGCTTGCTCTTCGGTGCGCAGATGTCGATCGGCGTCTCGCTCGCAGCGTCGCTCCTGTCGTTCAGCGTTGGAGTACCGCTCGGCTTCCTTGCAGCCATCTTCGGCGGCTGGGTCGATACGATCCTTTCGCGCATCGTCGATACCGTCATGTGCATTCCCGTGCTCATTTCGGCGCTCGTCATCCTGCAGGCGCTCGGCTCGTCACTGCCGGTTCTGATCATCACCATCGCATTGCTTGATTCCACCCGCGTGTTCCGCTTAGCACGCATCGTGGCGCAGGGCGTCAATGTGCTGGAATATGCTGAAACCGCCCGTCTTCGTGGCGAAGGTCTCGGCTGGCTGATCTGGCGTGAAATCCTGCCGAATACGCTGCCGCCGCTGATTGCGGAATTCGGCCTGCGTTTTTGCTTCACCTTCCTTTTCGTGGCCGGTCTGTCGTTCCTTGGCCTTGGCATTCAGCCGCCATTCGCGGACTGGGGCGGCATGGTGAAGGACAACCAGCAGGCTATTCTCTACGGCCTCTACGCACCGCTTTTTCCGGCGGCTGCAATCGCCATCCTCACCGTTGGCGTCAACCTCGTCGTTGACTGGCTTTTGGCCGGACGCACGACCACGCAGGGAGCTGATCGATGAGCAAGGATATCGTTCTTTCAATCTCCGACCTCGTCGTCAAAGCACCCAATGACGCAACGCTTGTCGATCATGTCGATGTGACGCTGAAGCGTGGCGAAGTGCTTGGCCTTATTGGCGAGTCCGGCGCAGGCAAATCCACCATTGGCCTTGCCGCGATGGGCTATGGCCGTGGCGGCTGCAGGATCGCTGAAGGCACAGTTGTCGTTGACGATATTTCGCTGATGGATGGCACCCGCGAGACCCGTGAAAAGGCGCGCGGCGCACGCATCGCCTATGTGGCACAAAGTGCGGCGGCGTCGTTTAATCCGGCGCACCGCATTGGCGATCAGATCATGGAAGGCCCGCTCTATCATGGCCTGATGACCAAGGCAGAAGCCAAGGCATGGATGCTGGAACTGCTGCATACATTGCAGCTTCCGGATGCCGACACTTTTGGTGATCGCTATCCGCATCAGGTTTCCGGTGGTCAGTTGCAGCGTGCCATGGTCGCCATGGCCATGTCCTGCCGCCCGGATATTCTGGTGCTGGACGAGCCGACAACCGCGCTGGACGTCACGACCCAGATCGAAGTGCTGGCACTCCTGCGCAGCCTGATCCAGCGTTACAACACTGCCGCTCTTTACATCACGCATGACCTTGCAGTCGTGGCCCAAATTGCCGACCGCATCATGGTTCTGCGTCACGGCAAAATGGTCGAGCTTGGTTCTGCAGAAGAAATTCTCGAAGCGCCAAAGCAGGACTATACCCAGCGTCTGGTGTCTGAGCGTGAATCGAGCATTTCGGGCGAACAGGCCGAACACAAGACCGGCGAAATCCTGCTCGAAGTGAAAAACGCAACCGCCTATTACGGCAAGAAGCTCGTCCTGACCGATGTGGGTTGCTACATCCGTCGCAGCGAAACGCTTGCGGTCGTGGGTGAATCCGGTTCCGGAAAATCAACGCTTGCGCGCATTATTGCAGGCCTGCCGCCACACTCAAGCGGTATCATCACGCTTGCCGGGCAGCGGCTGGAAGCGAACTACAAAAAGCGCTCGCGCGAAGAACTGCGCCGCATTCAGCTGGTTTACCAGCTTCCGGACGTGGCATTGAACCCACGCCAGACCGTTGGTGAGATCATCGGTCGTCCGATGAAGTTCTATTTCGGCATGAATGAGGACCAGCGCGAGATCGAGGTCCAGCGTCTGCTTGAACTGATCGGCCTGCCTGCCGACTTTGCGAACCGCCTTCCGGGCGCACTTTCAGGCGGACAGAAACAACGCGTGTGTATCGCCCGCGCGCTGGCAGCAAAGCCTGATCTTATCATCTGCGATGAAGTCACCTCGGCGCTTGACCCGCTCGTGGCTGAGGAAATTCTCAGACTTCTGCGCAAGTTGCAGGACGAATTGCACGTGTCATATCTCTTCATCACCCACGACCTTGGCGTCGTCCGTCGGCTCGCCGACCGCACCATGGTGATGCAGAAGGGCAAGGTGGTCGAAACCGGCACCACGAAGGCAATCTTCGAACCGCCTTACGAGCCCTATACGGAGCAGCTCATCACATCCGTTCCGGAGCTGCGCCGCGACTGGCTGGACGACATACTCAAGGCTCGCGCCGCCAGCTAAACTACCGATGCGGCGCTAATGCCGCACCGGCTCCTCTTTATTGAAATTGGAACCGATCATGACCGTCAATATCACCGAGCACCTGTGGATCACTCTGAAAGATGGCACCCGTCTTGGCGCGCGCCTGTGGCTGCCTGAAGGCGCTGAGGCAAATCCCGTTCCTGCCGTGCTCGAATATATTCCATACCGCAAGCGTGATGGCACCCGTGGCCGCGATGAGCCAATGCATGGCTATTTCGCACAGAACGGCTATGCCGCGATCCGTGTCGACATGCGTGGTACGGGCGAATCCGATGGACATATGGCTGACGAATACATCCAGCAGGAACAGGATGACGCGCTGGAAGTCATCGCCTGGATCGCTGAGCAACCATGGTGCAGCGGCAATGTCGGCATGATGGGCAAGAGCTGGGGGGGCTTCAACGGCCTTCAGGTCGCAGCCTGCCGTCCACCAGCATTGAAGGCGATCATCACCGCCTATTCGACCGACGACCGTTTCCGCGACGACATCCACTACATGGGCGGCCTGCTGCTCAATGATAATCTCTGGTGGGGCACCATCATGCTCGCCTATCAGTCGCGTCCGCTCGATCCGGCGATTGTGGGTGCCGGTTGGCGCGATGCATGGATTGAACGTCTGGAACGCCTGCCATTCTTCCCGGCGCTCTGGCTTGAACACCAGCATTACGATGAATACTGGAAGCATGGCTCGGTCTGCGAAGACTGGTCAGCAATCCAGTGCCCGGTTCTCGCCATTGGCGCATGGGCCGACAGTTACACCAATGCTGTTCCGCGCCTGCTCGAAAACCTGCAGGTTCCTGCGCGCGGCATTATCGGCCCTTGGGGTCACGTCTATCCGCAGGACGGCCTGCCGGGTCCGGCAATCGGCTTCCTGCAGGAAGCAGTGCGCTGGTGGGACCAGTGGCTCAAGGGCAAAGACACCGGCATCATGGACGAGCCGAAGCTGCGCGCCTATGTCTGCGACACCATCGAGCCGACTGGCTCCCGCTACTTCACCAATGGACGCTGGGTTGGCGAACAGAACTGGCCGTCGACGGAAATCACGCCTAAGTCCTTCGCGCTTGGTGCAGATTTCACGCTGGGCAAGGCCGATGCCGCCAAGGCTGTGCTTTCGATTTCCTCGCCAAACAGCCACGGTAAGGCTGGCGGCGAATGGATGGCAACGGGTTGCCCCGGCGAACACCCGACCGATCAGCGTCTTGACGATGGCGGCTCGCTCAACTTCGACACACCCGTCCTGACCGAAGATCTTGAAATTCTGGGTGCGCCGGTTGCTCGCCTGACATTTACCGTTGATCAACCGGTTGCACAGGTTTCGCTGCGCCTGAGCGACGTTCTGCCGGATGGCCGCATCACTCGCGTCAGCTATCAGGTCTTCAACCTCAACCACATCAACGGCCATGACAAGCCGGAAATGCTGGTGCCGGGCAAGACCTATGAAATCGCGATCAAGCTCAACGATAGTGGCTATAGCTTCAAGAAGGGCCATCGCATCCGTCTTTCGGTTGCAACGGGTTACTGGCCGATGGTCTGGCCATCGCCAAAGCGCGTGATGCTGACGCTCGACACCGCCACATCGTTTCTCGATCTGCCCGTGCGCCTGCCGTCTGCTGACGATGCGAAGGTTTGCTTCCAGAAGCCAGCGCATGGCCCGGCAACACCGATGACCCAGCTTGATCCGGGCAGCGTACGCCGCTGGACCGAACAGGATCACGTCACCGGCGAAACGCTCTATGTGACGGAAGGCATCGGCGGTCTGTTCGGCGAAGGTATCTTGCGCTTTGACGATCTCGACACACAGTTGAGCCACAGTCTCAAGCGCGAGCTGCGCGTCAATGACAATGACCCGCTGTCGGCATCCTATGTGCTGACACAGGCCTATCAGATGGGTCGTGAAGGCTGGATGATCGACATCAAAAGCATCACGAAGATGCATTCAGATGCTGAGAGTTTCTACATTTCCGGCGTACTGACGGCGAAGGAAAATGGCGAGACGGTCAAAATCCGCGAATGGAACCAGACTATTCCGCGCGACCATCTTTAAATGGTCACCACCAGCGTCAGTCCACTTTATTGGATTGACGCTGGTGATGAAACATATGCCGGACGGCACAATGCCAGTTCAATTCAGCTGAACAAAACGTCGTCGGACGTCAACTCGCTCAGCAAGACACCTTCAATTACAATCCCATTCGTTGCGCCATCGATGCTGACGAAAACACCGTCTGGTGTATCAACTGACGCCGCGACGAAGCTGGCGAAATCAGTTATGACCTCAGTATCCCGGAACAAAAGCACATCGCCACCTTGGACATCAAAGTCGGTGACGTGATCAATATCGTTGGATTGCAGTGATGCATTGTCCCAAATGAATGTATCGGCTTCAGTTCCACCGCTGAGAGTGTCTGCACCGGTTCCGCCCAATAACCGGTCAGAGCTTGCGCCACCGTACAGTTTATCATCGCCCTCGCCACCGAGAAGGCTGTCCAGCCCAAACGCTCCATGGATCACGTCGTTGCCCCCGCGACCATTATAGGTATCGTTCCCACTCAAACCTTCACGATAACTCTCGATGCTGACGATGCGGTCATCGCCGTTTCCGCCGAATACCTGAGCACCCTGATAGGCGGAGATGACACTGATGTTGAACACCTCGGTCGAGGTATAGTCGGCGGCGTCGAACTTGAAACCGGCTGCCACATCGTCGAAAGTGACGGCCAATGTATCAATACCGTCGCCTCCATCAATGGTGCCAAGTCCTCCATCCGAATAGATCGAAAACGTGTCGTTTCCGGCACCGCCGTGCATTTCAAACCAATAGCCACTATAGCCACTGTCTATTGATCCTGCGGTGAAGTAGTCGTTTCCGTCGCCTCCAAACAAGATATCGCCGTCCGTGTCCGTGTTCTGTAAATAGTCGTCGCCTGCTCCACCCAATAATATGTCGGTTCCAGCTCCGCCGTAGAGACGGTCATTGCCATCTCCTCCATTCAGCGTGTCGTTACCTTCGTCGCCCATCAGGGTATCGTTTCCCCTGCCGCCGCTGAGCTTATCGTTGCCATCATTACCGGACAGCGTGTCATTGCCATTACCGCCGTCGATCACATCATCACCGCTGCCGCCCTTGATCTGGTCGTCACCATCCCCGCCCAGTAGATTGTCGTGGCCCGCTCCACCGGTTATCTGGTCGTTGCCAGTACCGCCTCGCACATAATCATTGCCCGCGCCTGCATGTATGTTGGCAAACTGGAAGCCCGTAGCATCTATAGTATCATTGCCCGCGCCGGTCTTGAGGTTGAGGCGTTCCAGATCGGTGAAGTAGAGGTGATCAAAGCTTGAGCTGCCATCTCCCCAATAGGCATGTCCCTGCATTGCGTTAAACGCAACTGAGTCTGAACGATTGGATAAATCGGTAACGAGCGTATCAACCCCTTCACCACCTCTTGCCGCACCGCCCGAAAAATTGAATATGAGGCGGTCGTTGCCGCTGGCGCCGTTTAATTCATCGAACTCCGGCACATTGCGCCATGTTGTTGTCAGGACGTCATCGCCCGCACCGCCGTCGATGATATCGCTACCAAGACCTCCGTCGACGATGTCATTTCCCGCAAGGGCCCAGATGCGGTCATTCTCTTCCGTGCCAACTATAGTATCGGCATCATTGGTTCCAACGATCTTCGGCATCGCATGTCCTCCTACTGAATATAGCAGAAGTATGGGCGAATATTTTATCATAGTTAAATAAGATAATATTACATTCAAAACTATTTTGATTATCAAAGTAATTTAATGATAGATATTATGGTATATGGAAGATAATTGTAAATTATAAATCGACTTGGTTGTGAGCCGATATTCTCATCGAAGCGAAGTGCGATTTGGAACGGAAGCTTCGATTATTTTCATCCAGATGGATGCTTCCTCGACCGTAACTGACCGGTGTATGGACGGTACGATTAGGCTTCGTACTCAGTCCCTATTGCAATAGCAGTGCGCGCTTGCTTAATTGAAAAAATGGCGTTTACCCTGCGGCAGTTACAATACTTCATCGCTGTGGCCGAACAGGGGTCTGTGACCCGTGCGGCGCAGAAACTATCCATTTCCCAATCGTCCGTTACAGAAGCCGTCAAAGAACTTGAGACGGACCTGAATGTAGAGCTTTTCGAACGGCACCCTCGCGGCCTTACCGTTACACATAACGGTCATCAGTTTTTGCGCCACGCAACGAAAATTCTGGCAGACGTATCGGATGCCCGCCGCTCCTTCACGGACAATCGCATTCAGGAAAAAGGTAAACTCAATCTCGGCGTCACCTCGCTCGTCGCGGGTTATGTGCTGTCGGACCTGCTTGCCCGCTATCGCCGGGCTTTTCCCGGCGTTGAAATCAGCGCCATTGAGGATAATGGTTCCTATCTTGAACATCTCCTGGTCGGTGGTGAACTGGATGTGGCAGTGATGGTTATCTCCAATCTCCGGGACCGTATGGCACTTCACGCGGAAATTCTCGAAACCTCGCCCTATCGGCTGTGGCTGCCTCTGGGCCATCCGCTGGTCCCGACGGACAGCATTTCGGTAAGCGATATCGCGAAGGAACCTCTGATCATGCTGACGGTTGATGAAATCGAGGAAAATACCGGCAAGCTTCTGGCCGCCCTCGGCGCCCGTCCGCATGTGGCTTTTCGCACGCGTTCAGTGGAAGCCGTGCGCAGTTTGGTAGCCACCGGTGCAGGCATCGCGCTCCTTCCCGATCTCGTCTATCGCCCATGGTCGCTGGAAGGTGATCGGATCGAAAGCCGCGATGTCTCTGGGTCACTGCCTGTCGTGCAGGTCGGCATGGCCTGGCGCAAGGGATCGAGCCTGCCCCAATCCGCGCGTGACTTTATTGGCATTGCCGAAGCGGCCCGTTCCGGCAGACTGCGTTAGTCTTCGATATCGGGAAAACCGATATCAGCTTTTCGATAAATGAATTTGCGAAAGGCAAGGTTTCAGCACACGATCCGTTCCGGGAACAAAATCACTGAATGTGAAAAAACGGGAGTGGTCGATGAAAAAGATTCTGCAATCCTGTACCGCTTTGATGGCTGTCGCAAGCTTTGCGACGCAGGCCATCGCCGCCGAACCGCTGAAAGCGATCGGCGAAGGTGAAGGCGCGCTGAGCATCGTGGCCTGGGCGGGCTATATTGAACGCGGCGAGACCGACAAGAACTACGACTGGGTTACGGATTTCGAGAAGGAAACCGGCTGCAAGGTCAGCGTGAAGACCGCCGCCACTTCCGATGAAATGGTCGCGCTGATGAATGAAGGCGGCTTCGATCTGGTCACCGCTTCCGGTGACGCCTCTCTCCGCCTCGTGGCTGGAAAGCGTGTTCAGCCGATCAATACTGACCTTATCCCAAGCTGGAAGACCGTAGACGAACGGCTGCAAAATGCGCCGTGGTTCACCGTCAAGGACGTGCATTACGGTGTGCCCTATCTCTGGGGGCCGAATGTGCTGATGTACAACACCGACGTCTTCAAGGACGAAGCGCCGAAGAGCTGGAACGTGGTGTTCGAAGAACAGAACCTGCCGGATGGCAAGTCCAACAAGGGCCGCGTGCAGGCCTATGACGGCCCAATCTATATTGCGGACGCCGCCCTCTATCTCATGAAGCACAAGCCGGAACTTGGTATCAAGAATCCGTACGAACTCAATGAAGACCAGTATAAGGCAGCACTTGATCTCTTGCGTGGACAGCGCAAGCTCGTCAGCCGTTATTGGCATGACGCCATGATCCAGATTGACGATTTCAAGAATGAAGGTGTCGTGGCTTCCGGCTCATGGCCGTTCCAGGTCAATCTTCTGAAATCGGAAAACGCAAAGATTGGCTCGACTTTCCCGGAGGAAGGTGCGACCGGCTGGGCCGACACCACCATGCTGCATGTGGATAGCGAGCACCCCAATTGTGCCTATAAGTGGTTCGAGCATTCGCTAAAACCGAAAGTTCAGGGCGATGCCGCAGCCTGGTTCGGTGCGGTACCGTCGGTTCCGGCAGCCTGCAAGGGTAATGCGCTCCTGACCGACGAAGGCTGCGCGACCAACGGCTTCGATAATTTCGCCAAGATCAGCTTCTGGCGCACGCCGACAGCCAAATGCGAAAGCCAGGGCGAATGCGTGCCCTATCATCGCTGGGTATCGGATTATATCGGCGTCATTGGCGGTCGCTGACATCGACTATCATAAGCTCGAAGATCGCCCTTCCTTCTGTTGAAGGAAGGGAACGGAAAGACGTGCCCGCCCGCCAACAGAGGCTGGCGCTCCATGATGGATAGAACCATGACAGCAGCAGTTCGTTTCGAAAATGTGAGCCGTTACTTCGGCGAAGTCCGTGCCGTCGATCATGTCAATTTGACCATCGCGTCCGGTGAATTCTTTGCCATGCTGGGCCCTTCCGGTTCTGGCAAGACAACCTGTCTGCGGCTGATTGCAGGCTTCGAGCAGCCGACTGACGGCAAGATTGAGATCTTCGGCGAAAGTGCTGGCGGCGTTCCGCCCTATCGACGGAACGTCAACACGGTTTTTCAGGATTACGCGCTGTTTCCGCATCTCAGCATTCTGGACAATGTGGCCTATGGGCTGATGGTACGGGGCGCCGGAAAGACCGAACGACACCGTGCCGCCGAGGACATGCTGGAACTGGTCAAGCTGCCCGGTTATGGCGCACGCAAGCCGAGCCAGCTTTCCGGCGGACAGCGACAGCGCGTCGCGCTGGCTCGCGCCCTCGTCAATAAGCCCAAAGTGCTGCTTCTCGATGAGCCGCTCGGTGCTCTCGACCTCAAACTGCGCGAGCAGATGCAGGAAGAGCTGAAGAGCCTGCAAAAGGCGCTCGGTATCACCTTTGTCTTCGTGACCCATGATCAGGGCGAAGCGCTGTCCATGGCGGACCGTATCGCTGTCTTCAACAATGGTCGTATCGTTCAGGCCGGAACGCCACAGGAAATATATAACCGCCCGCAAACCCGGTTTGTTGCCGACTTTGTCGGCTCCTCCAATGTGGTCGCGCCGGAGGTTATGGCTGCATTCGGCGGCGAACGACGTTGGGCAAGCCTCCGCCCGGAATCCATTCGCCTTGCAGACAAGAGTGATAAGGTCGGGGTCGCGGCGCGGATCGAAACCGCCAGCTTCCTTGGGTCCGCTACACGTCTCGGTGTTGAAGCTGAAGGCGCCAGACTGCATGTCATGCTGCCTGCTGGTGCAACCGTTCCCGAGACCGGATCGGATATCCGTATTGTCTGGAATCCCGGTGACGTTCATTATATGGATCAAGCAGCATGACCGGCGTGCAGGCTTCCACACTCGCGAACTCCGGGACCAATCCGGCGGCTTCCATCTTGCCGCAGCGCGGCGGAATGCTCGGTCGCCTCTCTGACCTGTTCTGGCGTCGTCCGGGATTGCTGCTGTTTCTCATGATTACGCCGCCGCTTTTGTGGCTGGGCATCATCTATATCGGCTCGCTGATCGCACTTCTGTTGCAGAGCTTCTTCTCGGTCGATGATTTCTCCGGTCTGATCGACTATAATTTCACGCTTGCCACCTATGCGCAGCTCTTCAACTCGGCCAATCTCGACATCATCATACGCACCGTCTCGATGGCTGCGCTGGTCACGGTCGCATCGGCCTTCATCGCCTTTCCCATCGCCTATTATGCCGCCCGCTACGCACGTGGGCGCTGGAAAGCGCTGTTCTATCTCGGCATCATGCTGCCGCTCTGGTCGAGCTATCTGGTCAAGGTCTATGCGTGGAAACTGATCCTCGCCAAGGAAGGCATCCTGACCTGGATATTTGCAAAACTGCACCTGTCCTGGCTGCTTGACGGCATCCTGTCCTTACCCGTCATCGGCGGCAATTCGCTGTCGGTCAGCTATCTCGGCACGTTCATCGTCTTCGTCTATATCTGGCTGCCCTATATGATCCTGCCGACGCAGGCAGCACTTGAGCGTGTGCCCGGCAATCTGGTCGAGGCGTCGTCCGATCTCGGCGCAACGCCGGCGCAGACTTTCCGAACCGTGCTTATGCCGCTTGCCATGCCGGGCATCATTGCGGGATCGATCTTCACTTTTTCGCTGACACTTGGCGATTACATCATTCCGCAGATCATCGGCTCGTCGCGCCTGTTCATCGGGCAGGCCGTCTATACCCAGCAGGGAACGGCAGGCAATGTGCCGCTGGCGGCTGCCTTCTCCGTCGTGCCGATCGTCATCATGGCCATTTATTTGTGGATCGCCAAGAAACAGGGGGCTTTCGATGCGCTCTGATCGTAACAACCGCGCTTCCTTCGGATTGAAGCTTGCTGCCGGACTGGGTCTCGCCTTCCTGCATCTGCCGATCCTGCTCATCTTCGTCTATGCCTTCACGACGGAAGAGAAGAGCTATCAATGGCCGCCGCCGGGCTTCACGCTGCAATGGTTCGAAGTCACCTGGAATCGCGCCGATGTTTGGTCGTCGCTGGCGCTCTCCGTGCAGGTGGCGACGATTGCGACCCTGATTGCGCTCGTGCTTGGAACGTTGTGCGCCGCCGCTGTCAGCCGAACGCATTTCTTCGGACGCGAAAGCATTTCGCTGCTGGTCATCCTGCCCATAGCTTTGCCCGGCGTTGTAACCGGCATCGCCTTGCGCTCGGCCTTCTCGCTGTTCGACATTCCGTTTTCGATGTGGACCATCGTGCTCGGTCACGCGACCTTCTGCGTGGTGGTCGTCTATAACAACGCGGTTGCACGTTTCCGGCGCACCTCCGGTTCGCTGATCGAGGCCTCGATGGATCTTGGCGCCAACGGGTTCCAGACGTTCCGCTATGTCATCCTGCCGAATATCGGAACGGCCCTGCTCGCAGGCGGCATGCTCGCCTTCGCACTGTCCTTCGATGAGGTGATCGTCACCACATTTACTGGCGGCCAGCAGATGACCCTGCCGATCTGGATGCTTCAGGAACTGATCCGTCCGCGCCAGCGCCCCGTCACCAATGTGGTGGCCATGGTGGTGGTTCTGGTGACCTTCCTGCCCATCCTCGCAGCCTACTATCTCACCCGCGATGGCGATCAGGTCGCCGGTCACGGGAAATGACACAAGGGAGAACGACATGAACACCGAAATGCTGATTGGCTCGCGCTTTGAAGCGGGTACGGAGACGGAAGAAAACGTCCTCAATCCCAAGACCGGAGAGACCGTTCTCAAGCTGCCCGAGGCATCGCTAGGACAGGTCGACGCTGCAGTCGCCGCCGCCGACAAGGCATTCAAGACCTGGTCACGCACCACACCCGCCGAACGTTCCAATTATCTCCTCAAAATCGCCGATGCGATTGAGCGGGACGCTGAAGGGTTCGCCACGCTGGAAGCGCTCAATTGCGGCAAGCCGATCAATGCTGTCATCAATGACGAGATTCCGGCCATCGTGGATTGTTATCGCTTCTTTGCGGGTGCAGTGCGTAATCTTCATGGACCGCTTGCCGCCGAATATATCCCGAACCACACATCGATGATCCGTCGTGATCCGGTTGGCATTGTCGGCTCCATCGCTCCTTGGAATTATCCTTTGATGATGATGGCATGGAAACTGGCGCCAGCCATTGCAGGCGGTAATACGGTGGTTTTCAAACCGTCCGAACAGACGCCTCTGACCGCGCTGAAAATGGCCAGGCTGCTGGCGGATATTCTGCCCGAGGGCGTTGTCAATGTCGTTCTGGGGCGAGGTGAAACCGTCGGCAACGCGCTGATCAACCATCCGCGGATCGACATGGTGTCGATCACCGGTGATGTCGCCACCGGCAAGAAGGTCTTGCAGGCCGCGGCCAAAACCGTGAAGCGCACTCATCTGGAGCTTGGCGGCAAAGCGCCGGTCATCGTCTTCGACGATGCGGACATAGAAGCGGTCGTCAACGGTATCCGCACCTTCGGCTATTACAATGCCGGACAGGACTGCACCGCTGCCTGCCGCATCTATGCCGATGCACGCATCTACGACCGTTTCGTCGCTGACCTGTCGTCGGCCGTTTCCAGTATTCGCTATAATCTCGACGACGACAGCCAGAACGAGATCGGACCGCTCATTTCCCGCCGACAGCGCGACCGTGTCGGAAGTTTCGTCGCCCGCGCTCGCGAGCACAAGCATATCGAGGTGACCGCAGGTGGTAATACGTCCGGTGCCAATGGCTTTTTCTTCGAACCGACCGTCATCGCCGGAGCATTGCAGGAAGATGAAATCGTGCGCCGGGAAGTCTTCGGTCCGGTTGTATCGGTCACACGCTTCAGCGAAGTCGATGAAGCCGTGCGATGGGCCAACGACAGTGATTACGGCCTTGCCTCGTCGGTCTGGACCAAGGATGTCAGCAAGGGCATGCAGGCCGCAGCCCGCCTGCAATATGGCTGCACATGGATCAACACCCATTTCATGCTGACAAACGAGATGCCGCATGGCGGCCTGAAACAGTCGGGTTACGGCAAGGACATGTCGATTTACGCGCTGGAAGATTACACCGCCGTGCGTCATGTCATGATAGCTCACTAGGGGAAATGCCGAGAAGTGAAAGGCATTTCTTGTGAACAAGATCTGCGCCAAAACAAACAGTTAGAACGCCGATCTGATTCAATCAGATCGGCGTTCTATTACGCACCACAGATGTATTGTTCCGTCGCTGCTCGCATGTCGCTTTGAAGCTCTTCAAACAAGGCTGACATAAAGTATGGCAGTGCCTATGATTATTCATCAATATTGTTGAACGATATCTTCCATGTTAGAACTTGTCCGTCATGGAATGCGCGGTGGCGTATCGTGGCGATCCAAACGCAAGAGAACGACAGAGCGCTTCATGAAGACAAACTCGATCACGCCGCGGCCTGCCGATGCCGCTGCTCGCATGGCCGTCAAACCAGTGATCTGTTATCCGGTCGATACGCTGCCACGACCTGATCTCGATGCCTATCGCGCCCTTCGCGACAAACTTGTTCTTGTCGAGCGCATCACCGTGCAGCCGAGGGATGCAGAGTGCTGGTCCGTTCTGGCCGGGCATTTCTGCCGTATCGTATGCAGCGAGGGACCGCAGGTCGGTGATCTCAACCTGTTCAATGCGGACGACCTCAACGAGAAATTCTATAGCGGCAAGACGCGCGCGCTCAACGGAACCCATGTGGGGCTGGGAGACCAGCTGTTCTCCAGTTTTCCTTACTTGCGTCCGATGGCCACCATCACTCACGACAGTCTGGACTGGTATGGTTTCGACGAATTTGGCGGCGCGGTGCATGACGTGATCGGCACGCGCTGCGATCCTTATACCAATAATCTTCTGAGTCATGGCGGGCAGTACCATCACTGCTGCCATTCCAACCTCACGCGCGCTTTTGCGAAGCAGACGGGCAAGCCGCTGCACGAGGCCGAAACCTATATTCACGACGTGCTCAACGTGTTCATGTGCACGGGCTTCACCCGGGATACTGGGCAATATTTCATGAAGGCAAGCCCTGTTCGACCGGGCGACTATCTGGAATTCTTTGCCGAGATCAATCTTCTTGGCTGTCTGTCGGCCTGTCCCGGGGGTGACTGTTCGGCAGAACATTCTTCCGATACTGCCGCCTGCCATCCGATGGTGGTAGAGATTTACAAGCCAGAACGTCTGCCGGAAGGCTGGGCGCCGCCTGCTCTCAACGGATATGATCGCACACACGGTTTCTGAACCAACAGCAGATCAACAAAAACGCCGCGATCAATCGCGGCGTTTTCTTTCAATTGCCGAAACTCTATACTTCAGTCGGCGGGAGCGTAGCTGCCATCTTCGCGGTGCACTTCATTGCCAGCCAGCGGTGGCGTGAAAACACAGACCAGCACAAGGTCGCCCTTGGTCGCGCGCAGGATATGCGGGTCGTTTTCGTTCAGCGCATAGATGGTGCCGGGGCGGATCGGAAACACTTCGCCGCTCAACTTGTGTTCGACTTCGCCTTCACCGGAAAAGCAATAATTGGTTTCGAAGTGGTTCTTGTAGTGCAGGTGCAGTTCAGCGCCTTCCTTGACGCGGGTTTCGTGGACCGAATGGCCCATGCCGTCGTCACGCACGATCATGCGGCGGCTTTCCCAACCGGGTCCGGAAGCATCGCGTGCGGTGCCGGCGATTTCATCGGATGTCACGACAATCATAGTATTCTCCTCATTTCAGTGTCAAAAAGGCTGTTAAAACTTGGCGGCCAGCGGCTCGAGTACTTCTGCGATGGCCAGTAGCGTCTCGTCCTCGCCGCGCAGTCCGGTCAGCATGAGACCGGCAGGGTGCTTCCCGATTGGTAGCGAGATGCTGGGCAGATCAAGACGATTGGCGAATTCTGTCAGCGAGAATGCACGCCGGTTGAGCGCCAGATAGGTTTCCTCGTCTGCAAGCGTGGCCAAGGCGGGCGGCAGCATGGGAACGGTCGGCAGAATGAAACCGTCAAAACCCTCGATTTCCGCGTCGAACTGCTCACGGCAGGCAGCAAGGGCGTTCAATGCATTCACATAGAGATAGGCGGGATTTTCCCGACCTTTTTGAATGCGCGTTCCGACCAAGGGATCATAACTATCGAAATCGACGGCGAGCCGCTCGCGATGAAGCGCGTAAGCCTCGGCACCGATCATCCCGCCATCGACGGCAATCCTGGCACTCTCGATCAAGCTTGGAAGTTCGATATCCTGGACGACAATTCCTGCTGCTTCCAGAGCGGACCGGCAAGCCCCGAAAAGATCTTCAACGGTATTGTCGAGAGCGGTTTCCGAAAGCAGGCGGGGAACTGCCAGTCTTATCTGCTTTGAGCGCCGCGGTTTCCTTGCCGGGATGCCGGTGGCAACATCATCGATCAGGCGACAATGGGCGACCGAAGTGCTGATGATCCCCGGCACGTCAAAGCTGGTCGACAACCAGTGCATTCCATCGGTTTCGTAGCGTCCGCGGCTTGGTTTGAAGCCCACGACGCCACAGAAAGCCGCTGGAATGCGCGCTGAACCGCTGGTATCGGAGCAGATGGCGAAATCGCTATATCCGCGCGCGACGGCCACCGCTGCACCAGAACTAGAGCCGCCAGCGATCGCCTCTCCGGCAGGGTCGAGCGGCGTGCGTGGCGTGCCGAAATGTGTGTTGACCCCGAGCGCGCCATAAGCAAATTCGGTCATGTTTGTCTGCGCGAGCAGTGTTGCGCCACCCATGCGAAGCCTGCGCACCAGAGCGGCGCTTGCACTTGCAGGAGCTGCCTCTTGTAATGCTTTCGAACCACAGCTGGTCACCCAGCCTTCAGTGTCGAAGCAGGCCTTGACCGTCATCGTCAGTCCTGCAAGCGGCGGGAGTTCACGATTGGTTTCACTGAGCGCTTGCCAATGGCCGAGCTCGGTGCGGGCCGCCTCGAACCGCCGGTTGAGAAAAACCTCTCGCGCATTCCAGTCACGCGCCGCATAGTCAGACAGCGCCAGGTCGAGCTTTTCAACCCGGTTGCAAGCCATGGCAGATCCCAATCCGGATTTGTCTTGCGGATCGTGTTTCATAAAGCATGTCCCGTTAGAGCATAATCCGACCGAAGTGAAACGAGGATCGATAAGATTATGCTTGAAATATAAGAGGTTAGAGCGCCGATCTGCTTCAATCGAAGCGAAACGCGCTCTATCGCAATCGGCTGCGATCAGTTCCGGACCAATGCCGTCAGCATTTTCTCTGAATCCGCGAGATAGTTCTCAAGCTGACCGGAGGCGGCTTCGCAGTCACCCGCTGCGATGAGGCGGCAGATTTCGGCTTCTCTTTTCAACCAAGGTTCATGGAAAGCCTGTTCGTTGCCGGTGACGAAAACCAGACGCAGCTGGGTCACGAGCAGGGAGAACATCTGATCGAAGATAGGACTACCATGCAGCGATACGATTTCCTGGTGAAAGAGAAGGCTCTGGCGGGCCACCGCCGTCCAGTCCGCGCGGGCGGTCGCTTCACTTTCATTGCGGATCACCTCGTTGAGCCTTTCCAGCCAGTCGGCGGGAACCGAGTTTCGCCCACGGAGTGCGCCGAGCTCGACGACCCGGCGCACCACGAAGATGTCGCGAATGTCCGTTTCCGTTAGCCGTTTCACGCGGACGCTCTTGTTCGGCTCCTGCGAGACCAGCCCCTGCTGACGCAGAAGCTGCATGGCTTCGCGCAGGGTGTTGCGCGATACATCGTAGACATTGATCAGTTCGGCCTCGATCAGGCTCGTGCCGCTCAACAGGCGGCCTTTGAGAATGTCGTCGCGTATGGCATTGGCGACGCGAATGAATGCGGGATCACGAAGGGTGGCAGGCTGGTTCATGTTTCAGACCGTCATATTCTTCAGGAAAGGTTTCAACTGCGGATAGATACCGGATTTGAGTTTATCCGGCGTATCGTCGCAGACGACCTTGCCCGCGTCCATAAAGAGAATTCTGTCGGAGACTTCGAAAGCGAAGTTCATTTCATGGGTTACGATGACCATCGTCACGCCTTCGCTTGCGAGCGAGCGGATAACGCCCAGCACTTCCTCGACGGTTTCCGGGTCGAGTGCCGAAGTGGGTTCATCGAACAGAATGATGCTTGGCGACATCATCAGGGCGCGAGCGATTGCAACGCGCTGCTGCTGACCGCCCGAAAGCTGGTGCGGATATTTTTCCGCATGGGCGGCCATGCCCACCTTGTTCAGATAATGAAAGGCTTGCCGCTCAAGGTCGGCTCGCGCACCGATCTTGTGGTACAGAGGCGCAAGGAGCATGTTTTCAAGCACAGTCTTGTGATTGAAAAGATTGAAGCTCTGGAACACCATGCCGACATCGCGGATCAGGGAAACGTCTTCCCGGAAAATATGCTTGCCCGATTGCGTCAATTCGGCCGAGATGAACGGCGAGCCGTGCAGTTTTACTTCACCGGCATCGAGACGTTCCAGTCCGTTGAGCAGGCGAATGAAGGTCGTCTTGCCCGAGCCCGAACGACCGATGATGGAGATGACCTCACCGGATTTCACCGTCAGGCTGACGCCCTTCAACACTTCATGCGAACCATAGGCCTTGCGAAGTTCAGTTGCTTCCAGGGCAATGGTGTCGGCTTGCTGGGATTTGCCTTGCGCGCGATCGACGGGAGCTTCAGTGCCGGACAGTTTTGCCGCAACCTCCTGTGGCGACAAGGTGCGTGCCTTCTGACCGCGCCGTATCACATCCGAGCGGCGTTCCAGCATTGAAAGACCGCGATCAAACAGCGTGACGATGAGGACGTAGAAGAAGGCGACGACGGTGAGCGTCTCGAGCACCAGAAAATTCTGCGTATAGAGCCGCTGGCCGACAAGCAGGATTTCGGCAAGCGAAATGACCGAAACCAGAGAAGTGAGCTTGACGATGGTGACGAGTTCATTCGACATTGCGGGTAATGAAACCCGGATTGCCTGTGGAACGACGATCAGGCGCTGGATACCGAGGAAGCTCAGACCCAGCGCACGCCCCGCCTCGATCTGGCCTTTATGAATGGCGAGCAAACCACCCCGATGGATTTCTGCCATATAAGCGGTTTCACTGATGACAAGCGCGATCAGGCCAGCCGCGAAAGCATTCGACAGGAGGGTGCGAAGGACCGGAAAGACCTGCGGCAGGCTGTAGATGAAAATCAGCAGTACCAGAAGCGGAAGGCTTCGGAAGAACCAGATATAGGCCCGTGCGGGACCGTTGATCACCGACCATGATGATTGCTTTGCCAGTGCCAGACCGAAGCCCGCAATCGCCGCCAGAAGCCAGCTCAGCAGGCTAAGCTTGATCACAACCCAGCTCGCCTCCCAGAAATCCCGGTCTGCAAGCAGACCGAGCGCGTAATGCCAATCGTAGTTCAAGCGAAGCCTCCCGTTTCGGCCATGCAGAGGGAAATGGGGCCAGTCCGCCCCGCTTCCGGTTTATTGAGCCGTGGAAACGACCGCTTTGATTTCATCGTCGGTGACAGGCTCCATGCCATAGGTTTTGACGAGCGCGTCATAGGAACCATCCTTTCGCATCTGGGCGAAAGCATCGTTCATGGCATTGAAAAGCTCTTTGTTCTGCGGGGTGGTGGCTACACCCACCATGATCGGATAGATGAGCGCACTGGATGTAACGGCATAATCGTCGGGGAACTTCTTCAGCAGTTCGGCAGCAACGACATTATCCATGAATTCCACGTCGACCGAGCCGCTGCGCAATGCCTGCGTGACCTGCGCATCCGTATCGAATTCGCGTGTCTCGATGGCGCCGAGATTGTTCTTGGCGCAATAATCTTCCGACAGTGCCTTCAGCTTCGGGAGCCAGGACGCTCCTTGCATCGACCCGATGATCTTGCCGCACAGCTCCTTTTCGTTCGCCGGGCGGAACTTGGCGTCCTTCAGCACGAGCAGGGACGAGCCAGCCTTGATGTACGGGATGAAATTGAGAATCTTCTGCCGCTCAGGCGTGACGTAAAGCGCCGATGCAATGACATCGAAATGGTTGGCGCGTGCACCAGTGATGAGGCTGGTGAAGCGCGTGTCCTTGAACTCTGCAGCAAGCCCAAGCTGCTTTGCCACCCCTTCCATCAGCTCGACATCGAAACCTGCCGGCTTGCCGTCCTTCATGTAGACGAAGGGAGGATAGGTCAGGTCAGATCCGACCGACAGTGTGTTTTCCTTGACGGTCTGAGGCGCGGCTGCGGCCTCATGCGGGGCCAACGCAACGACGGCAAATGTGGCAGCGAGCAAGGCTGATTTCAGTTCAGTCACGCGTTTTGAGATTGTTGGAGCAGGCATATCGTTCCCTTTTTTGTTCAATAATATTGTTGAACAATTAAGAGATGGGCCGTGCGATGTCAATATGTCTTCACGTGGGAGCGATGAAGACACGTATGCTCATCTCTTCCGATGCGATTAGGCGGTATCGGAGTTTCATTTCTCGGAACTGGTTTCCAAAACTGGTCTTTGCAAGTTTTGCAGACTTTTGAAGGGTAGCTTTTCGCCAGAGCGCTCCCAGTTAAAACGGAGTCGCTGAAACCGCTCTAAGTATTTGGTTCATTGCATTTGCCTCATGCAAAACCGCTCCGCACGTTTGCTGGAAATGCTTTAACTCTCGAAATCGCCAAAAATATCCTGGAGACGGGTCAAACTCTGCACTCTTTCATCCACCTGACTACCGAGCTGTATGATGATATGCGAAAGCATGAGATCCATGATGGCAGTCATCGTTGCCGCGCCGTCCCAAAGTGGACCGTGAGAACCGGGTACGATCAGCGCAATATCGGCCACCTCGCTTGCCCACGGGCAAAATTCATCGGTAAAAAGTATCACTTTTACGCCCATTCGGCGCGCTTCAATGGCTAGAGGGCGGGCTTTTGACGCGAAACGGCGGACATCGTGCAGAAACAGAACGCGGTTTTCCCTGGAGCCATCCAGGACTTCTGCATAGGTGCCGTTCAACCCGTCCATGAAGGACACTCCCGGACGCGAATAGGAGAGCTGTGACGCAAAATATTGCGCTATGCCGCGCACATTCTGATAGGCTGCAACATAGACCTCGCTTGCCCCGATCAGTGCGTCGATGGTCTCCTGCCATTCAGGACGGGTAGTCAGTTCATAGACGGTGCCGAGATTTTCGATCTGCTGTTGCACCAGACCGGCAAGTAGCTTGCCTTCGCGAAAATCCTGCTGGAGCCGGGCAACCGGCCCCTTGACCTGCCATGCGGGGTTGGAACGACCGCGCCTTAACGCTGTTTTTAACTCCTCCAGCCCGTCGAAACCGAGCCGTCGCAAATAGCGACCGACCGTCATCTGGGAAATGCCAAGACGCTCGGCGATGGACTTTGCCGTTTCGAATGGCAGTTCTGCCAGATTACGCTCGATATAGCTTGCGATCAGCTTGTCGGCCTTGGATTTGCGTAATTCCGCACTTTGGAGACGTATGAGAATTTCTTTGGACAAACTTACCCCTCCCGCTTTGGCTCCGACCCTGATGATGAAGACCGGAGCCAGCACAACAGCTTATTGCGCTGTTTTTACCTTTGTCCATGCCCGGTCGAGCTGGCGCACGCCGGAACCCAGATCCTCGAAGATCTGGAGTCGTTTCATCGTTTCGTCTGTCGGATTGATTTCCGTGCTGTTCTTGATGTTGTCAGGTGTCAGCTGACGTGCCGGCACATTGGGCGTCCCGTTGGTCTGTTGGGCTACGTTGAGCGCGGCGATTTCCGGGCGCGTGTAAAACTGCATGAACTTGATGGCATTGTCCTTGTTCGGGGCTGTTTTGAGAACGCACATATCTTCTTGGTACATGGTCGCACCTTCTTCCGGAATGACGTAACCCAAATCTTTCGGATTGCCTAAAACATCCACCATGCTGCCGATAAAATAATGCGCGGCGGCAACGTCGCCCGCGCCGACCATGGGACGGGAATCATAGGTGAAAGCAGCCACATACGGCTTCATTTCGATGACAGTGTCTGCGGCCTGCTGAAGTTGCTTCGGGTCGGTGGAGTTTACGGAGTTTCCGTTGAGAAGAAGCCCAACACCCAGCACTTCACGCATGTCATCGAGAAGCGTGATCTTGAGACCCTTTTCCTTGACCGTCGCAAGAAGATCCTTCCAGCCGGTCACGTCCTTGCCGAGCACGCGACGGTTATAGAGAATGCCCACCGTGCCGAAGGCGTAAGGCAGGCAATATTCTCCGTTGAGGTCGCTTTTGGCGCGCAGAAAGCGCGGGTCGATGTTCTTGAAGCCCTCATATGTATTGATATCGGTTTTCGCAAGCAGATCGAGCTTGGCCATGATGTCCTGCATATGCACGGACGGAAACACGATATCGTAACCGCTGGCACCACCCTGAATCTTGGCCAGCATTTCCTCATTGGAGGAGTAGGTCGATAGATTGACCTTGACCTTGGTCTCTTCTTCGAATTTCTGAAGCACCGCAGGATTGATGTATTCGCCCCAGTTATAGATGTTCAAGTCATCTGCGAAGCTATTGCCTGCAGACATGCCCAGAACGGTGAGCGCAATCAATCCAAGGCGCGGAACAGCACCATTGAAGATCGTCATTGTAGTTCCCCTTGTCATATTTTTCCCCGCGGCCCGCTTTCATTTCTCTGCCTTGACAGGGATGCAAAGTACGGTCTTCGGGGCGTTGACTTGTACTGGAAAATGATATCAACATAACCAAATCACGCAAGAGTTAATTAAATAACATTTCGGGGAACGAAAATGCGGGATGCGATTGTACGGCTGGTTTCCGCGGCCAAGACCTTTGCGAGTCCGGAGGGCGGCGAGGTCAAGGCATTGGACGGTATCGATCTGGATATCGGCCGTAATGAATTCATCACTTTGCTGGGCCCTTCGGGCTGCGGCAAGACGACTTTGCTCCAGGCGATCAGCGGGTTCGCTGCGTTGGATGCCGGACGGATCGAGATTGACGGCGTCGACATGACGGACCGTCCACCTTATCGCCGCCCGGTCAATACGGTCTTTCAGAACTATGCGTTGTTTCCGCATATGAGTGTGGGGCAGAACGCCGGATATGCTCTGGAAGTCGCTGGTGTCGGCAAGGCGGAGCGCACGGAGCGTGTCAGGGCTGTTTTGCAGATGGTGGGGCTGGCTGGTTTGGAGGCCCGCCTGCCGCGACAGCTCTCGGGTGGCCAACAGCAACGTGTGGCTCTGGCCCGGGCCATCGTGGCCCGCCCGAAGGTGCTGTTGCTCGATGAGCCGCTATCTGCACTTGATAAGAACCTGCGCGAGGCGATGCAGTTCGAACTGAAGACCTTGCAGCACGAGCTGGGCATTACCTTCATCTTTGTCACGCACGACCAGCAGGAAGCGCTGACAATGTCGGATCGGGTGGCGGTGCTCTCGAATGGGCGCATCCAGCAACTGGACGCGCCGCGGGTTGTGTATGATCGCCCGGTCAATGCCTTCGTCGCCAATTTCGTCGGTGCGAGCAATCTTCTGGAAGGACAAGTCGACGCCAACGGCTTTGTGCTGCCGGATGGAACGGTTCTGCAGCACGATGGTGAAGGCAAAGCCAAAGGCAGGGGCACCGCACTTCTGCGTCCAGAAAACTTCTCGCTTATCGCGCGCAATGAAAGACATGGGGCGCTTGATGTCACGCTCGACCAGATTGCCTTTATCGGTTCGTCTTTCGAATTGCTCGGACACCTCGCTTCCGGGCGCAAGCTGACGGCGCAGATTCCGGCGGTGGACCGAAACTCGGTCAATGATCTGCAGCCGGGGCAGGCCGCGCGCTGGTATTACGATCCGGCTACGGTCCATCTTCTTTGCGAAGGGGAGGCTGCGTGATGAACCTCGCGAGCTTGCGGCGTCTTCAGCTGGCAGTTCTTCTCGGACCGGCGACACTGTTCCTGATCGTTTTCTTTGCCATTCCACTCGCGATCATGGTGGTAACGAGTTTTCTCGCGCCTGGTCTTTATGGTGGCGTCGAATGGGAGTTCTATCCTCATAATTTCGGGCGTATCCTTGGTTTCGCGGATCCGGCATTCGAGGAATTCGACCCGATCTATCTGGCGATTTTCTTCCGCTCGGTGAGGATAGCCATCGTGACGGTCATTGCCGCCTTGCTGGTCGCTTATCCGGCCGCCTTTTATATCAGCAGGCTTCCCGACAGGTGGAAGAACTTCTGCATCTTCCTCATTACCTTGCCATTCTTCGCCAGCCTGATTGTGCGGCTGTTCGTATGGGTGATGATCCTGCGCCCGACAGGGTTGCTCAACGAGACCTTGATGTCGCTCGGCATTATCTCGCGTCCCCTCGACATGATCTATACCGACGGCGCTATCGTGCTGGGCATGGTCTATGTGTTCCTGCCGTTCATGTTCATGCCTATCTATGCAAGCATTGAAAAGCTGGACTGGCGTCTGGTACAGGCGTCGCTTGATCTGGGAGCCGGCCCGGTGCGGACATTCTTCCGGATTGTCCTGCCGCTGACCACGCCCGGCATTGCTGCCGGTTCGGTAATTGTCTTCATTCCTGCGCTCGGAAACTTTGTTGTGCCTGCAGTGCTGGGTGGAGCCAAGGTGATGATGCTCGGCAATCTGATCGAAGGACAGTTCCTGTCGGCGCGCAATTGGCCGTTCGGGTCGGCGCTCGCGATGATGGTGATGGCCGTCATGTTGCTGCTGCTGTTTGGTTATGTGCTTTTGACAAACCGGCGCAATGCCGCCGAAGCGTTGTAGCGGTAAGGGAGACGCAACCATGAAAATCGCCCGGTCTCTCTTCAATGGCGGATTGCTGCTCTACGTCGCGTTGTTCTTCGCCTTCATCTATATCCCGCTGGCACTTATCATCGTCTATTCGTTCAACGCCAATCCGGTGAACATGATGGTGTGGAGCGGCTTTACGACCGACTGGTATGCGCAGGTTCTGGGCTTCAAGACAGTGGTTTCGGAAAGCGCACTCTATATTGAATCGACGGATCAGCTTGTGGCAGCCGTGTTCAACAGCCTGAAGATTGCGACTTCAACGACACTGATATCGACTGTTCTCGGAACTGCGCTGGCGCTGGCCATGCATCGCTACAATTTTCTGGGAAAGCGGTTCTATCAGGTGACGCTTTTCATGCCCATGTTGATGCCGGATATCGTGCTGGGCATTGCGCTCCTGATCTTCTTCGTCAACGCGGGTATTCATCTGGGGCTGACCACGATTATTATCGGCCAATGCACTTTTCTGATCTCTTATGTCTTCATTGTTGTTTCGGCCCGGCTGGCCAGTATGGACCGCACGCTGGAATATGCATCGGCCGATCTTGGCGCCAATGAATGGACCACGTTCCGCAAGGTCGTCATGCCCCAGCTCATGCCCGGCATTCTCGGTGGTGCGTTACTTGCCTTCATCATTTCCATGGATGACCTCGTCATCACCTATTTTATCGCAGGCGTTGATGTTACGACCCTGCCGATGTTCATCTTCGCCATGCTGCGTCGCGGCATCAAACCGGAAATCAATGCGATTGCCGTGATGATGCTGACCTTCTCATTCGTTGTGGCTTCGCTCGGTCTCTATCTTCGTTCTCGGCAGAAATAATATGACTTCACAAACACCTACACGTAAACCGCGCGCTCGCGATCTTGGGCTTCCTTTCACTGGTGTGACCGGTCCGTACAACGCGATCACCGATGTCGATGGCGTTGGCGTCGGCTTTCAGACCATTATCGAGAACGAGCCGCGCCCCGGCCGCAAGCGTCCAGCGCGTAGCGGCGTGACCGCCATTCTGCCGCATATGCAGTCTGAAACCCCGGTTCCGGTTTATGCAGGCGTCCATCGCTTCAACGGCAATGGTGAGATGACCGGAACGCACTGGATCGAAGATGGCGGCTACTTCCTGGGCCCTGTCGTTATCACCAACACGCACGGTATCGGCATGGCACATCATGCGACAGTGCGCTGGATGGTTGACCGCTATGCCTCGACCTACCAGACCGACGATTTCCTCTGGATCATGCCGGTTGTCGCAGAAACTTATGACGGTGCACTCAACGACATCAACGGCTTTCCTGTGACGGAAGCGGATGTGCGCAAGGCGCTCGACAATGTTGCATCCGGCCCGGTGCAGGAAGGCAATTGCGGCGGCGGCACCGGTATGATCACCTATGGCTTCAAGGGCGGTACAGGCACGGCATCGCGCGTCGTGGAGTTCGGCGGTCGCAGTTTCACCATCGGTGCGCTGGTGCAGGCCAATCACGGGCAGCGCGATTGGCTGACCATTGCCGGTGTGCCGGTGGGGCAGCATATGCGGGATGGCACGCCGCAGAGCCAGTTGCAGGAGCGCGGCTCGATCATCGTCGTGCTGGCGACCGATCTGCCACTGATGCCGCACCAGCTGAAGCGCCTAGCGCGTCGTGCAAGCATCGGCATCGGCCGTAACGGAACGCCGGGCGGTAACAATTCGGGCGATATTTTTATCGCTTTTTCCACCGCCAACCAGAGACCTATGCAGCATCGTTCCGCGCCCTTTCTGGACGTCGAGATGGTGAATGACGAGCCGCTTGATACCGTCTATCTGGCGGCGGTCGATAGTGTGGAAGAGGCAGTGGTTAATGCGATGATCGCGGCTGAGGATATGGGTGGAACACCCTTTGACCGGCTGCTTGTTCAGGCCATAGATCACGAACGTCTTCGTGCCGTGCTGCGCCAATATGGGCGTCTTGCCTGACTCTTCGTAGGATAAGGATTGGAACTCCAGTTCCATCGGATAGCGATCCGGTTCGTTCCACGCGGTTTCCGTCATGCAGGACGGAAATCGCGAATGTCTCCCTTTATCTTGCCGTCTTGACAGTATTCTATCGACGGCACTACGCTACAGTAACACGGCAGATTTTACTGAAGTGAGGGGAGGAATTCATGACTAAAAGTTCAATTATTACAGGGCTGGGTCGGGTTTCAATTTCACGACGCCAGTTTATAACATCGAGCGCACTGGGCGCCGGTGCTCTGCTTCTACCGTCCCTGCCATCTTTTGCAGCTGACAAGCCCAAAGTCGGTCTGGTCATGAAGTCGCTCGCCAACGAGTTCTTCAAGCAGATGCAGGCAGGTGCCGAGGACTACGCCGCCAAGAACACCGACAAGTTCTCCTTTGCCGCTGTTGGCATGAAGGACGAACGTGATTTTGCCGCACAGGTCGATGCTGTGGAAAATTTCATCACGCAGCAGTTCAATGTGATCGTGCTGGCTCCGGCGGATTCCAAGGCCATGGTGACGCCGGTTAAAAAGGCTCTGGAGGCCGGCATCAAAGTCATCAATATTGACGTGGCGCTCGATGAAGAGGCGAAAAAGCAGGCGGGTGTCGACCTTGCCTTTTTCGGTCCGGACAATCGCGAGGGCGCAAAGCTTGCCGGCATGGCGCTTGCCAAGGAACTCGGCAAGGGCGGCAAGGTGGTTATCCTTGAAGGCAATCCTGAGGCAGACAATGCCAAGGAACGCAAGAAGGGCTTTGACGATGCCGTGGCCGAAGGCGGTTTGACACTGCTCGATTCCAAGACTGCCCATTGGGAAACGGAAGAAGCCAACACGCTGATGACCAATTTCCTGACCCAGTATCAGGACATTCAAGGTGTTATGGCGGCCAACGATTCCATGGCGCTCGGCGTCGTGAAGGCGCTGGATGCCGCCGGAAAATCGGGCCAGATCAAGGTCGTGGGCTTCGACAACATTCCTGCTGTCCAGCCTTTGATCAAGGACGGCAAGATGCTCGCAACCGTCGATCAGTTCGGCGCACAGATGGCGGCCATGGGCATTGATTACGGCCTCAAGGAACTGGCAGGCGAAAAGTTCTCCGGTTGGGTCAAGACGGACATCAAGCTCATCACGGCCCAGGATCTCTGAAAACCGGGATCTTCCAAACATTGCCAATTATGGGGCGGCGCTCCGAGTGCCGCTCCTCTTCACCTGGCAGGCAGGAACAGATATGCAGTCAGCCGACGCCATTTTGAGATTGGAAAATGTCGGCAAGACCTTTCCGGGGGTGGTTGCGCTAAACGGTGTCACGCTGGAGCTGCAGCGTGGCGAGACACATATCATTCTGGGTGAAAACGGTGCGGGTAAATCAACTCTCATCAAGCTTCTTGCTGGCATATATCAGCCCGACACGGGCGAGATTTTTCTGAACGGCCGGCCCTACAAGCCAAAGACCCCGCATGACGCGCAGGTTCAGGGAATCCGCATCGTTCATCAGGAACTCAACCTGCTGTCGCATCTTTCCATTGCCGAAAACCTGATGCTGGAAAGCCTGCCGAGACGCTTCGGCATCATGGACCGAGCGACATTGAACCGGCGCGCCGAAGAGCTTTTGGCTGAGGTCGGTCTGGCGGTCGATCCGCGTATGCCGGTTTCGGAGCTGGGCGTTGCGCAAATGCAGTTGGTCGAGATCGCCAAGGCGCTCGGTTATGACAGCAAACTACTGGTTCTGGACGAGCCGACGGCGACATTGACTCCGCCGGAAATTGAACGGTTGTTTGCGATCATCCAGCGGCTGAAGGCGAAGGGTGTCACGATCATCTACATTTCTCACCGTCTGCACGAGGTCTTTGAGATTGGCGACCGCGTGACGGTGTTGCGCAATGGCCGCCTGGTCGAGACGCGCGACCTGCAGGGGCTGCGCGTGCCGGATCTGGTACGCATGATGATCGGTCGCGACATTGCGGATGAGTATGGCTTTAATGCCGATATCAAGCTTGGGTCCGTCGCTCTGGAAGTGAGGAACGTGAAGCGCAACAGCGGCGCTCCGCCGGTTTCGTTTTCGGTGCGTCATGGAGAAATTCTGGGTGTCGCCGGTCTGGTCGGGTCGGGCCGCACCGAGGTGATGCGTGCAATCTTCGGCGCCGATCCAAGGTCGGCAGGGGAAATCGATATAGATGGAAGGCCGGTGACTATCCGTGACCCGCGCGATGCCGTGCGTAATGGTCTGGGTTTTCTGACAGAAGACCGCAAGAGCCAGGGGCTGCTGCTAGACATGCCCGTGTCTATCAACACCACGATCACCGACCTGAAGAAAATCTCGCACGGTGGCCTGCTGGATAGCCGGGTGGAGAAAGGCGCGGTAACTGAGCTGGTCGAGCGGCTGCGCGTCAAGACTGCGTCTATCGATACGCCGGTGCGTAACCTCTCCGGTGGCAATCAGCAAAAGGTGGTTCTGGCAAAATGGCTGTTTCGCGGGTCGTCCACACTGATACTCGATGAACCGACACGTGGGGTCGATGTCGGCGCCAGGCGCGAGATTTATCAACTTCTGTGGATGTTGGCTGCGAACCAGAAGGCAATTATCATGATTTCCTCGGATCTGCCCGAGTTGATCGGCATGTGCCACCGCATCATTGTTTTCTCGAACGGCAAACTGGTTGGGGAGCTGGACCGATCTCAATTCGATCAGGAGCGTATTCTTTCGCTCGCCTATCAGGAGCATGTTCACGCATGACGGAACCCATTTCTCCATCTGCCCAACACCCCGGTGCTGCCGACCGCCAGAAGCTGAAGCGCTTCCTGTTGCGTGATGCCGGCGTATTCTTGGCGTTGATCCTGATAACGCTGGTATTTTCCGTCACTGCGCCCTATTTCGCAACATCGGGCAACGCGCTGAAGATCTTCGTTCAGATCGCGATCAATACGGTCCTTGCGGCAGGTATGACTTTCGTCATCCTGACTGGTGGCATTGACCTCTCGGTCGGCTCTGTGCTCGCCTTATGCACGGTCGTTGGCGCTCTTATCATGACGTCCGGTCTGGAACCGGCCTTGTCAATCCCGCTGGCAGTCCTGGCATGCGTCGCCGTTGGCGGGCTTTGTGGCTTCATCAACGGCAAGGTGTCAACCTACTGGAAAATCCCGTCGTTTATCGTCACGCTGGGCATGCTGAACATCGCCGCCGGTGCGGCACGGGTGGTTTCCAATAATTCTACCATTACCGGACTTCCGCAGGGTTTTGTCGACTTCGGCAATCTGATTGTCGGAGGCTTTCTGCCGTCGATTTTCCTGATCGCAGTGGCCGTGATTGCTGTTGGCTGGTTCGTTTTGCGCTTTACGGTTTTCGGTCGCATGATCTATGCGGTTGGCGCCAATGATGAGGCTGTGCGCCTGTCGGGACACAATCCCGACACATACAAAATCGCTGCATTTGTCATTTCCGGCGTCACCGCTGGTATTGCTGCGATTGTTTATCTCCTGCGCCTGAACATCGGCAGCCCGATTGCGGGCGTTGGCTATGAACTGAACGCGATTGCAGCCGTCATCATCGGCGGGACAAGCCTTTTCGGCGGTAAGGGCTCAATCGTTGGCACGCTGGCCGGGGCCTGTATTTTGCAGGTGCTCGCGACCGGGCTGCAATTGCTTGGTATCGGCGATAATTACAAGCCAATCATAATTGGCACCGTGATCATCCTCGCCGTGATTGTCGATACCTATCGTGAGAGGCTGTTACGGCGTATTCGCTGAATGCATAATGAGAAAGTGAAGGCGCGGCCGGGTCAAGGTTGGACAGGATTTGTTACCCGGCAGCCATGCTCTGGATACAGCAAGATTGCCTTTGGGAGCCGTCTTCTCTGGTTATGAAACTCGCCGGCCCGTTGAGGTTGATCCATTTGGAATGGTAGCGTCACATTAAATTGCGCGCAACGCTTGGGTGGTATGTCAGGAGAGATGAAGCAACAGGTACGGCGATAAGGGTGAAACAGACTGCAAAGCGAAAGATGAAGCCGAAACTGGCAAAGCGGCAGGCGTCAGCATCACACTCCCATGTCAATCCAGCAACGCGGCATCAAGATTCGGTTGTGCGGATCATAGCATTCGATTCAACTAACCGACAGGATCGCTCGCTTACCGGTATCCCTGATATCACGGCAACGCGATGGATGTGTTTTGGCATTGCCATGCTCCTGTCGTGTGTTGCGTTGGCGCTTCCTGCACTCACGGATTCTCATCCGACCCAGCCCTGACCTCGATCCGATAGCCCTAATTGTATCGACACTCATCGCAGCAATGCTTCTTGTTCCGGCCTTCATGTTTGCACGCGCTGGTCTTTTGGCTGGCGCCTGGATCACCATTACACCGGAGAGCGTTGAATACGGTTCAGGTAATGGAATTGTGGAGAAGCAAGGCACCAAGATCGAATGGGCGCGCATAGCGTCCGGTCAGATGGCACGTTATGACGTTCGTCTCATTTTGAAAGGGCCTGTGCGGGAGCCTCGGATAGCGTTCGGTTATAAAATGCCCGACGGAACGCAGAACGAGTATTCGCTTCCAATGTCATTGCGGGAACGTGGCATGCAATGTCTGTGGTTCGTCAATGCTGACGCCCTGCGTATTGCTCTGCTACAGAACATGGCAGCTCGCTCGAATTTGTGTTTCGACCCGGATATTTTCGTTGAAGCCGGTATTGATCCGGAGACGTGGCATCTGATGCCAAAGCCCCGCAAGATTGAGTGGGCGATAGCCATAGCTTCGATGGCAGCGGTGTTGATATTCGGCAGTTTTATATCGGCGACGACATCTGTCGTGTTGGTCGTTGGGGGTGTTTTCGCAATTCTGGGATTGGGCCTTCTTGCAACATTCAGTTTCAGGAAGAGAGCTTATCCGGGCTTCGATCACGTCATCTGTTTTTGTGAAAACCGATAGTTCGTGCTGGGTTATTGTGGTTCTTCCATATCCGCATAAACCAGATAGCGGAGCGGCCCAGGCGTGATAGCATCGAATGGATAACAGGTCGACAGCACAACATGACGGCCTTCGCTATTCACGGCGATCTTCGCTTCATCCCAACGCGCGACGGCCATATGACTAACACGATAGGAAATCGCCTTACCGTCGTTGCGGGTGACGAGTATCTGATCGTTCTTCTCGATATTCTTCAGAAAAGCGAAATGTGTATCGCGATGCGCAGCATACACGGCTGTTCCCCGTTCCCCGGCCATCGGCGTATTGTCCAGATGACCGGGGCCGAAAGCCAATGCCTGACCGCTGGAGCCTTTCAGCGCGATGGCGGATTCATTAAGTCGTGGAGCTTCGATGCGGGCAACCGGCCATGTATCGACCCAGCTCCAGGGTTTGACTGGTGCGCCAGTTTCAATGCTTTCCGCAAAAGCTCGTTCGAGGAGGATCTGTGCCACAAATGCCTTCGCATGGATCCAGATTCCCTGACTGGCAATTATCATCCCGAGCGCAATCAGCACGATGCCCACCGTGGGGAGTAAGGAGCGCCACAGTGCGCTCCCCGTCATAATCGGATTGATAGACATCACGCATTCTCCTTGCGGCGGAAGAACCAGAAGACGAACAAGCCAATCAGTATCAGACCCAAGCCTTGCATGAGCAGTAGTGTCGCTGGCGTTGCCGTTTGCGGCAGCGGGATCGACTGCGATGGCGATGATGGTGATGCAGGGCTTTCGTGGCTGCGGACAGCGTCATTTACACCATTCATGTCCATGTTTGCGTGATCCCCGACGGTGCGATCCGCACGGATGTCGAACAGCTTGTCATAATCCCAGCCCGCGGGCAGTTGCAGAGGAATATCGGCACGGGTCAGCGGCGCATTTGCCGGTCGCGACGGTGTCTTGTCGACAGCTACGAGGCTCGTCAGACGGCTGACCAGATGATGCTCCAGCGCAAGGTGGAGAATACGCGCATCGGCGGCGTCCTGGGAAATTTTCCCAAGGGTAAGTTCCACTTCCGCATCATCGATCTTGCGACGTGCCCACAGTTTTGAAATGCCTTCAGCATTTATTGCCTGATCGAGTGGCAGATTGACTGTCCACGGACGGCCATCAATCTGGCCTTCAATAGCAAGGTTTCCGATCGCCTTGCCCATTCGCGCTGCGATGACAAGTGGTTCACCACGATAAAGATCGGGCAAAAGGGAGGGCGTCATGCTCACATTCTTTTCCGAGAAACTGGTCTTCAGATCGGTAACAGCCGGTTTTTCAAGCTTGTCGAACAGAGCCCGCATGCGTTCGTTCACTTCAGCCGCCGACCCGATATGGGTGAAGGTTCCACGTCCAAGTTCAGCCGCACGGTTCATCAGATAGGAGTTCGGGGCAGAGCCGATGCCGACCATGAAAATACGCGAGCGCCCCCGACGTGCTGCAACGGCATCCAGCAATTGCTGCTCATTGCTGATCTCGCCGTCGGTCAGAAACACGATCTGGCGCAATCCATTACCCTGATTACTGTCATCAAGCGCGGCATGAAGGGCAGGCAACATTTCCGTGCCGCCTTGCGCTTCAAGGCTCGTCACGAAGCGGCGAGCGGACGTGATATTCTCCTGATTGGCATCGACTGAATCTTCGAAGAATTTGGTCAATGTGTCGTCGAAGCGGATTACGTTGAAACGATCTCCGGGTTGAAGTTGCGACAGTGCATAATCCAGGCTGGCCTTCGCCTGTTCAATGGAAGTACCACCCATTGATCCGGAATTATCGATCACGAAGATGACCTCACGCTGGACCTTTTTTGGGCTGGCAAGCGCCGGTGGCGTAACATAGGCAAGCACATAGTCATCCTTGCCGATATGTTCGCGGAACAGCCCGACCTGCGGTGCATCGCTTGCGACGGCGCTCCATTCCAGAACGAAATCACGATCTGCAGCTGCCATTCCGTCCAGCGTGATTTCCCGTGTCGCGTCGTTCGTCGTATCGATCCTGACCTTGTGGAAAAGGCTCTCAACCTTTCCAAGCGGGAAGCCTGCCTTAAGTTTGACTGAGATGCTCACAGGATTTGTTCGCAGGGCAGCCGGTGGGGCCAAAGGCGTCACGAGTGGCGCATTGTAAGTATCAGGCTTGCCCGTATCGCTCGACTTGCCCCAGCCGTTCTTCATTTCGACTTCCTGGACAACCGGGTAGGCATTGTCCGGGTTGTAACGCGGTGCGACGACTAAAGGCACACGCAGCGAGAAACGCTCATCGGAAAGCCGTACCGCCTGCTGATACTCGATCTGGATAACGACTTTCTCGTGCGGACCGATATTGGCGACCGCATTGGTAAACACGTTGGGTCGCTGCTGTTCGATCAGCGTTGCTTTTTTGCCTTCGCTTTTCGCCTGTTCATATATTTCGCGGGCTGTCTGCTTCTCCTTGATGTCAGCGACAATCACACGATCACCGATGACCATCTTCAGCGAATAGACCGCACTTTCTTCTGGCAATGGGAAAACATACAAGGCTTCAACGAAACCGTCGGTCGGGTTCTCGAATGCCTGCGTCAGCCGGGCTCGGACCGTCGGTCCACTCACATCGAGATCGACGTCCGTTGCGAGCCGAGGCGCTTCGACGTAACGTCCGGCTTCGTTTGTCTCCAGCAGAAGGCTGCCGGATTGAACCTCGTTTGGCGTGACCAGAGCGGGTGTTTCAGCGCGGGCCTGCACGATCTGCAACAGACAGAAAATGACAGCCAATGCGGGCAACAACGCCATGTTGCAGAACCAGATGAACGAACAGAAGCGGGAGAGTACCCGACCTCTATTGCTATGATTTGGTAGATTTATCGCGGGTGACATGACGTGCTCCTTGTTCACCTCGAAGAACTGGAGCCATTGTCGCTGGAGCCACTGTTTCCACTCCAGCGTAAGCTTTGCCAAGTTTCAGCCGTCACTTTCCGCAAATCGCCTTGCCGGTTACGCATATGTGTGGAATTGTGCAGAAAAGTACGCAGTTCAGGATAAGCCATGTCCGATCAGAACTCTCATCTGCCCGACCAGATCAATGCCCGTGTTGCAGTCCGGATTCGTGAGGAAATCGCCCGACGGCGTATTTCGCGCCAACTTCTGGCCGATGAAGCGCGGATCAGCCTCTCGACTTTGGAAAAGGCGCTGTCGGGTCACAGGCCCTTCACGCTCGCAACAATCATCCGGCTCGAACAGGCAATGGGCGTCGCCCTGCGCGAACAGGCAGGTGAAGCGCCCGCCCAGTTGGCCAGAAATGGCAACAGTCACGCAGCGGAAGAACTGGGCGCCTACTCGCGCGCCTCGGTTTCATGGCTTGAAGGTGATTACCTGACCTTGCGTCCGTCCTTTGGGGAGGACAAGGCCATCTTCGCTTACATCACGGAAATCGGTTGGGATTTCGATGCCGGGCATCTCAATTTTCGTGAGCGTGAACGTTCTGACGTCTCGTTCTCACAACAGGGAGCTGTCTCCGTTCCACATCTTTCGGGACACATCTATCTCGTCACGAATACATCTGGCCAGTACCGTATGGCCGTGCTCTCCCGCCCAAGCATCACAGGCGAAATGTTCGGCATCCTGACGACATTGCGTGCCGGGCAGGGTGCACATCTGACACCAGTTTCGACACCGCTTGCGCTCGTGCCCATGAGGCAATTTGTCGAGTCGTCATTTGGGCGTGTGCGACCTGGCGACATATCCTTTGCAGCTTATTCGGCAATTCTGCACAAGACATTGGACGACGGCTATGCGGGTTTTATTTCGGGGTAATTTTACAGCGAAATCCAATTCGTTTTGGCCTTACTCCGTTCAATCCCTCTGTCTGTAAACGTTGTCGTTATGATAATTAAGTGTACTTTCGTAGCCATGAAATCTCGTATACTTTCCGCTGGATAACTCCTAACCCGGAGGATTGTCGCGTTGAAAAATTTATTGAGCGCAGCATTTTGTGTCCTGCTACTTGGGGCTTTCAGCCAGTCCGCGTCCGGTGCGTCAATCGGTGCTGGCAATCCCTATCCTGTTAGCCACTACAAGTGTGAGGATGGCACTCAGTTGGCGGTACGCCTCTTCGGTGATCGCGCTTCCGTCTCTGTTAACGGCAATGCGGCGATTGATTTACCTTCTATCGGCAAAGAAGGTACGACCTATTCGAACGGCCGACAAACGCTGACCATCATACAGGGACGTCTCTCATGGGGCGTGGGCCGCGCTGTTCCTTCAGCATGCAAGGGCGGTTGAAGGGCAGGTCTTGCCACGAGGGAATTGGCAGGCAGAGGAAATCAGTCCATTGGACTGATTTCCTTCGTTAGGTGCTTTGCGTGTTTACTGGAAATGGCCTAGCTCGGACTGTGAATAATCCAAAACTTCTCCAGATCACTCGGATTATCCCATGCTGCTACAGCGCCGGGACGAACGAGGAAGATATCGCCCGCCACGAATGTCACGCTTCCCTCGTCAGGGTTTGACAATGTCACCTCGCCCCTGCGCAGCATCATCAATTCCGAGAATGAATAGGTGATCGGATGACGAGCATAAGGCGTCGTGGCCCAGATGCCCCAGGCGATTGGATCGTCACTTTGGAACTCGTGACGGGAAGTCGTTGGTGCAGGGGTGGTCAGAAGTGCCGGATTGGGCGCTCCGCCAGGTGACATGGGATGGTCAAGATCAAGTTTACCGAAGGATACGCTTAGGCTCTCCTGATGTATCGTGAGGATGACACAATCTGCCGCATGTGCGCGCCATGAGAATATGCCTGCAGGCAGACTTGCTACCTCACCGTTGGTCAGTGTGATTTCGAGACCATTATTGTCCCGGATATTCAAAGCACCATCACACAGCATTATGATGGAGGAAAACAGGCTTTCTACCCCTGTTCCTTGGCCAGAAAGGATTGCGCGTCCGAAGCCGAAAGGCTCCGTCGACTGACCGTCCAGGCTGATGGCTCGGAAAGCTGTTTCCAGATCGGAGCCGCAAGCAGGTGCAACGCCCAGATTGATTACGTTTCTCAGCACGTTAGGTTCTTTCTGCATGGGATTTATTTCGATGCGAAACCAAGGCTGTCCTTGATCCAGTACCAGCGGATGCCGAGGTCCATGACAGGCTTGCGGATCGCATGCCAGGCAAGGCGGGGTATGCTGGTGGTCGGATAAACCATGGGGCGGCCTTCGGCGATATATTCGGCATACATCTTGCCAAAGGCAGTGGCCATGGCCACGCCCCGGCCATTATAGCCAAGCATGGCATGCAAGCCCGCAGCGGGATTGTGAAGATGTGGCAGGCCATCCATGGTCAGCGCCACGTGCCCGGACCAGTGATAATCGATGCCGATACCTTCCAGCTGTGGAAACAGCCGCACCATTCCGGCTTTCAACGCTTCCATCAGCGCTTTCTTTTCGTTCATTCCGACGGCGCCGCGTCCGCCAATAAGAAAACGCCCGTCTTCAGATTGGCGCATATAAAAAGCGATCTTGCGTGTTTCGGATAGAACCACTCCGCCTGGCATGATCTCCCGCCGCTGCTTTTCTGAAAGCGGCTCTGTCGCGATCAGCATGCTTTGCACCGGAAGAATGCTTTGAGCGAGACCCGGTACAAGGTTGTCAGTGTAAGCGTTGGTGGCGACAAGTGCTTCGCGTGCGCGAACCGACCCATTTGCGGTCTTTGCAATCCAGTCGCCATTCTCCGGCATCAGAGAAGTAACGGAGGAATCTTCAAAAATCTGAACGCCGCGTGCCGTGGCGGCGCGGGCAAGCCCACGGGCATAATCCAGCGGCTGCAGGGCACCTGCGCGGGGATCGCGCCATCCGCCGAAATAGCGCTCCGTGCCGGAAAGCTCAGTAATCTGCGCGCGATCCAAAATCTCGACTTCGACGCCTTGCGCCTGCCATTGCCGCGCACGCTTATGGACGGCAGCGGTTGCAAGCTGGGAATGGGCGGCCTGTATCCACCCGGCTCGAATAGGAGAGCATTGGATATCAAGTTCGCGTACAAGGCCGAAAACAAGATCGCCTACACCACCCACGAGGTCGATCATGCGCTTGCCGTGCTCTGGACCATAGGCAGCCAGAAGATCTTCGGGGTCATGCTTCAAACCGGGGATCACCTGTCCGCCGTTGCGTCCTGATGCGCCGAAGCCGACATGGCGCGCCTCAAGGACCACTACAGTTTTCCCGCGTTCGGCAAGGAACAACGCGCTGGAAAGGCCTGTAAAGCCGCCTCCAACAATAACGACGTCCGCCTCGTGCACGCCATTCAGTTTGGAATGGTTCGGTTTTGCCTCGCCAGCTGCGTTCCACCATAATGAGCGTGAGAAGCTCTCAGGGCTGCTTGCCATTTTCATCTTTCTCCAGCGTTTTTTCGGCCTGTCGAGCGACTTCACTCGGGTTTGTTCACCCAGAGCACGAAGGCTTCGGCTTCACCATTATTGAAGAATCTGTGGCGGGTCGTTGAAGGCAGTGCAAATCCGTCACCTGTTGAAAGCAGGTACTGTGCGTCTTCAATCTGCAGCGTGAAACTGCCCGAAATGACGTAACCCAGCTCCTCGCCGGAATGCGTGTAGCATTCCTCACCGGAACTCCCGCCCGGAATGATCCGCACTGCGAAGGATTTCATGGTCTCAATGAGTTCAGGCGAAGCACGGTGCTTGATGACGCCACCAGCGTTCAGCACTTCTGGCTGTTCTCCAGCACGCAATACATAGGGATTAGCTCGGGCAGCCGCGGCGAAGCCTTGCGGGTCGATGAGCTGGGCCGGGCTCATGGAGAGCACCTCGGCAATCGTATAGAGGGTACGCACAGTCGGCGATACGAGGCCCCGCTCGATCTGTGACAAGGCACCCGTCGACAGACCAGAGACTTCCGACAGATAACCGAGAGTGAGACCCAGTGTCTGCCGTCGCAAGCGAATGCGCGCTCCAATATCCCCTGCGTCGTTGGGCGCAGGCTCGCTGGTCGGGGCGGTCGGGGATATTTCTGCCTTGTTCACTTTTGGCATCCTTTGATGGCTCTCGCTACAAACAGGATTGAATCGGGGTTGATTAGTTTTCACTATTCTGCTTCATATTTGATCTACGTTCAATAAACTAAAAACAAAATCCATCCAAAACATGGAGGGGGACATATCGGACATGGCTCACAAGGATACACCTTATTGGTGGGAAGCCGCTCCGCCGCGTAGCATCGAGAACCACGAAATCGAGCGGGATTGCGACGTTGCCATTGTTGGTGCGGGTTATGCGGGGCTTTGCGCTGCTCTTCATCTGGCGCGCGCAGGGCGAAAGGTTCAGGTTTTCGAGCGGGAACAACTGGGGTTTGGCGCTTCCAGCCGCAACGGCGGCTTTACCAGTGGCAATATTCGTCCCGACGATAAGACACTGGTGCGCAAGTTCGGCTTGGAACGTGCGGTCAAGATTGCTGCTGAAGGCCATGAAGCGCGTCGCTTCATGATCGATTTTCTGGCTAATGAAGGCATCGACGCGGATTTCCAGCTTGTGGGACGGTTCAGCGGTGCGATGACGCGCGCCGAATATGACGATATGGCGCGAAGCGCTGAAGCTATCCAGCGCGCGACCGGCATTGAATCCTATGCGGTTCCCTTGAACGAGGTTCGCCGCCATATCGCCACGGACCTCTATGCTGGCGGCAGCGTGCGTATGGATATAGGCGGTCTGCATCCGGCAAAATTTCATGCGGAACTGGTGCGGCTTGCACTCGCTGAAGGGGTGCTGATTCACGCCGAATGCCGCGTAGAAGGGATCGACCAAGGCGCTGATAAAAAGACAGTAATTACCGCGCGTGGCCGCGCTCAGGCACGCGAAGTCCTTGTTTGCACGAACGGTTATACCGACCATTCGGACCGTTGGTTGCGTCAGCGGCTGGTGCCTTTGCGTTCACGAATCATCGCAACCGAGGATCTGGGTGAGGAACGTGTGCGCGACTTGGTGCCGGGGTTGAAAATGCTCACCGACACCCGTGCTATGACTTACTATTTCCGCCCATCGCCGGATGGACGGCGCATTTTGTTCGGTGGGCGTGACGTAACAAGCCGAGGCGACCCGGATAGTGCCACGCAGCGCAATTATGCAGAAATGTGCAGGGTTTTCCCTCAACTTGAAGGCGTTGGTATCTCGCATAGCTGGTTTGGCTATGTGGCGATGAATCGGGACATGGTGCCTCGAATTTTTCAACGTGGAGCGGTTCATTATGCAACCGGTTTCTGTGGCTCGGGTGTCGTCTGGGCTCCCTGGCTCGGCCTCAAGGCAGCGCAGAAAATACTGGGCGTACCGAACAGCGAGAGCAGTTTCGATTTTCGTCCCCCACGTCTTGTTCCTACGTGGCGCGGAAAGGCCTGGTTCATGCCGCTGGTTTTCGCCGACCTTGAACGGAAGGATCGTAAGTTGGAGGCAACAGCATCCAGTGAGCGAGCATTGAGAAACAGCACAGGTTCTCAGGGTGGCCACGAGTGAGAAGCCGCAACGCGGACGCTGGTCACAACGAATTTCACTTTATCAAACGCGGTTTCACAACCGGCGTTACGAATAACAGGCTTATCGCTGCATTTAGGAAGGAGAATGTCATGCGTCTCAAGAAAATTTTCGGTCTGGCGGCTATGGCGGTCATCATGGGGGGCGCGATGCCTGCCTTGGCCCAGGAGGTCGTCAAAGTAGGCTCTTCGCCCACCGGTTTGCCGTTTACTTTTGTGAACACGGAAACCAAGGCGATGGATGGCGTATTGGTCGATGTGGTCAAGGCCATTGAATCGGATATCGGCATCAAGCCGGAATTCGAAGCCGTGCAGTTTTCGGCGCTCGTGCCATCGCTAACCTCGAACAAGATCGACATGATTGCTTCGGCAATGTTCATCACGGAAGAGCGGGCAAAGGTCGTGGACTTTTCTGATCCTGTCTATGGTTATGGCGAAGGCGTCTTCGTACCGGTTTCGGATGATACCGCATACAAGACCTATGCGGATCTCAAGGGCAAGACCATCGGCGTGCAGGTGGGGACCACTTTCGTCGATCTCTTCAAGAAGAGCGGGCTGTTCAGCGATGTTAAGGTCTACAAGGGCATTCCCGATATCATTGCCGACGTGAACGCCGGGCGTATCGATGCCGGTTTCGGGGATGGTCCGATGGCTGCCTATTACCTCTCTCAGGGCCGGTTCCCCAAGGTGAAGATGGTCGAGAGTTATGAAGCTTCGGCTGGCGGCGAGTTTGGCCTGGCCCTGCGTAAAGGTGATGAACGTATGCCCAAGATCAACGCGGCCATTGCCCGCATCAAGTCGGACGGTACGCTTCAGAAAATTCTTGCGAAATACGGACTGAAATAATTCCAGTGCGAGCATGGGGATCAATCCCCATGCTCGAAATTTCAGGTGTGCTCCACGCGCGCGTCCGAGCTGAAGCTCTTCATGCTTTTCGGTCTGCGCACGAGACGGGGCCTACCGGCCGCAAGGCCTAATCCCCGTTTGATCGCGCCAAATAAATAGAGTTAAAGCCAATGCAAAATTTTCTCATGGACATCCGCGAGTTCTTCCCGATCTTGCTGGAAGGCGTGAAATACACGCTTCTCGTGACCCTGGGTTCCCTTGTCCTTTCGACGCTTCTGGGGCTCGTTTGGGCGCTGATGCGGGTATCGGGGATTCGCTGGGTGTCGGCTATTGCCGCAGCTATCGTTAATGTGATCCGCGGTATCCCCATTCTGGTGCAGCTGTTCTATATCTACTTCGTTCTACCGGAATTCGGCATTGCGCTGTCCGCTCTTCAGGCTGGTATCATCGGTCTCGGCATTGCCTATTCGGCCTATCAGGCAGAAAATTTCCGCGCTGGTATCGAAGCCATCGACCATGGACAGACGGAAGCCGCGCAGTCCATCGGTATGGGCTGGTTCATGACGATGCGCCGCGTGATCCTGCCGCAGGCTGTTCGCGTGATCCTGCCGCCTTACGGCAACATCATGGTCATGCTGTTGAAGGACAGCTCGCAGGCATCGGCCATCACCGTTGCTGAACTAACTCTACAAGGTCAGCTGCTTGCCTCTTCGACCTTCAAAAACATGAGCGTCTATACGCTGGTTGCCATGTTCTACCTCTGCCTGAGCTTGCCGTTGATGATGGCTGTCGGGCGCCTCGAAAAGCTCTTTGGTAAAAGAAACGGACACTGATCATGGCGATGATTGAAATAAAGAACGTCACCAAATCCTATGGTCCGCTTCAGGTTCTCAAGGGCATCAGTGCTGATGTGCAGAAGGGTGAAGTGGTCTGCCTCATAGGTCCCTCCGGTTCGGGAAAATCCACGATGCTGCGCTGCCTGAACGGGCTGGAAACCTATCAGGGCGGCGATATTCTGATCGAAGGCCAGCGGGTCAACGCGAAGGATCGTTCGATCCACGATATTCGCACGCGAATGGCGATGGTTTTCCAGCGGTTCAACCTGTTTCCCCATCGAACCGCACTTGAGAATGTCATTGAGGGGCCGGTCTACGTCAAAGGTGAAAAGCCGGCCGAAGCGCGCAAGTATGGCGAGCATCTGCTTCAGCGCGTGGGTCTCGGAGACCGGGCCAACCATTATCCGGGCCAGCTTTCCGGAGGTCAGATGCAACGTGTTGCGATTGCCCGCGCCTTGGCGATGCGGCCGCAGGCAATCCTTTTCGATGAGCCCACGTCTGCGCTCGATCCTGAATTGGTGGGCGATGTGCTTGATGTCATGCGCAGTCTTGCCGATGAGGGGCTCACCATGCTGGTAGTGACGCACGAGATGGGCTTTGCCCGCGACGTAGCTGACCGTGTGCTTTTTCTCGACGGCGGTGTCATCGTTGAACAGGGTAAGGCCAAGGACGTGCTCGGCGCACCCCAGCATCCGCGTACACAGGACTTCCTGCGCCGCGTTCTCAATCATTGATCCAAATTTACGCGTGACACATGCCTTGTGTCGCGCTGGAGGCGTCATGGCTTTCTATTGTTATCTGGATGCGGCGCGGACCGAGCAGATTCGCGACGTGTTTGCCCACGAACTGCCGGAGATGGAGTTCCTCTCCGGCGCGTTAGATGCAGACACTGCGGCAAGGGTTCGTCATTTGCTATGCTGGCAGGCTCCTGAAGAGCTGGCGGAGCGCTTCCCTGCATTGGAAATCATTTTCTCAAGTGGGGCGGGTGTAGAGCAATTTCTTGAAGCAGATATCCCTTCTCACGTTCGCATTGTCCGCATGACCGAGCCAGGTCTTGCACGGATGATGCAGGAATATGTGACGCTCGCCGTGCTGTCCGTATTCCGGCAATTGCCCGCTTATCTGAAACAAAGCCGTGACGAGATTTGGCAGACGCTTCCTCAGCCAAGTGCGCATCGCCGCCGGGTGGGTGTAATGGGGCTTGGATATCTTGGCCAGGCCGCGTTGACAGCGCTCAAGCCTTTCGGTTTCCCATTGTCCGGCTGGAGCCGCAGCGAGAAGAATATTGAGGGTGTGCAGTGTTTTTCCGGTGAGGATGGGCTTCACGAATTCGTTGCACAGACAGATATACTTGTCTGCCTTCTGCCGCTCACGGCGGAAACGGAAGGCTTGATCAATGCCGGGTTTATTGCGCGCCTGCCGACGGGGGCAAGTGTGGTTCTGGTCGGTCGCGGGCCGCATACGGATTATGATGCCCTTCTTACAGCTCTCGATAGTGGACATCTTTCGTCGGCTTTCATTGACGTGACTGCACCTGAGCCACTTCCATCGGCGCATCCCCTTTGGTCGCATGCAAAAGTAATCCTTACACCCCATATCGCTTGCGTGACTGACAGCCATGGAGCGGCTGACATACTCGTTGAAAATCTGCAGCGGCTGCAGAAGGGCGAAGCGCTTATGGGGGAGATTGACCGCAAGCGAGGCTACTGAAGCAGAGGGGAGCCATAACGTTGGCGATCGATCAATGAACCTCCATCGTGGCGGGGTGCAGTTCGATATTGTTCACTCCGTTGCGGCAACAAGGCGTTTGCATGCGCTGACCAGATCAGGCTCCGACAGCAGTGCACCGCCGACGAGGTACATGATGTCATTGCCGTAAGCTTCGCGCATTTCCGGGATGCGGGCGAAGGTCATGCCACCGCCGGGTGCCGCGACGATGGCCTTGGGACCACCCATATCCACGGAGCAGGTCTTTGCGATCGATTGACATTCCTCGCGAGTAAAGCCGAAACGGCCACCGAAATTTGGATAGACCACGGCGTCAGCGCCCATCAGGCGGTGCAGTGTGCCAAAAAAGGCACGGTGCGAGAAGCCACAATCAGGTGAGACGACGTTGGCGCCGGAAAAGGCCGGGTGCGAGACGATGTGCAGGGAAAAATCCGGATCTGCAGCAAGTGTACGCACGATATCATAGCCTGCAAGCGCTGGAGCGATCATTACACCGCCTGCGCCGTATTCCTGCGCCTGTTTTGCCCGCTCGATGATCGCGGTTGCAGGGCCTGTGATGTTAGGAACGAAACTCGTGCGACCGCCGCTCTTCGCATTCGCCTCGCCGATCGCCTCAATACAGGCCTTCAGCCGCTCCTCGAAGGGAGCGGTCTTCTGGTCGACGAGACCGTGGTCGTCCTTCACAAAATGCATACCGCCCAGCGCGAAATCATGGGCGAGGCGGGCAAGCTCCGTAGTCGACAGGCCGACCGGCTTGATGGCGGACATCAAGAGCGGCTTTTCGCCGATGCCAGCGCGGGCACGCAGGCCTACTATGCCGTGGCGTGGTCCCTTGCACAGATCAAGCAGGCCCGGCGACAGGCCGATATCCTCGACCTTGATGCCGGGCTTGATGGAGCTGTTACCAAAGACGATGTTGAGAAACTGCAGGAAATCCCCGCCGATATCGTCCTCCGAATAGGAGATTGCGGCGAGAAATCCCGGTCTGCCTTCGGGATCCTGGAGCAGGCTTTCCAACCGACCGAGTATCTCGTCCTCGACATAGCCTTTCGGCACGACGTTGCGCGGGATTTCCACGGTCTGTTCCAGCGCGATGTCGAGCGCACGCGCTTTGGCCTCCGCCTCGTCGGCGGCGCGCACGAAATAGGTAACCGTAAAGCGCGGTGCCATCAAAGCGCCTCGGCCTTCTGTGCGGAATGCACATGATCGAGGCGCACTTCCACCAGTTCCTCTTCGCCGATGGCGAGATTCTTGCCGACAAGTTCTTCAATTGCCGAAACCAGAGCGCCAGCATCCAGCCCATATTTCTTCATGAGATATGGCTTCGAGGCGCCGTGCGCAAAAGTGTCGTTGAGACCAAGGCGCTTGAGGCGGATACCAAGCCCTTCTTCCGCAAGGATTTCCGAGACCAGCGAGCCGAGGCCGCCGATGATGGTGTGGTTTTCCAGCGTGACGATACCTTTCTTGCCGCGCGCGGCTCTCAGGAGACCGTCCTTATCGAAAGGTTTCAGCGTGGAGGCGTGAAGATGATGGATCCCGACACCACGCGCGGCAAGTGGGCCAGTGGCGCGCAGCGCTTCCTCGGTACATACGCCGGAAGAGACGACGAGGATGTCATCGCCTTCCGAGAGCGTGCGTAGCTTATTGAATTCAAAAGGCGTTGAAAACAGACGAGGTACTTCGCCGCGCAGGATGCGCACATAGACCGGGCCGTCGATGCTGTCAGCGACTTCCAACACAGTCTCGACTTCCGTCGCATCGCCCGTTTCGAGGATCGTCATGTTCGGTACCGCGCGTAACACGGCAATATCCTCAATCGCCTGATGCGTAATGCCGCCCGGTGTGGTGATGCCGGGAAGGAACCCCATTAATCGCACCTTGCGGTTGGAATAGGCAATCGAGTTGATCAGCTGGTCGTAGGGCCGTCGATAGAGGAAGACCGAAAAGGTATGGATGAACGGCCGGAACCCCTGCATGGCGAGACCGCCAGCAAAGGACAACATGTTCTGTTCGGCCATGCCGAGAGTGAGAAACTGCTCCGGATGCCGATCGCGAAAACCATCGACTTCGCAAGACGAGGTGAGATCAGCTGAAAGGCACAGAACTTCCGGACGCGCGGTGGCGAAGGCTTCGAAAGCCTTGGCGTAAGGGCGGTTGACGATTTCGACCATTGTCAGGCCCTTTCCATCGCAGTGAGATCGATACCGAGTTCGATGGCAAGTGCCGTCTGCATTTCCTGCCTCTCTTCCGCGCTCTTGAATCGGACATAGTGCAGGCGCGGGAAACGCTTCTTCAGAAAATCCATGCCCTGGTAAGGCGAGGTGTTGGCGAGGATGACAAGTGGCTTGTCAGCCTCCGCGCTCTCGGCAGCTGCACGTAGTGCGCCCAGATCGTGGCCATCCACCGAACGGCAGGTGACCCCAAAGGACGCCACACGGGACGCAAGGTCGCCAAGGTCGAGCACGGAAGACATGGCGCCGTCGCATTGCTGGCGGTTTACATCGACGATCACGCGGATGTTGTCGATCTTGTGATAGCTCATTGCCGCAAGACATTCCCAGGTCTGGCCTTCCTGGAATTCGCCGTCGGACATATAGACCCAGACTTTGCCGGGCTCCTTTTTACGCAGCCGCGCCCAGGCGACGCCTGACGCCATGGAAAGCCCCTGGGCCAGCGATCCTGTGGTCACTTCCATGCCGGGGCTATGTTCGGCGCCGATCATTTCGACGGAGCCGCCATCCTTGTTGAAATGATCAAGCGCGTGTTCGTCCATCCGTCCCATTTCGATCAGCGCGGAATAGATGACGAGCGCATAATGGGCAGGCGAGATAAAGAAGCGGTCGAAGTTCGGACCGACGGGACCATGATATCCGGCGCCGGTGAAGGCATCCGGATTATGCGCCGAAGGCACGCCACGGAAAGGCAACGGCACTTTCGGCAGGGTTGGCTCGCCGAGCGTCAGCAACTCATTGTAGAGCAGCGCAAGGCTCTCGGCGGCGGAGCAGGCCTGGCTCAGATAGCCGCCATTGTTCTTCATCGTATGGAAGAAGACCCGTCGACGGATGCCGAGTGCGATTTCCTCGGTGGATTTTTCGTTGGTCAGAACCATCGTCTCAGCTCCTTTCCGGGAAGAGCGCCTTCAGGCCTTCAGGCGACGGCGTTGCGATGCCGCGCTCCGTGATGAGGCCGGTGATGAGGCGGGCTGGCGTGACATCGAAGGCGGGATTGGCGGCAGGGCTGCCTTCGGGCGAGATGCGGACGCTCGCAATGGATCCATCGGCGGCGCGGCCCTGGACGAAGCTCACTTCGTCGGCGGTGCGTTCTTCGATCGGGATTTCCTTGACACCGTCATGCACCGTCCAGTCGATGGTTGGCGAGGGGAGTGCAACATAGAACGGCACGTCGTTGTCACGCGCCGCGAGCGCCTTGAGGTAGGTGCCGATCTTGTTGCAGACATCGCCGTTTGCAGTGGTGCGATCTGTGCCGACGATCACCATATCGATATCGCCGTGCTGCATCAGATGTCCACCGGCATTGTCGACGATCAGCGTGTGCGGCACACCATGGCCGTTCATTTCCCAAGCCGTCAGATAGGCACCCTGATTGCGCGGACGCGTCTCATCGACATAGACATGGACCGGGATTCCTTCCTCGACGGCCATATAGATCGGCGCGGTCGCGGTGCCATAATCGACGGTAGCAAGCCAGCCTGCGTTGCAATGGGTAAGGATGCGCACGGGCTCGCCCGGATTCTTTTTCGAAGCGATCTCGCGAATGACATCGAGGCCGTTCGCGCCGATTGCGCGGTTGAGCTCAACATCTTCTTCGGCGATCTCGGCGGCACGCTTATAGGCAGCATCCGCACGTTCCGCCTCAGGCAATGGACGCAGATATTCGCGCATCGCATTCAGCGCCCAGCGCAGGTTGATGGCGGTGGGGCGGGTCTCGTTGAGTTCTTCCCATACGGCATCGAGGTGAGCATCCGAGGGGTCTTTCGCCATCGCGATGGCGACGCCGTAGGCGGCGGTGACGCCGATCAGCGGCGCGCCGCGTACCCACATGTCGCGGATTGCATCGGCGACATCGGCGACGGTTTTCAGTGTCACGACACGGAATTCATGCGGCAGCCAGCGCTGGTCGATGATGTCAACGGAGCGACCGTCTTCGTTCAGCCAGATCGTATGGTAGTGGCGTTCTCCGACTTTCACGCGAGAATCTCCTTTTCAAGCCGCTCCACGGTCTCTCGGATATCCCGAAGACTATGGATGCGCTGCCGGTTGACGGCGAGGTGACGCCCGAACTTCAGCGCCTTGCTCTCGCAAGAAGCGCGGCGGTCGGGGTCGGTGATGGTTTCAAAATCGGCATTGTGGGCAAGGCCCAGGATGCGGCGATGGGTTTCGATGCCAGCAAAGCCCAGCATTTCGTGCCAAATCTCGTCGATGACGATGTTGAGTGCCTGTTCGGCGGCAAGCGGGTCCTGGCGATCTTCGAAGAGGCTTGCCTGATAGAGGATACCCTTACGCTCCGTACGCCACAGGCCAGCGAATTCGGCGCGGAACGTTTCCCAAAGTGTGTCGATCGTATCCAGAAGGTAGGCACGCATGCTGTCGCGAGCGCCGGGTGCAGTCTCATGACCAGCCTGTGAAAAATAGCTCATCCAGAAATTGGCGATCAGCATACCGACGTCGAAGCTGATCGGACCGTAAAAGGCAAATTCCGGATCGATGACACGGGTCTCATCGTCGGTCACCATGACCGAACCGGTGTGCAGGTCGCCATGGCATAGTGTTTCAGTCTTGGCAGAGAAGAGGTGTTTCAGCCGCTGCGCTTCCACCTTGAGCTCGCGGTCGGCGCGCAATTCCGCCACGATTGGATCGAGCTGCGGTGTGGTGTGGTGATTGAGCTTTGCCTCAAAATAGGGATCGGAAAAGACGAGATTTTCCGTGATGTCGCAAAGCTCGACATTGTCAGAGAACAAAGCGACATCCGCCTTCTTCTCGCGGGTCACCATGGAAAGGTCGGACCCCCGGAAAAGAGTACGAGCAACGAAGAGGCCGAGGTCACGACCGATCTTGGGAAGTTCGCGACCGTCAATCAAAGCGCGGCGCAGAATGATGTGTGGGGTCAGGAATTCCATGACGATGATTGCCTGGGCTTCGTCAAAGAACAGGATTTCCGGTACCATACCCGGGTCACGCGCGCCCTGGCGCTTGAGAGCGTGATATTCGAAAAACGAGCGCTTGAGTGGAAGCGGCCAGCTTTCGCCGACGAGGCGCACGTAAGGCAGCGCCTGCTTGACGATCACAGCGCCCGCTTCGCCTGTGACGATGAAGACCAGATTGAGATTGCCATCACCGACTTCCCGGATGGCCCAACGCGACGAATCGCTTCCGACCTTCTCTTTCAGGGCGGCATTGCCGCCAAGCCGAACTGGCAATGTCTCTGTACTCAGCGCCTCGAAGACGTGGCTGTCCATAATGCTCTCCTCCTGCGCATGGGCCGCCTCCACCATGCGCCGCCATGCCGTCTTTCCCACAGCTAAGGCATCATTCTGTCAAATGTCAATGGCCTTGACATTTGATGGTGGCCTATCTTAACGTGGCGTCAGTGGGAGGAATTTATGAGCGAACAGCCAGTGTTTCGCATTGAGGACGTGCGCAAATCCTTTGGACCGGTGACGGTCTTGCAAGGTGTTGACCTCGACCTCAAAGCAGGCGCAGTGACGGTTTTGATGGGTGCCAACGGCGCCGGAAAATCGACGCTCGTGCGCATCCTCTCGGGCGTCTACACGCGTGGTGGCGGCACCATCACGCTGGCAGATGCTGCCTTTGATCCAGCGACGCCCGCCGAGGCAATCCGTGCCGGCGTTGTCACAGTGCATCAGAACATCAATGACGGCGTCGTCGCCGATCTCGATGTGGCGACCAATCTCACGCTCGATCGGTTGAACGGGCGTGGTGCGCGGCTTTTTTTCAATCCGCGCCGGGTGCGTCGCGAAGCGGCGGCGGTCGCCTCGCGCATGGGCCTTGCCATCGACCTTTCGGCCAATATCACTGACCTGACACTTGCGGATCGCCAGATGGTGGCGATTGCGCGTGCCATGGCGCATGAACCGAAAGTGCTGATCCTCGACGAACCGACGTCGTCGCTTTCCAGTGCCGAGGCGGATCGTCTGTTCGACCTCGTTGATCGGTTGAAGGCGCGGGGTGTCGCCATTCTCTATATCTCGCATCGCATGTCGGATATTCGTCGCCTTGCCGACAGCATCGTGTCGCTGCGCGACGGTCGCATCACGGGCCGTTTCGAGGGGCCGGAACTCGATTACGAGGGCGCGGTCAATGCCATGTTGGGGCGCAAGGTGTCGGCTGGTGCCGTTGCCGTGCGCGACGCAAGTCGCCCGGTCTTCAGCGTGCGGGGCCTTAAGCTTTCCGAACAGGCGCGACCCTTCGATTTCGATCTCGGCGATGGCGAGATCGTCGCAGTCACGGGTCTTGTTGGAGTCGGCAAGACGGCACTTGCTGAAACGCTGTTTGGTGCGCGGGCCCCGGAAGCAGGCGAAATGACGCTGGATGGCGTGAACTATGCACCGAAGACAACGGGTCAGGCGATTGCTAGAGGCGTTTTCCTTGTCGCCAAGGACCGTGCGATTAGCGGCATCGTGCCGGACTTCAATATCTACGAGAATATCAGCTTGCCATTCTTACGCCGGCTTTCGACTTTCGGCATTTCAAGCCGACGGGCAGAGAAGGCAACGGCGCGCCAGCAGATTTCGTCGCTCGGTGTCGTCTGCCGCAATGAGCGTGACGAGATGCAGACGCTGTCGGGCGGCAACCAGCAGAAGGTTATGGTTGGCCGCTGGCTTTCCGAGCCATCGCGACTGCTCATCCTCGATGAGCCCTTCCAGGGCGTCGATATCGCCGCTCGTCGCGACATAGGTGAGAAGCTGCGCGCTTCTGCGGCGGGGCGCACCACAATTCTTTTCCTGACGGAGCTCGATGAAGCCTTCGAAGTCGCCGACCGCATTCTCGTGATGTCGGAACACACCATCGTAGGCGAGCACCGCAATGTCGACGTCGATGTCGAGCGGCTGCTCTCCGAGATTGCCGGACAATCCCATCAACAGGTCAGTGCATGATGATAAGTGAACAGAGCAAATCCGCCGCCACCGGCGCAGTTCCGCCTGCGGTCCTGAATATCCGGGAAACCGCGATCAAATATGGCTTCCTCGTGCTGCTTGCTGGCATGGTGCTCTATTTCTCGGCTGTAACCGGTGGTTTCGCTTCGCCCCAGAGCGCGGTCTTTATCCTGCAATCCGTGTCGATCACCGGTATTCTTGCACTTGGTGTCACCGCGACACTCGTTGTCGGCGGTTTCGATCTTTCCATTGGCTCGGTTGCGACTACCGCCATGATGGCTTCGTCCTATGTGATGGTGGTCATGGGTGGTGACGCCCTGACAGCGACACTCGTCTGCCTAGCCGTGGGCGTGCTCGTCGGTTTGGTGAACGGGATCATCATCGTCTATATGCGCGTTCCCGATCTTCTGGCGACGCTTGGAATGATGTTCCTGCTGCTCGGCCTGCAGCGTATCCCGACCGAAGGACGCTCGATTGCAACGGGCATGACGTTGCCGGATGGCTCGACGGCAACGGGCGCTTTCAGCCCGGCCTTCCTCGCGCTTGGCCGTCATCGTTTCGATTTCATCCTGCCCAATCTGGTGCCAGTTTCGGTGGTCGTGTTGATCGTGCTGGCCATCGTCATCTGGTTCTTCCTTGAATATACCCGCTTCGGCCGGATGATGTACGCTGTCGGCTCCAATGAGCGCGCGGCAAGCCTCGCCGGCGCGCCGGTCAATGCCTACAAGATCTCGGCCTATATCATCTCCGGCGTCTTCGCCTCGATCGGCGGCATTCTGCTTGCCGCCCGCCTCGGGCGCGGGGATATCGCCTCGGGCAATAATCTGCTTCTCGATGCCGTTGCCGCAGCCCTCATTGGTTTCGCAGTGCTTGGCGCTGCCAAGCCGAATGCGTTCGGCACTGCCGTTGGCGCTCTCTTCGTCGGCATTCTTTTGCAGGGCCTGACGATGATGAACGCGCCTTACTACACCCAGGATTTCGTCAAGGGCGCGGTGCTCGTCATCGCCCTGATTTTCACCTTTGCGCTCTCGAAAAGAGGCAAACGCTGAGGCGGGAACCTTCAGCGGGCTAACAATATTGATCAGTGGAGGAGACTGACATGAATTTCACGCGTAGAACCCTGGGCAAGCTGACGCTCGGGCTGATGGCTGCAGCAACATTTGCCACGCCGTCCCTTGCGGCGGATATGCCGAAACCTTTCGACAAGCCGGGTGAGGTGAAGATCGCACTCGTGCGCTATCTGTCGACCGGCGACTTCTTCCAGTCTTACCTCGCGGGCGTTGAAGCACAGGCCAAGGCGCTGGGCGTCCAGCTTCAGGTGTTCGACAGCCGTCAGGATGCAGCTCTGCAGGCCGATATGGTCGATCAGGCCATTGCGCTTGGTGTGCAGGGCATCATCATCCAGCACGGCCTGACTGAATCTATGAAGGAAGCCGCCAAGCGTGCGGTCGACGCGGGCATCAAGGTGGTCGCTTTCGATGTGAATGTCGAGAACGAGAAGATCCCGCAAGTCGAGCAGTCCGATCATGACCTCGCTCGTTTGGCACTTGAACAGGCGATCAAGGACAATGGCGAGAGCTTCAAGGCTGGCTATGTCTATGTCGCAGGCATCGCGCCGCTCGACCGTCGTGACGAGAAATGGAAAGAGTTCAAAGCGAAATATTCGGGCATCAAGGAAGCTGCCCAATTCGGCACGATGGATAATCCCATCGCCAATTCGGTTGCCAATCAGGCGCGCTCGGTGATTTCTGCCAACCCCGACATCACCGTGATGTTTGCACCCTATGACGAATTCGCCAAGGGCGTGAAGATTGCGGTCGACGAAGCGGGCATGTCTTCCGACGTGAAAATTTACTCGGCGGATATCTCGACCTCCGACATCGCCGCCATGCGTGAATCCGGTTCTGCATGGGTCGCGACAGCAGCGACCAACCCGGCTGTGGTTGGTCAGGTTTCCGTGCGCTCGCTCGCCATGCTGCTGGCCGGTGAAAATCCGGGCAAGCAGGTCATCGTGCCGCCGACGCTGATTACGCAGAAAGATCTCAACGATCAGGACATCAAGAATATGGAAGAGCTCGGCACGAAACTGCCGCAGTTCGCCCATGCCGATGTTGCCATGCCTGCATGGATGCCGAAGCCCTGATTTAGAGCATTTCCAGCAAAGGTGCGAAGCGGCTTTGCGTAGGATAATGCGGTGAAACAACCGCTCTAGGCATGACGGAATGAAGAAGGGGCGGTCCATCGGACCGCCCCTTTCTATATGTCTGAAAGGCTGAGGAAGTTGTCTGCACCAGCCCGAAAAATCAACGCATGGCTGCCGCGATATTCCCGCCATCGACGGTAGTCACGTCGGCCGTCGTGCGTTCGGCTAGTGCATGGTGCACGAAGGCACGGGCGACATCTTCAGCCGTCACTTCAAGGCCAAGCAGATTGCCGCCCATATAGTCCTTGACGGAGAGGCCGCGAGCCGCAGCCCGATTGGCAATCATCTCATCGTTCAGCAGGCCGGAACGGATGCGATCGGCATTAACCGCATTGACGCGGATGTTGTCGGCACCGTGTTCCAGCGCGTACTGGCGTGACAGGAAGAGCGTTGCCGCTTTCGGCAGGCCGTAGGCACCGAATTTTGCGCCCGGATTGACCGCCTGCTTGGAGGCATTGAACAGCAGTACGCCGCCGGTTTTCTGTGCCTTCATGATGCGCACGGCATTTTGTGCGACAGTCTGATGAGCGAAGAAATTGAGCTCGAAACTCTTGCGCAGCAGCGTGTCGTCCATCGTGGCGATAGGGCTTTCCCAGGCCGCGCCGGCATTTGACACCACAATATCGACGCCGCCAAATGTTGCGACTGCCTTATCAAAGGCGGCTCGCACAGATGCGGGATCGGTGATGTCGCAGGCAATGCCGATGGAACTGTTTCCGGCAGCCTTCGCAACCGCCGAAGCCTTCTCGCCATCGAGATCGAGCGCAACGACATGAGCGCCCTCGGCTGCAAAGGCCTTGACGACGGCAGCACCGATGGCTCCCGCACCGCCAGTGACGACAGCGACCTGCCCAGTGAACGGTTTCGGCTTGGCGCCCGCGAGCTTTGCCTGTTCGAGCGACCAATATTCGAGATCGAAGAGATCGGGACGGCTGACCGGCTCAAAGCGACCAACGGATTCTGCATCGCGTGCTGCTTCGATCCACATCTCGCCGACATCGACGGCGATGGTCGCATCCTTGAAGGTGCGACCGTGGCCAAACATGCCAAGGCCGGGCACCAGCGTCAGGCGCGGCATGGGATCGAGCATGGTGCGCTTGACATCGTCGCGCGCATCGTTGCTACGGAAATATTCGGTGTAATTGGCGACGAAGGTTGCGACGTGCTGGTCGATGACGGCACGGTAGCCGGCGAGATCATCCGTGGCCGGTGCGGGCAACACCATAGGGCCGGTCTTGATGCGGATTGAAAGATCGGGTGTGGAGACACCGCGCGCCGCCATGTCCGCGACCTCGCGGGCATTGACGAAATCGAGAATAGCCGGAGTTGTACGGAAAACGCTGACCATCCGGTCGTAGCGACCTTCTCCCTTGTCGACGGCAACTGCGCCGCGCAGCATGGAGGCGATATCGCCGGGCCTTGCCAGCGAAGCAGGGAGGGTGGCGGGCGTGAACGGATTGCGACCGTGGTTCTTGACGTGATCCTCCGCGACCGTGACATAGTGGATCATCCGGTCATAGGCTTCCTTCGCAGTGTCGCCAAAGGTGAAGATGCCGTGCTTGTCGAGGATCAGGCCCTCAACCGTCGGGTCCTGTTCGAACACTTCGGCGGCCGCCTTGGCGAGCGCGAAGCCGGGCATGATATAGGGCACAAAGCCCATTTTCTTGCCGAAGAGTTCTGTGCTCATCTTCTGGCTCTCGGCCTGATCTGCAATGGCGAGAATAGCCGTCGAATGCGTGTGGTCGATGAACTTGTGCGGGAGGAAGGCATGCAGTAGCGCTTCTACCGAAGGGTTCGGAGCGGCGGGTTCGATGAGATTGGCGCGCAGCAGCGTCACCATATCCTCGTCCGAAAGCCTGTCGAGTTTGCGGCTCTTGAGAAGGGCGTCGATTTTCACAGCGGGCAGGCCTGCCGGTTCGATAGTTCCCATGTCCCAGCCGCTGCCTTTGACGCAGAGCACCGCATGCGTGTCGCCGACGAGGTCTGTTACCTCGGTTTTTACCGACGTGTTGCCGCCGCCATGTAGCACCAGTCGTGGCTCGCCACCCAGAAGCCGCGTCGTATAGGTACGCAGCGCCAAATCGCGGTTGACGCCTTTCGCGGCGTATTCGGCGATGACCTTTTCCGCTTCGTCATCGCGCCAGAGATTTTCCATGGTAGTCAGCCTCCCGATAAACCGGCCCGACCGGCATCGGCGGACCCAAACTTTTCTGGCTCAAGCCTTGCTTGAACCGCCTTTGCCGAGCCCATCCTCGCTCCAGCGATCCAAAATCCGACGCGCCATGGAGGTGGTAATGACGAGATGGGAAGCAAAGTCGCCCTTCAACGCCGCCACCAGGGGCTCGAACTTGTTGTCTTCCTGCACGACAAGCATGCGTTTCTTGATGGCGCGAATGGAGGCGAGGTCGGCGGAAATGCAGCGCCTGTTGTGATTGCAATCCAGCCATTGGCCATCGCGATCTATGAGCTGACCGGCAATGACCCCGGCAGCGCCCTTTTCGCCCATGGCATGCATGTCGGCAGCCGAAAGCGCGCCGCATTTAACGAGATGGCTGTCATCCTCAATACCGCCGACGGAATAAAGCGCCAGATTGCAGTCCGGGATTGTAGCGAGCTGTTCTTTGATGACAGGTTCACCGCGCAATTCGTCAGCGAGGCGCTCGGAAGAGAGAACGAGCGGCGCGTAGAAGTTGATGCCTTCGGCATTGAGGCGGCGAGCGATTTCCGTAGTGCATTGGTCCGGCCTATAGGAATAGGGCGCACCGAGATTGCCGCAGAGCTGAACAACGGTAACGCTGCTCAGATCTGCGAAAGGCATTACGTCGGCAATGTGATAGACGGTGCGGCCCCAGGCAACGCCGACGCGGTCGCCCTTGTTGAGGAGTTCAAGGAAAACAGAAGCTGCGACGACAGGCATTTCAGCAGCTGGATCCATCGCTTGTCGGTCTTCCGGCACCAGCCAGACAGTGTTCAGGCCTGTCGCGTCTTCCAGTTCACGCGCCAGCACATCGTCTGAAAACAGTTCTGAGGAGGTCGAGATCGTGACGATCCCCATCTCGCGGGCCTTGCGCAGATACATCGCAATCGAAGCGCGGGAGATTTCAAGCCGCTGCGCTACCTCGTCTTGGCGCAGGCCGTGCGTATAATATAGCCAGGCGGCCTTATGGATGATCTGGTCAATCGGTCGGACGGGCATTGGGGTTCTTTCCTCGGTGTTCTGACATTAGTCATCGATACTGACAAAAGTCAATGCTTCAGCGCTGGCGAACGACGTGACATAATTAAAAGAGAATTTAGCCTGACGAACCGAGTGAACATCACGGGAGTCTCGGAAGGGCATTTATAGAGTTTTCGAAGTCCATGCGAACTTGGTTTCTTACGTTCAGTGACTTTCAGTTCCGCTTATTGCGGAGCGAATCTTTAAAACAATCGAGGCTTTTGGCATTCCGTCTGCCTGACCATTTGACGTCGCCCCCTGATTAGATTTGATTGAAGATGGCCTTAGAAACTCGCCCGATCCTCTGTTCGTTGTATCTTCCCCCCGCCAGATGTTCGGGGGTGTATTGCTGGAATGTTCCGATCGCAACGTCCTTTTTTGGTGATCGTAGCACGTTCATCAAACGCTACCTGATCGAATTGGCCGAGCCGTTTGAAGCAGTAATGAAGCCTTCGATGACACCAGTTTTAAACCATTTGCGCAGGTTATGGCGGCATCGTCAGCTGTTCCAATCACCCGCGCGAAAGTGCATAGCTCGTGCCGTGCTGTCCGTGTGTGCCGGGCAAAAGTCCACTTATCTCCGATAAGTGGATCGTTTTGGTTGCCGGTTGATATAGCTTGGCGGAAAGTCTGGCTTTGGGTAATCATAGTTGAGGGGTTGCCAAGCCCTGGAAACCTAATATCTGCCGAGACGGAGTGAACATGGCCATAGACGATATTTCATCTCTCCCGGTTTCGCAGTCCGTTGTCGGAAAACTGACGAGAGCAGCGATCTTTCTGGTCGTGACTATGAATGACGGTCATGAAGCAGAAAAGACTGTGCGTGGTCTGTGCGCTGATCTTTCGAGCCTGGTGCGAGGTGTCGGTTTCCGGCGATTGAATGGGCAACTCTCCTGCGTCACCGGTTTTGGAGCGCGGGCCTGGGACCGTCTCTTCGGTTCACCGAGGCCGAAGGAGTTGCATGTATTCCGTGAGATACGCGGCGTTCATACCGCCGTATCGACACCCGGTGATATTCTATTCCATGTCCGGGCAGACAGCATGGACCAGTGCTTTGAGTTGGCAAGTCATATCATGTCGCGGCTTGTAGGTTGTGTTTCCGTTGCCGATGAGGTGCACGGCTTTAAGTTTTTCGACGACCGCGATCTCTTGGGTTTCGTCGACGGTACCGAAAATCCAGTCGATCAGGCCGCTCTTGCAGCAACTCTCATTGGAAACGAGGATCCTGAATTTTCCGGCTGCAGCTACGTGATCGTCCAGAAATATCTTCATGACCTCAATAGCTGGAACAGAGTCCCGATCGAGGAACAGGAAAACATAATAGGTCGGCACAAGCTGTCTGATATTGAGCAACGCGATGAGCAAAAGAAGCCTTATGCTCACAATGTACTTACGAACATTGAAGAGAACGGAGAACAGCTTCAGATCGTGCGTGACAACATGCCTTTTGGCGCAGTAGGCAAAGGAGAATTCGGCACTTATTTTATCGGCTTCGCCCGTTCGCCGTCTCGTATCGAGAAAATGCTGGAAAATATGTTCATCGGCAATCCACCCGGCACTTACGATCATATTCTCGATTTCAGTCGTGCGGTAACAGGCTCACTGTTCTTCGTTCCTACTGTGAGTTTCCTTGATGCTGTTAGCCCCGACACAACCTAGGCGACACTTGCACTCACACCTGATTGATCTCCAGTTCGGCTCCGTCGGGCCGGCTGATAGCCGCAATAGGTTGGCAGGCCAGAAAACCTGTGCTGGTGGCGGGTGGTGTTGCCGCGCGCTTCGATATTCTAAAGAACATCTTCTCGGGGCAAGATTTGCTACTTCGTGAAAGCGTCCGCTTTTACCAGCGGGTGCACTGTCGACGTGATCGCAAATGAGGTTGATCCGGACGGACGCAGCTTATTGGTATGTCATCGGGTAGGCGTGGATTGCTGTAAAACTGGTACGACTGCATCGGCCTCCTGAGCTGGTTGTAGACAATCTATCGCCCCCATTGAGAGCGAGTGGTGAACGATGTACTTGATCCAGCAACCAAACAAAAAACGCGGCGCTGATCTCCAAAGTCATTCAGGCATGAAAATACGTAACAGGTGACTTGTGCAGGAGTCACCTGTCTGGATGGGTCTCTGGTGCAGATACTGGCAACGGCTCGTCTCAAGCCCGGCCGAGACGTTTACGCAATTCCTCATTCTCGGCGCGCAGTTTTGCAGCAAGTTCCTTGCGTAGTTTGAGGTTCTCCGCTTCAAGTGCAACCAAACTCGAAAGATCATCGCCGGACAAGCCCGTAGATGACACGGGTCTGTGCTTTGCAGCAGCGTTTTTCCAGTTGTAGTAGGTTTGTTCACTCACTTCAGCCTGCTGCAAAGCAACCTTGAGAGTGGATTTTCCACCCTTTGTTGCTTTCTCGATAGAAGCGAGAATGGAGGCACGCTGAGCCGGCGTGTACTTGTTGCGCTTGCGCTCCAACGGCGGTAGCGTAGCCGGCTCAGCCTTTGAAGCAGCTTTGACCGCTTTAGCGGCCTTGATAGCAACTTTGGTTGCAGCTGGAGAAGAGGCGGTTCCCGTTCGTTTTGATTTTGGTGCGGCTTTTTTCCGCGGAGCGCGCGTCTTTGGTTGGTTGCCGACAGGTTCAGCAGCATCAGTTTTCGTTACAGTCGGATTTGTGTCTGTAATCGTTTCATTAGCCACGTGGATTTTCTCCTGGTTTGCTAGTCGGAATTGGCTCGATCGTAGAATATATAGATCAATGCTTAATGTGGAAATAAGATCAAGCATTTCGTGGAGCGAATATTTTCGTAATCATGCCTTGGTCAAGCAATGGATTCGGAAAAAACAATCTGTAGGTAGTGATAAAAACTCCGCGAGCCAGCAGTTGACATAGTTCCTTGGATAGTTGTCACGGATGGCAACTCTGGTGTGCCATTTCATCGTCGCATATAAGAACAGGCGTGTTGGCAGGGATACGTATCCGGGTGTGGGGAAGCCTTTCACTCGGTATGTTGAATCCGGTGTTTTACAAATCCGATCAATGTTTCCAGGGGGAGATCAACCCGAACGTCCTGGCACAAAGACCAGGGCCAACGACCTAAATCTTAAACTGCAAGCTGTCGCGAAAACCGGGAGGTTTGGGAGGCACCCACTTGAACGAGAGCTTTCTGTCAAGAATCGCGTAGGTCAGCAAGAAAAACGACTGTACCTGAGCCGGTTCAAAAACGAGAAGCTGTTGTCAGGCCGCAAGATCAATCTGTTCGATACATTGTGAGAGAGATAGCGTCCTGAAATAGAAAACGCAACCCGCGGGAGCAGAGACAGATTTCCGCTCTGAATTGCTGGCTCCGGAAAGCGCGCACGCTTGTCTCAGGTGCAAACTGAACGGAGAAAATGAGTCCTTGTTGGTGATACGTGAACGCACGGCACAGAGAGTGTGTCGCAATTGATGCCGCCAGGTAGGTCGCGCCGCCGACAAGTCAAGTTTTAGTTTCTTGACTGATTATCAATGTTGTCATCCATTTGAATAACTGAACGGTAGAGTTCAAAACCCATGAAACGCCATATCGAGCGCGGATACGATCTCGTCATGTGAAGCAGAAAGGTTTGTGACTGGGTTCTTTAATACGGATACCGGAATTGCCGACATAAACTGTGTAACCAACACATGCTCCTCTCCTTCAATCTCGAAGCTCGGATTGAGCCGCTTCGCCGGGATGGGGGCAAGCGCTTTAATAATTAGAGGGATGACAATACGTGTTTTCAGCTCTTCCAGTAGGTCAGCCTGTACGTCGAGCACATAGCCGCCACCCGGATTGGAGTAAACGTCATATCTCGCCATTAGAATTGACGATAACGTCCAAGAGGTAAGCCATTTGCTTCGACGTAAGCATTAGAACTTTGCATCGCTGGACGATTTTCTTCTTTCCAAAGTGCTGACTTGGCAGCAGCTAGCGCCTGCGCAATTCCACTCTCGGCTGCACGCGAAATATTTATCTTATGTCGGCGCGCTTCAGAAAGAAGCTCATTATCGATTGAAAGATTGGTTGCGCGCTTGAATGTCCGGGCAGATTCCAGTTGTGGCATAAGATATGCTCCTTTGGTCGATAAATATATGCGCATATTTATGTGCATTCAATGGGAATCTGTATGTAACTCGTGGCAGATGATGGCTCCGGACTAGTCGCATTTATGTGCATGGTCACTGTCTCACGTTGTATCTTCCGAGTCACGATGAAGACGCGGGGTTGCTCGATATAGGAACAACTGACGCGATCTGGTCGGGCGCGAGATAGGCGAAACTTTGACTGGCACTCAAAACCACAAATGACCGCTTCGAGTCTTCATTCCGGACATTGGATTGCTTGTCGTGCGCAAAAAGCGGACCGACTGCCGACACATCAGTAAAGATATGTGACGGTTGGGAAGCTTACAGGCATCTGTATGAGCGAGAAGTGGCGGGAGCGGCCCCGTAAGTGCCTTGACAAACTTCGAACTCCGATATTTATACATTGTATAATTAAAGAGTTCGAAATGGTCACTGGACATGTATTCATCGCCACGAGCCTCGATGGTTTTATTGCCCGTGAAGACGGGGATATCGATTGGCTGCTAGAGCATGATCAAGCCGGGGAGGATCATGGGTACAATGACTTCATCAGGGATATCGATGTCATTCTGATGGGGCGGGGTACCTACGAAGCGGTCCGAAGCATGGGCGAGTGGTTCTATACCCGGCCAGTACTGGTCCTATCGAAACAGCTTGCACGACAAGAGGTGCCACACGAACTCAGCGGAAAGGTTCACTTTTCGGACAAATCTCCCGGAAACGTAATGGCGATGCTGACGTCCGAAGGCGCTCGACGCGCGTATGTGGATGGCGGGCGCGTCATTCAATCGTTCCTCGAGCTTGACATGATCAGTGACATGGTGATCACAAGAGTGCCGATCTTGCTTGGTACTGGGCGCCCTCTTTTCGGTCGGGGGCATCGCGATGTGGCCCTTGCGCATAAGGGCACCAGATCCTTCCCTTCTGGATTGGTCCAGTCTCATTACGAAGTCATGAAATGACGACAAGAGGACGAGGTCGGCCACCAGCGAATGGAATGCCTGTTTCGCCGGAAAGCATTCTTTCCGAGGCTTTGAGCATACTCAATACCGACGGCCTCGACGGCCTGACGATGCGCGCATTGGCAACACGTGTGGGCATCAATCCCATGACGATCTATCACCATTTCAAGGATCAAGATGGACTTGTCAAAGCGCTAGCGGAGCTTGTGTATGCTGACGTCGCGGCGCCTGAAACGGGTGAAGCTCTTGTGCGCGTCCACAGTCTTCTCTCAGCATACTACTCTAAGGTTGTTCTCTATCCAGCTTTGACCTTGGCCATATTTGCAAGGCCAGCGATCTTTCCTGATCATGCCATGAGGATCACCAATGAGTTGACCTGCCTGTTGAGCGAGCGCAACAACGCCGCTTGTTGGACGCACATACTGGTCGACTACACGCATGGTGCCGCTCTCGCCGTGGCGAGCCAGAGCGGGCGCGGAAGGCGCCAGCACTCAAATGAAATAGTGCTCAACGACTATGAGATGGGACTTACAGAACTGCTAGGGGCATTTGGAGAGTTTATTGATCGTCATAACGCTTAGATCGAGCGTAGCCCTTGAGTTACCCGATGCCAACCGCCTTTCGAACGTTATCGATCGCGCGGAAGCGAGCGTGCAAAGCTACGCTTACCTTTCTTACTCCTAAACGTTTATGATAGATGGCGTATTCTCCATTTGAATCGGAACGCCAAGAGAGAATTCTGACGCCGAATCTTCCTTGGGCGTTCCCCTGATTGGGGAGAAGGCCATAGGTTCCGTGCTTCAGGGCCGCGCCAAGCCCTTTA
>NZ_NNRN01000058.1:0-37562 GCF_002252535.1 Brucella lupini
CATCATTTCCAGACCGGCAGCTTCGCAAAATCGCTTTGCCCCTTCGCCTGCGAAAAATACGTGTTCGGTCTGCTCCATGACTGCACGTGCCGCCAGAACAGGATTGCGCGGCCCGCAAATTCCGGAGATGGCACCGCATGCGCGGCGGCGGAACGGCAAAAGGATTACGTGCAGGCAGCCCTTTCCGTGCCGATGAGTGGCTGGCACGTCGTAACACGGCATATCCTGCCCAACTCCCTGCCACCGCTCATCGTCGTGGCAACTGTGCAAGTTGCTTCAGCCATTTCGCTGGAAGCCACGCTTTCGTTTCTTGGTGTCGGCCTGCCGCCAACAGAGCCCTCCCTTGGAATGTTGATTGCCAATGGCTTCCAGTATCTTCTGTCGGGCCGCTACTGGATTTCCATCTATCCGGGCGTTGCGCTGATCGTTCTGATCATGGCCATCAATCTCATGGGCGATCAGATCAGAGACATACTCAATCCGAGGCTGCGCAAATGACAGCTCTGCTACAAGTCGACAATCTCTCCACTTATTTTGAAACTGACCGCGGTACGGTGAAATCCGTCGATGGCATCTCATTTGAAATCGGGAAAGGCGAAATACTTGGCCTTGTCGGAGAATCCGGTTCAGGAAAATCGATCACCGGTTTCTCTCTGATTGGCCTGATCGATAAGCCTGGCAGAATTCAACCCGGAAGTTCAATTCGATTTGAAGGCCGGGAGCTGGTCGGATTGCCGGAAAACCAATTGCGCAGCATTCGCGGTCGGGAAGTCTCTATGGTCTTTCAGGACCCCATGATGACCCTAAACCCGGTCCTCAAGGTCATCGACCAGATCGCAATGGCTATCCGCGCTCACGAAAAGGCTTCGGATGCCGAAGTTCGCCGCAGAGCGATCGAAGCTTTGGCGCGGGTGCGCATTGTCGAGCCGGAAAAGAAGGTCGACCAGTATCCACATCAGTTTTCAGGTGGCATGCGCCAACGCGTGGCGATTGCTATTGCGCTGCTTCACAAGCCCAAACTGGTAATCGCGGACGAACCCACAACGGCGCTCGATGTGTCGGTTCAAGCGGAAATCCTCAAAGAAGTGAAAGCGCTCGTCTCAGAACTGGGCATTTCGATGATCTGGATCAGCCATGATCTCGCGACTGTTGCTTCAATCTCACAGAGAATAGCCGTCATGCGGCTTGGCAAGATTGTCGAGATGGGGAGCGTTGCCGAAGTGCTCGGTTCTCCCAAGCACTCCTACACTCAAGGCCTGCTTGATGCCCTGCCGTCACGAAAACAGCCAGGGGAGCTTCTAACCTCAAGCGCCACCGAGAACGCTGGCGAATGTTCAATTATAGAGACGCAGAAGAACAAATCTCTCGCCCCAAGCCCGAACTTCGTCAGCGCCGATGACGTTACGATGGTCTTCCAAAAGCCGGTAGGCTCGCTTGGCCGTTTTGCCCAACGGCTCGGCCTCGCCAAACCAGCTCATGCCGTCCATGCCGTTCAGTCCGCAACTCTTACGACTGCACGCGGCGAAGTGCTGGGGCTGGTCGGCGAATCCGGCTCGGGGAAATCAACGCTTGGCCGCATCATCTGCGGCATCTCCACGCCAACTTCGGGTAATGTTCTGGTTGACGCTCGCAAGGTCCGGGAAAAAGACCGCAAGATCGGCACGTCCGTTCAAATGATCTTTCAGGACCCCTTTGCATCGCTTGATCCACGCCGCACAATATTTCAGTCCGTCGCGGAAGGGCCGATCGCACACGGGCTTTGCACCAAGAAAGACGCGCGCGAATATGTCAATCGCTGGCTGAAATCAGTGGCATTCGATCCGGCGCTGGCAGACCGTTATCCTCACCAGTTCTCCGGCGGACAGCGACAGCGCATTGCTATTGCGCGAGCACTGGCAATGCAACCGGAGCTCATCGTTTGCGACGAGCCAGTGGCTTCGCTCGACGTCTCCATTCAGGCACAGGTTATCAATCTCCTGTTGTAACTGAGGAAAAGCCTTGATCTGACATTGCTTTTTATCAGCCATGACCTGTCTGTCGTTCGCCATCTGTGCGACCGCGTTGTTGTCATGCATCACGGCAAGATTGTCGAAGAAGGTACCGTTTCTCAAATATTCACTCAGCCAAAACAGCCATATACGCGCATGCTGCTTGACGCGGTGCCCAAGCTGGCCTGGTGAAAGGGCCTATCGAACAGGGTCAAAAGGCTTCACTCACCCCGTCTCAGAGTATAGGGCAGAATAAACAGATACAGCCCGGTTGCGAGTAATATAAACAGCGGTAGAAGCGGAGAATAGACGATCCACACCGGAGGCTGCCCGAACGCCATAGTGACGAAATTCGCAATCACGGTAAGCGTGAATATGATCGACAACCAGCGGTGAATTTGGCGTATGGATTTATTCAAGACCATATGTGCTTCTCCTTATGGAGTTCGCCAACCACATTGGCTGAACTCCAGCTCCTTCCGGCTCATTATGCTTTGCGGCACTCTCTCCAGGAGCGGGTTCAGTCCAAATCAGCGGCGACGGCATCGAGCTTTTCAAGGAAATTTCGCCATCCATGATGTGCACCGTGAAAGGCCTGTTTCTGACCTGGCATAAAGCCCGACTGTTCCATCCGCAAATGTGTCCCGGTGGCGGTAGGTATCAAAGTCAAGGTCACGATACTTCTGAGATTGTATGCTTCGTCCTCATGGGTGTGGTTCCAGGTGTAGGATAGCCGCCTGTTCGGCTCGACCACCAGAACCTCACAATCCAGCACCCCGCCCCACTCACCTTTGAGCTTGAAACAATGGCCTACGGTCGGAGCGAAATCATTATTCATCAGCCATTCCGCGATGAGGTGAGGCTCCGTCAATGCGCGCCAGAGCTTTTCAGGCCGATGAGGCATTTCACGCTCAACAATTACCGTTCGCACATCATCTGATATCTCGGTCATTGATCCATCCTCTTCAACAGGTCTTCAAGGGCATCGAACTTCTGCTCCCAGAAACCGTTCAACTCTTTCGCCCAATCGATCAGTGGAATTAGTGCCGTGTATTCGGCCCTGTAGTGGCTTTGGCGCCCCTCGTGACGATCACTGACGAGGCCTGCCCTCTTGAGAGCGGCAAGATGCTTTGAGACGACCGGCTGGGACACACTCGTTCCTGCGGTCAAAACCGTAACCGTCTTCTCGCCCTCTCGGCAAAGTCGTTCAAATATCGACCGTCGGGTCGGATCGGATAAAGCTTTGAAAACTTCGTCTCGCATAGTCATCGCTCAATTCATACCCAATTGGCTATGTGTTGATACATAGCCGAATGGCTATATATCAGTCAAGTGCCTTTCGACGAACTGTCCGTAACGACGTGACAAACTGGCTGACCTGAGAGCCGTCCGATGCAAATAAAAGAAGGATGGACAGGCGGAACATGCCGCCTCCATTATCAGAACTGCTTCTTGAAATTGACCAGGAAACCGTGTTCACGGTCTCCGTCTGCAGCTATCAGACCACGATATTCAAGCGGTGCTGCGTATCTCTTTGTCGCCAATATCACTATCATCACGACCACAGCCGAAGCTGCCCCGACAGTCAGTTCTCTGGCAAGATGATAACCCATGCTAGCGCTGACGCCAGTGGTCATGAACCTGACGTGCTTGCCATCATCATGCTCACCCACATTGATCGCACCACACCGGTCCGCAGAGTAAGACGATTGCACCGGAACCAATCACTTTGCCAGAATTCATCGTGGCCTTCACCAAAGCCTCAAATGAGCGGTTGAGCATCATGCGCTCATACACCTGTTCCGGTCTTTCGCCGCTTCAAAAGTGGGAGTGTTGCAGGATGACTACAAACCGACAAACATGACTCTTTTAATCATGTAATTTCTTGCCAGCACCAATACATGAATATATCACTCATGATTGTCAAAATCATGTTGGGAATATTCTATATGCGCTCCGATTGCATGCCTCTTCGTCGTACAATTCTGGCTGGTACATCCCTGATTGCTCTTGCCGCCACGGCAATAGCACAGGACCAGACCACTGCCTCTCCAACGGAGAATGGTGCAATCGTTCTCGACAAGATTGTGATCGACGGCGGCAGCGGCGGCGTGATCGATGCGGACGGTTATGTGGCGCGCAGCAGCGCGACCGGCGCCAAGATCGACACGCCATTTGTGCAGACCCCACAGTCCATTTCGTCCGTCACCCAACAGCAGCTTGAAGATCGTAATCCGCAGACCTTGCTCGACGCCATTGCCTATACGCCCAGTGCACGCGTTGGCGGCTTTGGCTTCGATCCGCGGTTCGACTCCTTCACCGTGCGTGGCTTCGACGTCACGTATACCGGTGTCTTTCGTGACAATCTGCGCCAGCCCGGAGCAAGCTCGGCGCTGTTCAAGACTGAACCCTATGGCCTGGAAGGCGTTTCCATTCTGCGCGGCCCATCGTCAGCCCTTTACGGTGCTTCCGGTGCCGGTGGTCTGTTCAACCTGATCAGCAAGCGCCCGACCGAAACCCCGCTTCACGAAGTACAGGTCCAGTACGGTACCAATAATCGTTATCAGACCCAGTTCGACCTCTCCGGCCCGGTCAAGGAAGGCGACCCACTTTACTACCGCCTGACAGGGCTTTGGCGCAACGCCGATACCGAACAGCCCTCGGTTCCCGACGACCGCATTTACATTGCACCGGCATTTACGTGGAAGCCCGACGAAGACACGCGCCTGACAATCCTCAGCGAGTTCTCCCGCATCAAAACCGGCGGCACTGCCGCTTATTATTACGATGCCGTAACGGGCAAGGTATCCGACATTTTTGCAGGCAACACTGCCTTCAATGACTCAGTACAAACGCAGGGGCGTGTCGGTTATGAATTTGAAACCCGCCTCAACGACACTTTCGTGTTCCGCCAGAATGCCCGCCTTGCATCGACCAAGATCGGAGCCGACTGGGCCTTTGCCTATCAGGCCAATGAAATCGATCCGTTGCTTCTCGACAGCAGCGCAGGCACTTTTGAGGAGCGGCTGACCAGTTTCACCATCGATAATCAACTGGAAGCAAGCTTCGATACCGGCAATTTCGAGCACACGCTTTTGGCCGGCGTAGACCTGACAAAGCTGCAATGGAAGGGATTGAACGGGTATGGCTATACGCCACCGCTGGATACCAGGCATCCGTCCATGGGGCGCCCTGTAGCGCCAATCGATTTCCAGACAAAAGACGTTCAGGACCAGCTCATGGCTGGCATCTATCTGCAGGATCAGATCCGCTATGATGCCTGGACCATAACCCTCGGCGGTCGTCAGGACTGGGTCAGCACCGACACCAAGAACACCGATCTGGCAACCAGCACGTCCAGCGATTTTGATCAGAGTGACAAGGCCTTCACATGGCGCGCCGGGCTGACTTACGAAACACCTTGGGGCATCACGCCATATGCCAGCTATTCGACAGCCTTTTCGCCCAATGCCGGTGTAAACCGGGCAACAGGCAATCCGTTCGAGCCAACGGAAAGCGAACAGCAGGAAGTCGGGATCAAGTATCAGCTGCCCAACAGCAACACCCTGATAACGGCCGCCCTGTTCAACATCAATCAGGACAACGGTCTCTATTACGAAGTGGTCGAATTGGATGCTGGCCCGGCCAACATTCAGGTACAGCGCGGGAAACTGCGTTCGCGCGGTCTGGAACTGGAAGCCAGCACCAGTCTCGACAACGGCCTCTCCCTCATTGCGTCCTATAGCTACATGCAGACCAGCATCAAGGACGGCCCGGACGGAACAGTGGGCAATGAAATCTCATCTGTACCGACCCACATGGCGTCAGCCTGGGCTCACTATAAATTGCCTGAGAACAGCTTCCTTTACGGGCTGGGTGTCGGCGCAGGTGTCCGTTTTGTCGGCTCAAGTTACGGCAATGACGAAAACACTATGAAAAACAGTTCGCGCGCCTTTGTCGATGCAGCAATTGATTTCGATTTTGGCGCGATCAAGAAGGACTATGAAGGCGTCAAACTGCAGGTCAACGCCACCAACCTGTTCGACACCAGCAAGCCGGTCTGCTCCGCAGGTTTCTGTTATCGTGATCAGGGCCGCACTGTTGTCGGCAGCCTGAAATATTCATGGTAAGCGCCGATACCCGAAATGAAGCACTGCAAGCTCTCAGGCCCCAAGGCCTGAGAGCACTGTTCCATGGTGACAATGCATGGTGTGCCGATAGTATGATGCTGTCCTGCGAAATGACTGACAGCATGCCTCTGTCGGAATTTCTGTACGGCCCTCTCCTGACGAAAACCCTGCATCAATGCGCAGCCGCCTATCCTGATGCCGACCTGCGGGCGGTTTCTTCGTTCTGGTCGCTCTATTATTTTTCGCTTCTGGTCATTCCCTATATCTGCGCCCGACAAAGTGGAGTGACCCTTCCGGTCGAGCTCGAGAATATGACCATTGCCATCAATGATCAGGGCTTGCCACGTTCCTTTGGCTTGCCCCACGAAGGGCAAGCTTGTGACGCGCCGGATGTAATGACGGTTATCAGCCATGTCGCAAAAAGCCATCTGAACACTGTCGTTCAAGTCCTGAAAGACCGCACCGGCATCTCACCGAAGCTCGCCTGGAATAATGCAGCAGTCTATATCGACTACGCCGTCAACAGCGCAGCTGAAAACCATTGTCGTGATGGCTGGCCATGTCGCCCGCTTTTTGAAACGCAGATTTTTGACGATGGAACGCGCAACCCGTTTTTTGGGTGTCTGCGTCAAGAAACAGATCATGGCGCCAATTTGTGCCGGCGCAAGATTTGCTGCCTGCGCTATAAACTGCCGGGCGTTGCCGGATGCGGTGAATTATGCGCGCTCCCCGAACTTAGAAAGCAATGAAATGATCCGTCTTGTTGTGTGTCTGACTGTAATCTGGCTGGCCCTCGGTAAAAGCGCTGTTGCAGAGGTAACCTATCCCATTCACGTCAAGGATGCGCTTGACCGGGAAGTCACCATTACCGCCCAACCAAAATCCATATTGCTTGGCAGCGGATTCAATCTGATAGCGTTGTCGCTCGTCCATCCAGATCCCGTCAGTGTGTTGGCCGGTTGGGCCGGAGACCTCAAGGGGGACAATCCGGAAATCTATGCCGGCTTCAAACAGCGCTTCCCGGAAATTGAAAAGCTGCCGATCATTGGCGACGGCATTACAGTTTCGGTCGAGAAAATCGTTTCTGTAAAAGCCGATCTGGTCATTCTTTCAGACTGGCAGATGCGCAATGATGAAGGCGTGCAGGCGATCGCCTATCTCGAGAAAATGGGCATACCGGTGCTCGTGGTCGACTTCGGCAATCATGCACTCGAAAATACTTCGAAAAACATGCGCCTGCTGGGCAAGGTACTCAACCGCGAGGAGCAGGCTAACGCTTTTGCCGACTTCTATGACGAGCGCATTGCCCGCATTCGTGATCGGGTGGCGAAGAGCGATGCCGGACCGACTGTATTGCTGGAAGCCTTTCCCAATGCCGATCAATGCTGCTACGCTTACGGGCGAACCAGTATGGGCGAGTTCATCACATTGACCGGCAGTCGAAATATTGCTTCAGATGGACCAGCACAGGGAGGGGTGATCAGCAGCGAGTTTATCGTTGCCGCCGACCCGCAAGTTTACATCGCCACCTCATCCCCAGGCGGGAAGTATAGCGGTTTTTCGGTCGGGCCGGGTGTAAGCGAACAGGAAGCGCGCGACACACTTTCAAATGCCCTGAAAAATCCTTTCCGCGCTGGTTTGAAGGCGGTGAACGACAAGCGCGTGCATGGATTGTGGAACTTTTTCAATGCCGTTCCCTTGAATGTTCTGGCAGCAGAAGCCTTCGCCGCCTGGCTGCGACCGGAACTGTTCGCGGATATCAGCCCCGAAGCGACACTGGCGGAAATTAACCAGCGTTTCGCGGCTGTCCCGTTTGAAGGTTCATACTGGATCAGCCTGAAACCCTGACCCCGCATTTTTCTGGCGTATACTGCTATCGCAGGCCGCCAGAAGTCTGAGTGTGGGCGTCCGCAGCCAGACCCGGCCAGTAATAACCATTGCTGGTCGGACGCGGGCCGAAAATGGCCTGCCCGACCCGTACCACGGTTGCCCCCTCCTCGATTGCAACCTCGAAATCGCCAGACATGCCCATGGAAAGTCCGTTCATATGCGGATGCACATCAACAACACGATCCCGCAGACCACGAAGCAGACGAAAGCAGGCGCGCACGCGCGCTGTGTCGGAGCTGAAAATTGCGAGCGTCATCAGCCCACGTGGTTTGAGGCGGGGAAACTCTGAGAGACGCGCCACGAACGACATGAGATCGTCCGGATGCAGCCCATATTTGCTTTCCTCGTCCGAAGTATTGACCTGAACGTAAACATCAAGATCACGATCTTCTGCGTCCAGTCTGCGATTCAGTTCTTCCGCCAGGCGGAAACTATCCAGCGCATGGAATTCCCATGCAAGACGAACAAGATATTTGACCTTGTTTGTCTGCAGATGGCCGACAATGCTCCAACGGATCGGCAAATCGTTCAGGGCCGTTTGTTTGTCGCGCGCTTCCTGAAGTTTATTTTCTCCGAAATCGAGAATTCCAGCCGCATAAGCGTGCCGCAGGATGCGAGCCGGGACTGTTTTTGTGATCGGGAGAAGGCGCACATCGTTCGGATCGCGTCCGCTGCGATGACAAGCCGCGGCGATCCGCGCGCGAACCTCTTTGAGATTGCTCGCGAAAACAGAAGTCGGATCAGCACCGAAACGCGCTATCTCGTCTTTGATTGCCTGTCCCTCAACCGGCTGCGGCTCGACAGATAGTTGCATCGCCAATCTCCCTTCAAGCGCCGATACAAATGCTTGCCGCTGCCCGGATACGACATGGCAACCATCCCGCCAGCTTGTATCACAGAGGTGGTCTGGTTCTCCCATCCACTTCTAGCACAAAGATCAGACCAATTTCCAAGTCATCCGGTCATGACGATCATTCAACTGCTGACCACTCGAGCACCTATGGCTTCATGATCGTGCGAAAGGTCGTCGCCAGCTTTTTAACTGCGGTCTCGATTTCTGTCGGCGTATAGGCTGCAAACCCCATCAGAAAACCGGCCTTTCCATCACCGGCCGCGTAAAGCCCGGACAGGCCGAGGAGTTCGATACCGACACGCTGGGCTGCAGCGATGGCATTGCGCTCCGATAAATCACCGGTGAGCAGACAAGACATCTGTAACCCTCCGGCAGGCACATGCGGCTCGACGAAATCCGCCAGATATCGCTCGATCAGTCTGGCCAGTACATCGCGCCGTTCAGCATAGATGCCGCGCATGGCCCGGACATGCGCGCCGAAATGTCCACCTTCCATAAACCGGGCAAGCGTCAACTGCGCCATCGGTGCGGAATGCCCATCAAGCAGAGTGCGCGCAACGGTCATCGGTTTGACCAGTTGCGGCGGCAATACCATGTAGCCGATACGCAGGCCCGGAAAGAGTGATTTGGTGAAAGTGCCGATATAGATTGTCCGCTCATGCCGGTCGAGGCCTTGTACGCAGGCGGTCGGTTTGCCGGCGTAATGAAACTCGCTGTCATAATCGTCTTCGATAATCCATGTCTGCTGGCGGGCGGCCCATTCGATCAGCGCTAGTCGACGATCCAACGACAAGGTCGCGCCGGTTGGAAACTGGTGCGAGGGTGTGAGAAACACGGCCTTGGCCTTGAGCGTTTCGCCAACCATCCGCTCGATCACAATGCCTTGGTCGTCCACATTGACTGGAATGGATTCAAGGCCTGCAGCATCGAACGCCTTGCGTGCGCCGTAATAAGCCGGGTCTTCGATGAAGATGCGGTCACCGGGGTCGAACAGCATGTTGGCACATAAAGTCAGCGCCTGTTGCGAGCTGGTGAGGATCAGCACCCTGTCAGGTGTCGCGCGTCCTCCGCGCTCCAGGTTCATGTACTCGGCAACAGCGCGTCGCAAAGGCTCCGTCCCCTGCGGATGACCATGCAGTAGCACTTGCGTGCCGGCTTCCTTCAAAACCTGCCGTTCCAGACGCTCCCAAAGCTGAAGCGGAAAATTTCGGGTTTCCGGAACACCGTGAGCGAAAGGCCGTGGCGCCAGCAGCTCGCGCACACCACCGCTTCGGAACATGGCTGCTCCACGTTTGCTCAGATTGGGCGCCTGATTGCGTAATAGCGCTTCGCGCTGGGAAACGCTGTGTCCGGGTGTGAATTCCGTTATCTGCGCCACGAAACTTCCACTGCCCACCCGGCGGTCGATAAAGCCCTCTGCATGCAGCTGCGCATAAGCCGCTTCGATTGTGTCTCGGGAGACACCCAGCGATTTGGCGAGGCTGCGCGAAGCCGGAAGCGGCTTTCCCGGCCCCAGCGCACCATCGATGATCAGTTGCCGGATCGACCGCTGAATACGTGCATGGAGCGGCATTGCCGCATGGGCGGGGTGGCCAATCCAAGCCTTGACGGATTCAAGTTGCGAATGCCTGAACAAATGGACTGGTCCTTTTGTCAAAAATGGATGGGCATATCAGGCCATTAAACAGCTAACTGTCAATCAATCTTTTCAGCCCGACTTGCAGGCCATGTGCCCAATTTCCAGAAGGTTTTTGAGGATGATACCATCCCGTGCTTCAACGTCATCGATCCGCTTGAGCGACCTTGCCCATCCCATCGTGGCGGGCCTAATCTCCGTCATTGTCAATTATGGCGGCACATTCATTCTTGTTTTTCAGGCCGCAAAGGTTGCGGGATTGAGCCCGGAACTGACTGCCTCCTGGGTCTGGTCGGTTTCGATTGGCGTCGGGCTTACCGGCCTTTATCTCAGCTGGCGCTACCGCGAGCCGATCATCACCGCCTGGTCGACGCCAGCGGCTGCCTTTCTTGTAACGGCACTTGCCACCACATCCTACGCCGAGGCAATCGGCGCTTTCATGATTTCGGCTCTCGCATTCGTCATCCTCGGTGTGTCGGGCTATTTCGAGAAAGTCATCCGGCTGATACCACCAAGCATAGCTTCAGGGCTTCTGGCCGGCATTCTGTTGCAATTCGGAATAGGGGCCTTCGGCGGCACCACCACCGACCCGTTGCTGGCTGGACTGCTGATTGTTGCCTATGTGGTTTTGAAACGGCTGTCCGCTCGCTACGCCGTAGTCGGCATTCTCGTGCTCGGACTGGCCTTCCTGCTTCTGCAAAACAGGGTCGACCTGTCTGGACTGCGACTGGAGTTTGCAACTCCAGTCTTCACCATGCCTGCATTCTCTCTCAATGCCCTGCTGTCCGTCGCGCTGCCATTGTTCCTCATCACACTGACGGGACAGTATATGCCGGGGATGCTGGTTCTGCGTAATGACGGTTTCAAGACCAGCGCCAATCCAATCGTTACCGCAACAGGTCTCGGCTCGCTCATCATGGCGCCATTCGGATCGCATGCCTTCAACATTGCGGCAATCACGGCAGCAATCGCGACCGGGTCTGAAGCACACGAAAATCCATCCAAGCGCTGGATCGCCGGTATTGCAGCGGGCGTGTTCTACATTCTCGTCGGCATATTCGGTGTGACGCTCGCAGCTGTCTTCATGGCTTTTCCCGCAAGCTTTATCACAACGCTCGCAGGTCTGGCCCTGTTGGGCACGATAGGCAGCAGCCTGGCTGGAGCCATGTCAGACCACACGCATCGCGAGGCAGCATTGATTACCTTTCTCGCATCCGCCGCAAACATCAATCTCTTCGGCATCGGCGGTGCTTTCTGGGGACTGATAATCGGATTGGTTGCCTATATCGTTCTCAACGGTCGTCTGCCGCGTCGTGAACGGACCGAATTGAGCGTGAGCGAAGGAGCTGCAAAATGACTGCTAAAAGCACTGGAATGACCACTTCCATCATTTCAATCCAGAGCCAGGTTGTGCACGGGCATGTTGGCAACAGCGCTGCGGTTCTGCCCATGCAGGCCCATGGGTTGAATGTCGCTGCAGTCCCCACGACCTTGCTGTCCAACAATCCGCATTTCGAAACCATGCGCGGGCGGGTTCTCGAATCCGAACTGGTCGGCGATCTTCTGCGCGGTGTCGAAGAGCGCGGATTGATTGAAACAAGCCACTATATTGTTTCTGGCTATCTCGGCTCTCAGGCAAACGGGGATGTGGTCGCCGCGTTCGTCGAACGCGCCCGCCAGATCAATCCCGACATAAAGTACATTTGCGATCCGGTCATGGGCGATATGAACCTCGGGATCTTCGTTGCCGATCAGGTGGTGGAATGTATCGTTGAACGGCTTGTTCCGCTAGCCGATCTGTTGACGCCCAACCAGTTCGAATTGGGTCTTATCGCACAAACAGATGTAACCTCCTGGGCTGCACTTGAAGCCGCGGCGGGGTGTGTGCAGGCACTTCACGGCGCACAGCTGGTTGTGACCAGTTGCGAACTTGCCGACACTCCTAAAGGCTCGCTGGAAAACATCGTCTTCGACCACGAGACCCGCACGCGACTGATATCGCCGCGCCTGCCGATCGTACCTGTCGGGACTGGTGACCTTTTCACCGGCCTTCTGACCGCCAAGCTTACGCGGGGGAATACATTGATCGAGGCAGCCCGCAGCGCCGCTGCAACTGTGCTTGAAGTACTCAGGCGTACCATGGAGGCGGGTGAGCGTGACATGCAGCTTGCCAGTGTCATCGATGCGCTCATTCCGAGCGAGAATGCTCAAGAATGAAATTCCAGACGATGCTTTTCAGATGAAATAATAGCTCAGCGCGATGAATCTGCTGGCTGTTCAACCGTTGCCCCGTAGTGCAGTCGGGATTTGCCGTGCAGTGTATCCCGATAAAGGAAGCGGAAGAAGAAGGCGTCGCCCGTTCCGCGCAGAAGTCTGGCAAATATCGCGACCAGAACAATGGAGAAAATCAATCGACCGAAAAGGACGACATAGATATCCGCGCCAAGGGCCACCACGATCAGCGTATCTTCGATCAGGCTGTGGCACAGCCCCATGAAACTCGACGCGAGAAAGACGTCCCGAGGCTGAATGTGTCCGCGCTGTGCTTCACGGATGATGAGACCTCCACCATAGGACAGTCCCAGCACCAGCCCGACCACGGTCAATGGAGCGGCATTTTTCGATATGCCGAGCAAGCGCAACAAGGGTGAAAGAAGCAGGTTGAGGAAGCGCGTCACATCCAGCGCGTCCATTGTTCTCAGCACGGCCACCAGACCGAGCAGGACGATAAATATCCAGACCAGCGTGGAGGCCGTATCGGCGACGAAGCTGCTCCAGCTTGAATCGTAATGGCCCGGCACCCAGCTCGGTGCAGCCGGTTCTGCCAGCCAGCCGGTATGACTGGAAATCAGGTTGATCCCCCATGCGAAAACAAGTCCGCCAACAAGCCGTATCAGCGTCGAGACAATCAGGCGCGGGCCGGCCTTTTGTACGATACGCTGTTCGATGGGAAGAGCATGAGCGAAGAGGAAAAGCGAACCGAGGATCGTCACCTGAGCTGTGGTGAGCGTGTCGACCGGCAAGACGGCGAACATCACCACTGCCCCGCTCCACACGCCAACCAGCAGGTTCATAGCCCAAACAAAACCGGCTTCAGGCGGCAGCCCCACGAACTGCATGACGGGAGCGAAGGCAGGAGAAATGGCTTTGATCAAGCCCATCTCGATTGCCAGCTGCGTCAGCACCATCACCGGCAGCATGATCTTGACGAGCGTCCAGTAGACGCCGATCGCCTCGCGCAGGATAACCATGCCGAATGCCGCCAGTCGCTTTGCCAATCCAGTGGCCATCCCGTCCCCTCCGCTTTTGTCCGGAGCGTGCGACGGATCAGGGTCGATGCTTTCGGCTTTGGCGACCAGAAAATCAGCCCACGCACGCCGATGCAAGCCATATTGCTTATGCTTCACGCGATTTATCGGGATTAGCGAAAGTCCGCGACGATGCCGGTTGCGATAATCAGCAGAACCGTTGCGGCAATGACGGTGTAGACGTAATCACGCTCGCGCAGAAAAAGATACATCGTCAGCGCGACCCGGATGATCGGCAGGAGAATGAATACCGCAATGCCAGCTTTCACGATGTCATAGCCGTTCAGTGCAAGCGACGTCGGTTCAATAGAAGTCATAACGACTCCGACCGCGATCAAGGCAGAAGCGAACCATGTGCCATACCAAAGAAGCGCTGCAATGATTTTGTCCCGTCGTCCGGCGTCTGCGGTAACTTTCATTTTAAGCCTCCAGAGATCTCTATACCGAAAGCGCTCAGAAGCATCTGGACCGCGAGAACAAGGAGAACCACGACAAAGAAGATGCGCAGTTTTTCCGCCGGAAGGCTCATCAGCAGGCGGGCGCCGACCAGCGCACCGATGACCGAACCAAGCGCAATCGGTCCCGTGATCCCGATATCGATGTCACCGCGAACAAAATACGCGCTTGCGCTTGCAGCAGCCGTCACGCCGATCATGAAATTGGAGGTGGCGGACGAGACCTTGATAGGAAGTTTCAAGGCGGTGTCCATCGCCGGGATTTTCAAAACACCCGAGCCTATCCCCAGAAGGGCCGAGACCAGTCCCGCCCCATACATCAGCGCCATGCCCAGCGGAACATGGCCGACGCGATAGTGCACCTCCTGCCCGGATATGTGATCGGGAAAGCTGGAATTCAGTCGCAGGCTTGTTGCGAGGCTCTTCGCATCCGGCATCGCTGCGCCGATTTCGTCGCGCCGCCGTACCAGCATCTGCTTTGCAGAAAGCACCAGAATGGCTGCGAACAAACCATATAGAACCGAAGTCGAAACGATTCCGATCAGAAACACGCCGGTCAGCGCGCCAAGCGTGGTTGCCGTCTCAAGAACGACCGCAAGCCGGACATTGGTCAGCCGTCGCTTCAAAAGCGGAGCCGCGCTGCCGCAAGAACAGGCGATAACCGAAACAATACTCGCCCCGATAGCGACATGAATATCCACGCCGAAAAACAGCGTAAGCGCTGGCACGATGAAGATGCCGCTTGCCATGCCCAGCACGCCACCGAGCGCGCTTGCCCCGAAAGCCGCTATGAACAGCCATAAAGCCAACATTTCACCCCCGGCTATTTTTGGCCGCGCGGTCGCCGGGCCAGGCGAGTGACAAAGCTGATGAGATCACCGCGATAGTGAAGCTTTTCGTAGTCGATTGCCCGATGCCCCTCGGTGTAGGACGTGCGCTCGATCAGGAAGACAGCGCTGCCCGGCTCGACTGCGAGGGCCTCCGCAACATCTGGCGAAGCAGTGACAGCCTCCAGCCGATACTCCGCCTCGACAAGCGGCAGATCATATTTGTCTTCCAGCAGTGTGAAGATCGGCTCGACGTCCAGATCGTGCGTAACAATCTTCTCACCGATTTCACGTGGCAGATATGTTTCATCCAGAGACATGGCGACGCCGTCGGCAAGCCGAACGCGCCGGATCCGCATCACCAGAGCTCCGGACGGCAGAGCGAGCTGGCGCGCAATGTCTGCATCGGCTGGCACTATCTCCGTGTCAAGCAATCGTGTCGTCGGCGCGCGGCCAAGCGCCTGCATGTCTTCGACGAAACCGGTCAGCTCCGTCAATTCCTGCGTGACTTTGGGCTGGGCAACGAAGGTTCCCTTGCCGCGACGAATTTCGACAAGGCCACGCGCGACCAAATTCTCAATGGCCTTGCGAACGGTCGTCCGGCTGACTCCGAAACGTTCGATCAGGCGATCTTCTGGAGGAAGCTGACTGCCAGCAGGCAGAGCACCGGCCGAAATATCGTCCGCCAGCGATGTTTCCACCTTGGCATAGAGCGGAGCATGATCTTCTGCGATTTTCATCAAGAGATAGTGACATCATGATGTCATGATGTCAATGAAACTCACCCGGCTGAGTGAACCTTTTCATTAGTTGTTTGTTAACCATGCTGGAGGACATCGCCATGCAGTTGATTTTTTGGATTGAGTTAACAGCGATCCTGGCCGTCAGCGCTGTTGTCTTCGGCATTACCTGGATCGAGATCCACAGAAAATGACGCGCTTGTTATTTGCCGATCAGATTTGGCTGTGGTCAGGCGTCATTTTTTCAACGGTCGTAGGCCTGTATCTGCTGTGGAGATTGCCCCACTGATTTCAGTGGGCGCTCCCTGTTACCGCGCAGTATGCTTCAGATAATCCCTTTCAGGCGCAGAAGCCCGAAGGCGGCAATAGTACTCGCATCTTTGATATCGCCACGAAGGATCATCTCGACGGCTTCCCCGATAGGAAAGCGGCGGCAGATGAGCCCCTGCTCTTCGGCATCGAGGTTGGGCTTTCCCATTTTCAGCCCTGTAGCGAGAAAGATATGGCACTTGTTAGCCGCAAAGCCGTAGGCTTCGTAAGTCTCTCCGAGATAGACCATTTCCTCAGCGGTCAGCCCGGTTTCCTCTTGCAGTTCTCCACGAGCCAAAGTGAGCGGATCGACGTTCTCCTGCTCCTGCCAGGCCCCTTGCGGAAGCTCCCAGAAGCGGCGCCCGACGGGATAGCGGAACTGTTCCACTAAATAGACGCCGTCTTCGTCATCCATTGCGAAAATCAGTGCGGCATCGTTTTTCTCGACAACGCCATAAATGCTTTCGCTGCCGTCCGGATAAACAATGCGATCCTCGCGAACCTTCATCCAACGATTTTCGTAGACCCGTCTGGATCCCAGTGTTTTTATTTCCGACATCCAGCCTCCGGTCGAAACCTGCCCCTCTCTTTTACAGGCTAGCGTTAAGGCTTTCCCATCGCAACAGACGGTTGAGTTGACGCGAAAACTGCGCCAAGGTGTCGGCCATGATTGATTGGCCACTCATATTTGCCAGCCTGCTAGCTATCGGCGTGGCAGTGTTTCTGATCTACTGTTTTGCAGTGATGATTTTTGCCAAGCCAGACGGCAAGCCCGTCGAGCCGACGACAATCGACACGGTCGATATGCTCCCGTTCATGAATCATGACGCTGATTGATATCCCGGTCTCAAATGCCAGCTGCCCGCGCATCCCGGAATCTGTCCGAGCGCAGCACTACCACGCGAATTTTCCTTGTTCACTGGATGTTTTGGCATTGAATGCCTCGTTTTCAACGGGGCGACAGTGCTAAAAATGCTCCTAGCAAGAAATAGAATTATTCTTAAAAACAATGCCCGAAACACAACATCACAAGAATGTAATTTAGTACATTTTATAACATCATTATATCATAAACAGACTCCACGATCAGCTCTATATCTTGCCATTGGAGATGCAGACCATGATCCACTCGACATCGAATACAGTCGCCTCAGGCGCACCGGAAGCCGGTGTTCGTGCGTTTGGCAATTCCGGCAGGCTTCAGGAATTGCTTGCCAAAGTCGAAGATGCCAAGCGCAAGGCCAACAACAGCTTGCGACGCGCCCAGTCCGCGCCTGAGCCACATGTAACGACGAATTCCATTTTCGTGTCTCTCTACGAAGAACATCTGCGAGACCGGGAATTGTTGTTTTCATCATTGCGGCAGCTTGATGATATGCGCAAAAATGCGAGTATCTGAGGCGACGCATCCATGAACATGCTTTGCCGTGAAAGAATGACCCAGAATTACGATCAGCCTGAATACGCCGCGCCTTCTGCCGATCTGTCCCGTATGGCTTTGACCGAGGAGCTCGTTTCGCTGAGCCTTCGGCTTGAGGTTGATCGCGGTCCTGATCCGAGCCGGGCACCGATCCCCGACAATGAGGTCGATGAACTGGCGGAACAGCTCTTTCACGAAGCAGGAGACAGCCCGCTCTGGGTTTTCGCCTATGGCTCCCTGATCTGGAAGCCAGATTTCGAGGCGGTGGACTCGCGCGCCGGAACGGCGAGCGGCTGGCACCGTTCATTCTGCCTTCGGCTGACCCGCTGGCGCGCAACGATGGCCCAGCCGGGCCTTATGCTGGCGCTGCGACCGGGCGGCAGCTGCAAGGGTATTGCTTTCCGGCTGTCCGATGAGGACCGCCTTGGACAATTGCGTCGAATGATCCGGCGCGAAATCAGTTCGATTGACGATGCCTATTCCATCCGCTGGGTTTCGATCGACACCGAGGATGGGCCAATACGTGCACTCGTTTTCTGGGCCGGACCGCGTGGAGACAGGCTTTCGGACAACATGCCCCTGACCTCCGTGGCACAATTGCTTGCGCGCGCCTGCGGGCATATGGGCTCCTGCGCCGAATATCTCTATCTCACCGTCAAGCATCTGGAAGAAAAAGGCATCCGCGACCGCAACCTCTGGGAGTTGCAGCGTCTGGTCGCCGAAGAGATCATCAGCATTTATTGCGGGGATATGCCCACGCAGAGCCTGAAACCAGCCTGAACGGAAAGCTGCGCGCTAATCCTGATAGGCCAGACTATCACTGAAATTGCCGCTGAAATTGCGCCCGGCTTCACGGGCGATATTGGCCACAAGCGTGATCAGGCGCGTCGCTGCGCTTTCGAGATAAATAGCGCTATAGCTCGTCGCCGGGAAAACGGCATTGGTATTCAGCACCTGCAGCTCACCCGTCCGAAGCTCTTTCTGGATCACCACCGGCGGAATGACGGAAATCCCGACACCAGCCGAAATCATGTTGATCGTCGTGGTGAGCGAATTGGAATAATGAACGGTCGCGTCTTTCAGGCGCTCTTCCGTGAAATAATTGATGATCTGCTGATAATTATAGGAACCGCTCTCATAGGAAATGAGATTGCAGCCAAGCAGGTCATCGCGTGACAGCATGTCTTCAGCCCCGCCCGGAAACTGATTGCTGCGCGATATCCAGAACATGCCGAAAGTGCATATGTCGACGATGCGCAGGTTGGGCGTAGGCTCGGGCTTGATGGCGAAAACGATGTCGAGTTCCCGCTGCTCCAGCTTCTGCACGATCCCCTTCGATGATGAGGTCGTGATCGAGATGCGTATCTGCGGGTAGCGTTGGCGGACAATATCGAGAATGCCCGGCAATATGGTCATGGCGAGGCTCGGAACGATGCCAATCTTCAGCGTGCCTTCAAGCCCGTTTTGCGGACTCAGGCTTTCCACCAGATCATGATAACGGCGTACGACATCGCGCGCGCCCTCGACAAAGGCTTCGCCTTCCGCCGTCAGATTGACGTCGCGGGCATCGCGGTCGAAGAGCCGGAACCCCAGTTCCTGCTCCATCGCGCCGATACGATTGGATATCGCCGCCGGGGTCATATTGAGGCGAGCCGCCGTCGCCCGGAAATTACGCAGTTCCGACAACCAGATCACCGTTTCCAGAAAACGGATATTCATGGACGGGCATGTCCCTTCCCATTTCAATCACCCGCGCGCCTGCGTTTCTTGAAGTCCCTTATCGCGCTGCGGGCAATCAGATTCGTCCTTTCCTTCTAAGACACTTGCGGGATGAAAATAAGCAAATAGTCATATTCCATCCCACAAATGATCAGGGCCGGCCGAAACCGGCCCGTATCGGATCAGCTTCCCGCGTGGGCGAGAATTTTCTTGGTGGCGCCAGACACGTCACCGAGCTTGAGGCCGGTTTTCACCGAAGCCTCACGCACCTTTCCCTTGTCCTGTATATCGAGCGCGCGCGAGGCGACCGCGTTCACTTCGTCCCGCGGCAGGACCAGAACCCCACTCTCATCGGCCAGAATGGCATCACCGGGATTGACGACCACACCGCCGCAGGAAACCGGAATGTTGATGCCACCGCCCAGATCATAGAGCCGGGTGGTGATGGGCGAGATACCCCTCGCCCACATCGGAAAATCGGAATCCTCGATTTCCGTCAGGTCCGTGCACGGGCCATCCACGATGCCAGCAACCGCACCCGAGGCCTTCGCAGCGATGGTCACACCGCCGCCCCAGCACGCATAGCGGTCGTCGCCCATCCGATCCACCACCAGAATATCGCCGGGGCGAAGCATTCCGGTTACGTGGTGAAGCAGGGTGGAATCCGGACCCGGTATGGCGATGGTGACGGCGGTACCGACCACACGGCGCTTCGGGAGGAGCGGCTGGATGGAACGGTGCATGAAACCGAAGAAGCGCCAGTGTCCGACAGTGGCTGTCTCGACCCCCGACAGAAGCTGGAGGTCACCGGCAGCAACCTGCTCCGGCATGGGATTGATCGTATACATATGACGCCTCCTATGCGCAGGCTTGCAACTGCTTGCCGATACGGCGATGGCTGACCATGGGGATGAGCGAACGCACACGTTCGATCTGCGCGCGCTCGATGCGCGCCGTCACGAAGCCGACACCGTCTGACGCGCGCGCCACAACGTGGCCCCACGGATCGCAGACGAGCGAGTGACCATAGGTATGACGGCGCTCGCCATTCGAAACCGTGCTGCCAGTCTGGCCGCAGGCGGCAAAATAGGTCTGGGTTTCAATGGCGCGGGCACGCGCCAGCACCTCCCAGTGATCCTTGCCGGTTTGCAGCGTGAAGGCGGCGGGAAGCACGATGACATCGGCACCGGCCTTTTCCAGCTCCAGATAAAGTTCGGCAAAGCGGATATCGTAGCAGATCGCACAGCCGACCTTGAACCCGTCCAGGTCATAGACGACAACATTCTCGCCCGGCTTGACGGTTGCGGATTCCTTATAGGCCGTCCCGTCCGGCCCGACGATGTCGAACATATGGATCTTGCGATAATGCGCAATCTCCTTGCCTTCGCGATTGAAGACGAAGGTGGAATTGTAGATCCGCTTTTCGTTTGGAACCTTTTCCATCAAGGTTCCGGCATGGACGAAGACCTTGTGCTCGCGAGCAAAGTCCTGCGCCATCTTGTAGGCAGGGCCACCGGGAACGCTCTCGGCTGCCGCAAGTTTTTCTTCCGGAGTACCACCGTAATATTCGAAATATTCGGGCAGCACGATCAGGTCCGGAGAATCCGTGCGCACGGCATCTTCCATCAATCCCCGCGTAATACGCAGGTTTTCTGCCTTGTCGGTCTGCGGGCTCGTTTGGATCAGGCTAATCTTCATTTCTTCCTCCAGCGAATGAGTGGGTATTCAGTTCAGTCAGGCAACCAGGGCTTCGCTTTTCAACATGTTCACAGTCGAAACCATGCCCTGGCGAAGCGTCATGTTCTGGGTGGCGACGACCAGCATCGCGGCGCCCTCTTCCTGTGCGAAGCGCCGTTCGGCTTCAGTCCAGGCGGGCATGATCCATGGCTTCCCGGCAGCGCGTGCAGCCGCCGCACAGCGGCGCAGATCGGCCTTGTCGTCATCATTGAAAGCGTATGCTCCCCGACCGCGCGCAAGCGCCAGATCCGAAGGGCCGGGAAACAAGCCGTCGACCGTATCGAGCGCGATAATCTTCTCGACGTCGGCAAGACTTTCCGCCGTCTCGATCATGGCGAAGCATTTGGTGCGCCTGTTCTCTTTTTCGAAGGCATCGGTCGCCGGGCGGGCATAGCCGAAAATGCGGCCACCCGTATAAGAACGCGTGCCGACCAGCGGATATTTTGCAGCCTTCGTAACCTGATGCGCATGTTCTACACCGAGGATATGCGGAACGATGACGCCATCCGATCCGAAGTCCAGCGCCTGCTGAATGGCTTCTGGCGTCGGTGCCAGCACCTTCGTCAGGGTGGAGAGACCCTGCGCCTTGGTGAAAGCCAGAAACTGGTCCAGCGTCGACAGGTCGAAAGTTCCGTGCTCGAGTTCCAGAACGAAGGATGAGAAGCCGCAGGTCCGGGCAATTTCGAGATAGCTGAAATGCGGTTGCGACATCCAGAGGGCGATATTTTCCATGCTTGCAGTCACTTTCAGTTGGGAGGTTATTTGCCGATTGTGCGTGACAATCCGAGTGTGCGTTCGATGACGAAGATGATGAGCAGCGTGGCCGCAATCAGCACGACCGAGATGGAAGCGGTCATCGGGTCGGTGCGGCTTTCGACATAGTTGAAGATTTCCACCGGCAGCGTCGTCATGCGCGGTCCGGTGATGAAGAGCGAGATCACCACCTCATCGAAGGACAGAAGGAAGGACAGTGCGGCACTTGCCACCAGACCCGGCATCATCAACGGCAGGGTGATGCGACGAAACACGGTGAACGGTGACGCACCCAGCATCGTGGCTGCCTCTTCAACCGATGGCGGCAGTGTCGAGAACGCCGTTATCATGATGCGGATGACGTAAGGGGTCGTCACGATCAGATGGGCGATCACCAGACCGGTGAACGTGCCGAGCAGTTCCAGCCGCACAAAGACCAGCAGAATGGCAAGGCCAAGCACGATGGAAGGCAGAAGCAGCGGCGCGGTAAAGAGGTTCAGCACCGCTTCGCGTCCACGGAACTGATAACGGCGGATGGCATAGGCGGCCGGGATACCTGCCAGAAGCGACAGGACGGTGACGACCGATGCAATGCCGAGGCTGATCCAGAACGCCTGAATGAGCGTTTCATGATGCAGCATTTCCGCATACCACCGCACACCCCAGCTCTGCGGCGGAAAGGTGAGATAGTTGTCGTTGCTGAACGATAGCGGCACGACGACCAGAATTGGGGCCAGCAGGAACAGATAGAGCAGGCCGACCAGTAGGCGGAATGGCAATGAAGTTGAACCAATCATCTCGTTTCTCCTTTGCCAATCAGTCGATGCGACGTGCGATGCGGGAATAGACCATCAAAGCGAGACCGAAGATGATCAGGACAATGACGGAGGTTGCGGCGGCTCGCGGCCATTCAAGCTGGATCACAGCCTGGTCGTAGATTTCCGTCGCCAGCAGGAACACGCGCCCGCCACCAAGCAATTTCGGTGTGATGAAGGAGCTGATTGCCAGCACGAAGCAAAGCAGGCAGCCAAGTGCGATGCCCGGCAAGGTGAGTGGCAGGATGATCCGGCGAAACCGCGTGAAAGCATTGGCGCCGAGGGATGCCGCGGCCTCCTCAAGCGAGGCATTCAGGCGCCCGAAACCGGCAATCAACGACAGCGCCATATAGGGGATCAGGATTTCCACCATCCCGATGAATACGCCGAGCGTATTGTTTACGAGCCTGATGGGGGAGGAAATGATGCCGAGGTTCATCAAGGCTCCATTGACAAGTCCCTGATCGCCGAGAAGCACCATCCAGCCATAGGTGCGCACCACGCTGCTGACGAGCAGCGGCGAGACCGTCACCACGAAAAGGAAGTTGCGCCAGACCGGCGAAACACGGTGCAGGAAAAGCGCGATCGGATAGGCACAGATAAGCGTTGCCAACGTGATGAACGCGCTCAGCCAGAGTGAGTTGAACACCAGACCCCAATTGAAACTGTCGGTGAAGAAATTGATATAATTCTCGAACGTATAGCGGTCTGTCAGGACACCGCCGCTCTCGCTCTGCAGGAAGGATATCTGCGCCAGGTGGGCAACCGGCGCAATGAAGGCAATGAGATTGATCAAGGCCATCGGCAGAAGAAGCGCAACGGCGACGAGGCTGTAGCGTCTGCGCCTTGATGACTTTGCCGGGATGATGTCGGTCGATGTGATCGCTGTCATGACATCAGCTCCCGAAAACCAGCATGTCTTCCGGCTTCCATTCGCACAGCAGCCGGTCGCCGGTATGGAATGCATGTCCTGCACTGGCGGTTGGCACTTCTACTTTCAGGCAGGCGCCCTCAATCTCGATGTCATATTGAACGATGTCACCGATATAGGTCGTGCGCTCGACCACGCCGTGGGCGCTGTTGGTTACGACACTGACAAGATTGCGATCGCGGTTGGGTGTGAGATTGATGCGATGCGGACGAATGGCGATTTGCCCTGACCCGCGTGACTTTCCATGCGTGTTGCAGCGATAGGTGCCGCTGCCCAGACGGCAGACATTTTCGTCAACGATCTCGCAATTGTGGACATTGGCGCGTCCGACAAATTTGGCCACAAACAGGGAGGATGGCTTCTCATAGATTTCTTCCGGCGAGCCGAGCTGTGCCAGCTTGCCGCTATCCATCACGCCGACGACGTCGCACATTGTCAGTGCTTCGACCTGATCATGCGTGACGAAAACCGTCGTGATGTCGAGGCGCTTCTGAATCTCGCGGATTTCGATCCGCATGTCGTCGCGCAGCTTCGCATCCAGATTGGACAGGGGCTCATCCAGCAGAAGAATGCGCGGACGGATGACCAGCGCACGCGCCAGCGCCACGCGCTGCTGCTGACCACCGGACATCTCCTTGGGCTTGCGCGAACCGTAGCCGGGAAGCCGCACCATTTCGAGTGCTTCCTCAACGCGCTTCTTTGCTTCGGCCTTGCCGACCTTACGCATATCGAGACCGAAAGCGACATTTTCGGCCACGGTCATGTGTGGGAACAGGGCGTAGTTCTGGAAAACCAGACCGATATCGCGCTGATGGGGCGGCCTGTGCGAAATATCGTTGCCATCAATCAGGATGTTGCCGTCCGAGATCGAGGCGAGACCTGCAATCATGCGCAAAGTCGTCGTCTTGCCGCAACCGGATGGACCGAGGAGGCCAAGCAGTTTTCCGCGCGGCAGATCGAGATGAAGATCGTCCACTGCCCGGTAGTTGTTACCGTAAAGCTTGGTGAGGGCCTTCAACTGTAGAAATGAGCTTTCTGCTACCATATCGAAACCTGTGAGGGGTCGTTGCCGCCCCGGAGAAACGGGGCGGAAGCGTGAATTTCAGGGTGAGGTAGAGTTTTAACGACCAGCCGGAATGATCTGGCGACGCCAGGGATTGAGCAGCTTGTCGCGCATATCGCCAATGGTCATCCAGTTGACCGGAATGAGCTTTTCGCGTTGAGCCGCATCCATGTACGGAATGCGCTTCTTCGTTTCGTCGTTCACGTCCGCTTTCATGTTCGATGGCGCATAGAACATGATCTCGGCGAACCGGGCCTGCGTCTCGGGGCTTATCGCATAGTCGATGAATGTCTTGGTTGCATCCATGTTCTTGCCGTTGGCAATCGCACTGATGACATTCACTTGCGCAGCCGTGCCTTCCTTCGGGCCTACCGACTGAAGCTTTCCGCCGGTCTGGTCAAAGTAGAACTGGGCGCGGGCATTATAGCCGATGGACAAGGTTGCGGTGCCGTTTGCAACCAGCGTATAGGCATCGGGCTTCGGTTCCCACGTCTGCACGGCAGGCGCCAGCTCCACCAGCTTGTCGACGCCCGGCTTCACAGTCTTCGTATAGTCGTCTTCACCAGCGAGACGGTTCGCGATGATCGTAAGCAGGATGGCTTGAATATCGCCGCCGCCCTGTGCCGGAATGATAACCTTGCCGCTTTGCTGCTTGTCCCAGAGCGCTTCCCAGCTATCCGGTGCACCTTGCGCAAATGCATCGTTGTTATAAAGAAGCGAAAGCGTGTCATATGTGATCGGAATTGCAGCGCCTGCGAGTTCCTTGCCGAGGTCGGCGACATCCGCATAATTTTTGAGCGATGCCGGATCGAGCTTCTCGACCAGCCCTTCCTCATCGGCGATCTTGGCGACCGAAAGGTCATAGATGACCGCATCCGTCTGGGGAGAGGACTTCTGGGCGCGCATGTTGCCGAGCGATGTCGCTGCATTCTGCACACCGTAATAGGTGACCTTGATGTCGGGATGTTCCTTCTGGAATGGTTCGATGACGGCCTTGACGTAATTATCCTGGAATGCACCGCGATAACCCATCACCGTGATTTCAGCAGCATTGGCTGCGAAAACAGTCATTGCCGAAACACTCAACGCTAAACTTGCCAGAAAAGCCGATTTTCTGTTGATCGAACGTGCCATCAGTCACTCCCCTTTTGTTTGAAGGTAAGGTGAAGAATGGTGGCCGGAGCGTCCAACGACTTATTCTGTCCGCCTGTTCGATTTTGCTTTATGCCTTTGAATTTCAGGGGGTTCTGGGCTTGAATGACAGGTGTCAAGACAGGGATGACGCACCCGGTATTTCAGGCGTGATGAAATTCTAATCTGTTGCCTGTTTTTTGAGCAGACATTCTCCGCTTTCCGTTGTGTAAATTTTGCCCGCTTTATCGCTTGCGCCTGTGTCACCGTGGAAATGCGTCAAATTTGAAACTGGCACGGTCCTTGCTTCTATTAAATCGAACACCGAGCCGCGCGACACCGCATGACTTGTGGTGATCGATCAACCGAGGATGACAGAGAGACTAGCGATGACCAAGTACAAGCTCGAATACATTTGGCTCGATGGATGCACCCCTGCTGCCGGACTGCGCGGCAAGACGCAGATCAAGGAATTCGATGCTTTTCCGACACTTGAGCAACTGCCGCTCTGGGGTTTCGACGGCTCGTCGACGATGCAGGCCGAAGGCCGCAGCTCCGATTGCGTATTGAAGCCGGTCGCGATCTATCCTGATCCCGCACGCAAGAACGGCGTTCTCGTGATGTGTGAAGTCATGATGCCGGATGGCATCACGCCGCATCCATCCAACAGCCGCGCAACCGTCCTTGAAGACGATGATGCATGGTTCGGTTTCGAGCAGGAATACTTCTTCTACAAGGATGGCCGTCCGCTCGGCTTCCCGGAACAGGGCTTCCCTGCCCCGCAGGGTCCATATTACACCGGCGTCGGCTACAAGAATGTCGGCTCCATCGCCCGCAAGATCGTTGAGGAACATCTCGATCTCTGCCTCGATGCCGGTATCAATCACGAAGGCATCAATGCTGAAGTGGCCAAGGGCCAGTGGGAATTCCAGATTTTCGGCAAGGGCTCCAAGAACGCCGCCGACCAGATCTGGATGGCCCGTTATCTCCTGCTTCGCCTCTGCGAACAGTACGAAATCGATATCGAATTCCATTGCAAGCCGCTCGGCGATACCGATTGGAACGGCTCGGGCATGCACTGCAACTTCTCGACCAAGTATATGCGTGAAGTGGGCGGCAAGGACTATTTCGAAGCGCTCATGGCTCAGTTCGACAAGAACCTGCAGGACCATATCGACGTTTACGGCCCGGACAACCACATGCGCCTGACCGGCAAGCATGAAACCGCACCATGGAACAAGTTCTCCTATGGCGTTGCCGACCGTGGCGCTTCGATCCGCGTTCCACACGCATTCGTCAGAGATGGATATCGCGGTTATCTGGAAGATCGCCGCCCGAACTCGCAGGGCTGCCCATACCAGATCGCTTCGCAGGTTCTGAAGACGATTTCTGAAGTCCCAACCTCGGAAGACGAAGCACTGGCTGCTTAATTTCTAGCCAAACGGCCTGCTTGAGGATTTCAGCAGGCCGTTTGGCTTCATTCTCGCGAAACTGCAGACAACAAAAAAGGCCGGGGCGAAAACGCACCGACCTTCCTGATCATCGCTTTCCTACCAGTGCCAGTACATCCGTGGTCAAAAGCATCAAGCGATGAAGGCTATTGCGAGCGACAGACGCGTTCCAGCGCTCTTAAGCAATGCCTATGACAGCCATATAGGTGCACATCTTGTTCAAAACAAGGTCGTGCAACAATTTCTATAAATTAGTTTGACGCTTTAACCTGACGTCGTGCCAGCAGATACACGACGACAATTCCGGCACCGATCGCATAGGCCAGAACGTCCAGCCAATCCGGCGTCGCTCCGAGAATAATACGCAGGGCCGGGTTTCCGATCACGATATCGAACTGCTTTGCAAGATACTGACCGTATTCCACCGCCATTCCGGTCAGAAACGCGATCAAGGCCAGCAGCAGGCGGTTTCCGTCAATAAAAGTTCTGAGCACCGCATAGACAAAGATGACGGCGATCACATCCCCGATGAAGCTTCTGACCCAGCCCAATCCTGCCCCCATTGTCGCGAGCAGAGCAAGTAGCGCCAGAAGCATCAGCGTGAAACACAATGCCGATCGCGAAAATTTAAACTGCACGGGATTTTCCTGCCAGGATATAGATCAAAGCCTAATCCAGCTTTTTCCCGTTCCACGCAAGACCGACGCACCGGAATATTAGTGGACTACTTGTTACTGCGATGGCACAAAGCGCCATCGCAGTCCCTTTTCATCGCTGTTCCTATAAAGCCTCACGCCACGTTCAGAACGCTTTCGGGCGCGAAAGCTTCATAACCGAGCGCCTCAGCAACAGGTTTGTTGGTGATGCGCCCCTTGTGAACGTTCAAGCCATTGCGCAGGTGCTTGTCCTCGGCAATTGCCCTCAGGCCACGATCGGCAAGCGCCAGACCGTAATGAAGGGTGGCATTGTTGAGGGCGTGCGCCGAGGTCACCGGAACAGCACCCGGCATATTGGCCACGCAGTAATGGACGATTCCGTCCACTTCGTAAGTGGGATCGGAATGTGTCGTTGCATGGGATGTCTCGAAACAGCCACCCTGATCGATAGCCACATCGACGATAACTGCCCCCTTCTTCATGCCCGAGAGCATTTCGTGGGTGACGAGTTTCGGCGCTGCGGCACCGGGGATCAGCACGGCGCCGATGACGAGATCGGCAGAGAAGACTTCATCTTCAAGCGCCTGAATGCTGGAATAGCGGGTATGAACGCGACCGCTAAATATATCGTCGAGCTGGCGCAGACGCGGCAGCGAGCGATCCAGAATGGACACGTCGGCGCCAAGTCCCACTGCCATTCTGGCCGCATGAAACCCGACGACGCCACCGCCGATGATCGTGACTTTTGCCGGTAGCACGCCGGGCACGCCACCCAGCAGAATACCGAGGCCGCCATTGGCTTTCTGGAGCGCCGTCGCACCGGCCTGTATCGACAGACGGCCCGCCACTTCCGACATCGGGGCGAGCAGCGGCAATCCACCGCGATCATCCGTTACGGTTTCATAGGCAATTGCCGTCACGCCGGAGGCGAGCAGGCCCTTGGTCTGTTCCGGGTCGGGGGCGAGATGGAGATAAGTGTAGAGAAGCTGGCCTTCGCGAAGCTGCGCCCATTCGGAGGGCTGTGGCTCCTTGACCTTCACGATCATGTCGCACTTCTCAAAAATGTCTTTTGCAGAAGCGGCAATTTTCGCACCAGCGGCGATGTAGCTGGCATCATCGGCACCGATACCGGCACCTGCCTTTGTTTCAATCCAGACTTCGTGGCCATGGGCCACATATTCACGAACCGCGGCGGGGGTCAGTCCGACACGATATTCATGGTTCTTGATTTCCTTCGGGCAGCCGACACGCATAAGCGTTCCTCTCATTTTTTGCCCACTTGCCGTGGGTCGTTGTCGATCCGAAAATGAGAACATCTGCGGCTTGCAATGTCCTTGCAAAGAAGATTTGCCTGCGCAGGTTTTTTAGTGAATTATTGTGCAGATGACCCTCTTTTTCGAAGGTTCTTCGAATGAGCAATCTTGATCCTATCGATCTTGCAATTCTCAGGACATTGCAGGCCAATGCGCGCATCACCAATGCAGAACTTGCGGAGAAGGTTGGATTGTCGCCTTCAGCCTGTTCGCGTCGCCTCGACATTCTGGAAAAAAGCGATGTAATCGCCGGTTATCATGCCCGCCTGTCCCAGAAGGCGCTCGAATACCGGATGATTGCAATTGTCCATATCTCACTCTCCGGACAGTTCGCCAAGACGCTGGCCGAATTCGAGGCTGCAGTGAAGCGTTGTCCCAACGTACTTGTCTGTTATCTGATGTCGGGGGAATATGATTATATTCTGCGCGTTGCGGCGCGTGATCTTGAGGATTACGAGCGCATCCATCGCGACTGGCTCTCGGCTCTTCCGCATGTCGTGAAGATCAATTCCAGTTTTGCGCTGCGTGAGGTGATCGACCGGCCGAATGTCGGTCTCTGACTTTTTATTTTGACGCGCATCGTACCCGAAAACCGTTTCACACTTTTCAGGATGCGCTCTAGATTAAAGCTTTCGAGTCCCTGATCGTTGGATCCATGTTGCAGTTCACCAGAAGAGTTTTGCAAGAGGCCGGTTGGGGCTTGCCAGCCTCAGTGGTCCTGCATCTGGTGCTGGCAACTCTGTTTCTGGTCCGCCTTCCGGCACTCCCTTCGCCGGCTTCGGAACAAAGCGTCAATGTGGAGCTGGTTCAACCACCACCCCCTGAAAAGAAGCCTCAGCAACAGGCACCAAAGACGCCGGAACAAGCCGCACCTCCACCGCAGCCACAGGCATTCGAATCTGCCTCGGCGAAGCAAGACGTGAAGTCACCGCCAGAACAGGACCTGCCGCCCGCAGCGCCTGAAGAAATACAGAAGCCGGACGAACCCTCCGAGACTGCAGCCACAACGGATGCTGACAAGGCGGAAGAAAAACCTTCTGTGACGGAGGGCCAGCCTTCCGAACAGCTTCTTCAAGCGGAGAAACCATCTGAATCCGGTCAGGCCGCCGCGGAAAAAACTCAAACAGCACCGAAGCAAAAAGCCGATACTCCCAAACCGGCGACGCCTGCCAAGAAACTGACGCGAGCGCGTGAAATCTATTCGAAGGACGCCATGTCCGATCCTCGTGTGAAACAGGCGCTGGGAAAGCTCGCGCCAAAGGACCGGATCATCCAGATTTGCGGCATCGAAGCGCTTGAACAGGTGCGCCGCCATAAAGCCGGTGCTTTTCCGGATATGCTTGCGCGTGAAGGCGGCTCCGTTTCGACAACCGGCCTGACCGTCAGCGACGGCGCCTTTCGCAGCCAGCGCAAGTGGTATGCTATCGACTTCACATGCAAGGTCGATGCGGAAACGATGGTGATTGGCGCTTTCAGCTACAATATCGGCAGGGCAATTCCGGAAAGAGAATGGGCCAGACGACAGCTTCCAAGGGATTGATAGCAGCCATGAAAATGTCGTCCCGCCGGTGTATCACCATTCGTCAATGCAAACTGAACAGCATAACTGAAATTCAAGGAGACTGGCATGACTGTGCATTTCGCCCCGCAACTGACTGTGTGTGGAATTCAGGAACTGCCCGATCAGCGGACGCGCAAAGTCACCCATGTTCTTTCGCTGGTTGATCCGGACCTTCCGGAACTGGATGCGTTTCAGACTTTCGAGCAACACCATCGTGTAACGCTGCGTTTTCACGACATCATCAACGCAGCCGACAACCACACAATGCCAACGCCCGACCATGTGAATGCGATCCTGCAGTTCGGCTCGGAATTCCAGAAGACACAGAACCCGCAAGCGCCGAGCCACCTGCTGGTCCATTGCCATATGGGCGTGTCGCGCTCGACGGCGGCAATGGTTTCGCTTATGGCACAGGCCAATCCGGACGAGACGGCAGAAAGCCTTTTCACCCGCCTTGTCGCCATTCGCCCGCAGGCATGGCCGAACTCCCAGATGATCGGCTTTGCCGACGAGCAGCTTGGACGCAGAGGCGAACTGACCGCTGCGTTGCGCAGACATTACGGACGCCAGATTGAACGCACCCCCCAGTTTACCGAATTGATGCAGAGGCTGGGACGTCATGCCGAGCTTCAGATGGCGCTGCGGGACTAGCTCCCCGCCCCATCCATATTGTTCAGTTTGAACCTTCGTCCCCGGCAAGCTTCGTAACCTTGCCTGGCGGCGTCAGCGGTTCAGGAACAGGAACGCCGGTGAGCAGCCGATCGGCCCCCGAATAAATATCGCCCTGCACCTGTGCCGTCAGCCGTTCAGCATCGCGCATGCGAATATCGCGTAGCGTATCCTCTGCGAGACTCTCATCCAGACCAAGCTCGCAAAGCGCTTCCTTTCCGAAAAGCAGTGCAGATTCGAACGTTTCGCGCAGTTCAAAATCCACACCTGCTTTCAACAACTCGATGGAATGCGTGCGGTCGTAGGAGCGCACCATGATCTTTGCTGCCGGGAAATGAGACTTGACCAGTTCCACGATGCGATTGGCCGTCTTTCGGTCATCCACGCAGATCATGATGACTTCCGCTTCGTCTGCACCTGAATGATGCAGGATATCGAGACGTGATCCATCGCCATAAAATATCTTGAAACCGAACCGCCCGGCTTCACGGATACGGTTGGGATCGGCTTCGATAATCGAAACATCCGATCTCTGGGCAAGAAGCAATTGCGCCGCGATTTGTCCAAAACGCCCGAAACCGATCATCAACACCCGACCTTTGAGATTATGAGCGGTTTCAACGCCTTCGAGAGAAGGCGCTTCCTCGCGCAAAAGTCGGGAACCCAGAAGCAGCACGAACGGTGTCACGGCCATCGATAGAATGATGACAGTCGAAAACAGCGCATTGTCGCGTGCTGAAAGCAACCCGTTACCGAATGCCGACGTGTAAAGCACGAAGGCGAATTCTCCGCCCTGCGCAAAGAGCAACGTCCGTTCGAGCGCCGAACGATGGCTGGAGCCGAAAATTCGGGCGACGGCATAGATGCCGATTGCCTTGGTAATCACATAGGCAATGAGGAAGATGAGGACCGTGGGCCAGTCCGAAGCAACCACGCCGAGATCAAGCGACATGCCGACAGCCAGAAAGAACAGCCCCATCAGGAGCCCCTTGAACGGCTCGATGTCACTTTCGATCTGGTGCCGGTAACTGGAACCGGACAGCATGACCCCGGCCAGGAAAGCGCCCATCGCCATGGAAAGGCCGCTCGCTTCCATCAGCAGGGCGGCCCCGAGCACAACGATCAGTGCGCCAGCCGTCAAAACCTCGCGCGCCCTCGCACGCGCCAGCAAGGAGAAGAACGGATCAAGCAGCCAGCGACCGACAGCAATCAGCAGCAAAATGGCGCCAATGGCCGTCGCAATGCCTAGGATTCCGCCGGACTCATGCTGGGAAGGCGAAAGGAAAGCAACGAGCGCCAGCAGCGGAACGATCATCAAATCTTCGAGCAGGAGAATGGAAACGGCCTTCTGGCCGTCGGGCGTGGCTATTTCGCCTCGCTCCTGCAGCATCGACATGATGACCGCTGTGGAAGACAGCACGAAGCCAGCCCCCGCGATCAAGGCCGTTATCGGAGAAAGGCCCAGAAGAACCCCCGCCCCTGTCAGAAGGGCGATACAGCCAAGAACCTGTGCAAGACCGAGACCGAATATCTGCTGCCGCATCGTCCAGAGCTTGCCAGGGCGCATTTCAAGTCCGATGACGAACAGGAACATGACGACGCCGAGTTCGGAAAAATGCAGGATCGTTGCGGGGTCAGTGAAGAAGCCGAAGACCGAAGGCCCCACCAGGGCACCGGCAGCGAAATATCCCAGCACAGAACCGAGACCCAGTTTCCGAAACAACGGCACCGCCACGACACCGGCGGCAAGCAGAACCACCGCAGGCCCGAGTGTCTGTCCAAGTCCTTCAGTCGCCATATGGTCTCCGTGTCAGGATCCGTTTGTTATGTTTCACTAATATACCAAGTCAATAAAAACTGAACAATTAACGCATCTCCGTCAACCGGATTCAAATTCCATCCGCGATGTGGCAGCCGAACTGATTATGGCTTACATTCCATGTGGTTAGATAGAACGGAGCAAGAATGAACCTGATCGCTCATGTGGAAATACCGGTAGCTGATCTTGAAAGGGCTATGCGATTCTACTCCGCAGTGTTCGGAGTGACTTTTGGTGACGTCGTTACGATACACGGAAACAGAATGGCCTATTTCCCTTTTGAAGAAGGCAAGGATGGCGCGAGTGCCGCGCTTGCCGAAGGCGACGTCTATATTCCAACCGTGCATGGCGCGATTATCTATTTCAACGTCGACAATGTGGACACCGTCATCACCAAGGCCGTGCAAGAGGGCAGCGAAATGCTGTTCCCGAAAACACCGGTTGGAAACGGCTTTGTCGCGGAGATCAGGGACAGCGAAGGCAACCGGATTGCGATCCAGACTACCTGATATCTAAACCGGCTTTGCAAGCAGGCCGGTTGCAAGCGCTCGAAAGGCATCAATCGCCTTCGAAAGAACCCCTTTCGGATCTTCACTGGCGGCAATCCAGAGTGCTGCATTCAATGCTGCCCCGTTGAGCAACCGTGCGGCGGCTTCCGGGTCGACCGGTTTCAGCACGCCTTGCTCTATCAAAAGAGCAATTTTTTGCCGGGACGCCTGCAGACAACTGTTCTGGCTCGGCCATTGTGACGGATCGCCGAGAAACGCCGGTCCATCAAGCAGCACGATGCGCTGGACATCAGGATCGAGTGCCGCCTCGATATAGGCAACCCCTTCCGCCAAAAGCCCCTCCCACAGATTATCCGCCCGCGCAGCAATCTCTTGAGCACGTTCGGCCATTTCGCCATCCATCTGGCTGACCACAGCCGCCAGCAGCCCGCGCTTGTCTCCAAAATTATGGTAGAGCGCACCACGTGTCAGGCCGACTTCCGCAGTCAGTTCATCCATAGAGGCGGCGGCATAACCCTTTTCCGCAAAAGCCTTCCGGGCTGCCGCTATCAGCTTCACCCGGTTTTCTTCCATCGCCTTGATGCGCAGGTTCATGGCCATCGTCACACCTTTTTTGATATACGTACCGTATATTAATTGACATACGGATCGTATATGACTATTTAGTATACGTGACGTATATCAAATATCCCGGTTGTTTGTGAAGCCGCAGATACAAAAATCTTCCGATAACGCAGGCCTCAGCATCAAAAAGGAAAACGAAAATGACCAGAAGAGAAACAATTTTTCCCGCCGACCGCAGTGCCCTTTATGACAAGCATCGTTATTCCGCCGCTATCCGCTCGGGCGACCTGCTGTTTGTCTCCGGTCAGGTTGGAAGCCGCAGCGACGGCACGCCCGAACCCGACTTCGCAAAGCAGGTTCAACTCGCGTTCGATAATCTTGAAGCGACACTGAAGGCAGCCGGCGCCACTTTCGATGACATTGTTGATATAACCTCTTTTCATACCGATCCTGAAAACCAGTTCGAGGCCGTCCTGCAGGTCAAGGACCGAATTTTCAGCGCCCCACCTTTCCCCAATTGGACTGCTATCGGCGTCACCTGGCTCGCCGGTTTCGACTTTGAAATCAAAGTCATCGCTCGCTTACCGCAATAGAGACAGGCCATAAGTCGGAGCGGCTAATCCCGTTCCGGCAACTGTCATTCGCATTCCGCAATATAATTTGATTTGCAATTCAAACTATATTGCGTCTTAATGACCTCATGATTTCAGACACTCCCCGCTCTCAATTCGGTATTCGCTTTTCACTGCTGGCACGGCGCTGGCGACGTGCGCTCGACATCCACCTTGCCCAAGCCGGGCTGACTGATGCGACCTGGGTTCCCCTTGTCCACCTTCACCAGACCGGCGGCGGCCTGACGCAGAAGGAACTGGCTGCCCTGGTCGGCATAGATGGGTCCAGTCTCGTACGCCTCCTCGACATTCTATGTCGGCAAGGCCTGGCGGAGCGCCGCGTCGATGAAAGGGATAGTCGTGCAAGGCTGGTTCATCTGACAGTGCAAGGGGAAAAGCGGGTCGCCGAAATTCATCAGGAGCTGGCAAAGGGCGAGCAAGAAATGCTCGCCGATCTGTCAGACAATGACATTGCAATCATGCTTCGCAGCTTTGACAGCATTGAGCACCGACTGACGCTGATGCAATCCGATCGCGAGCAGGACCGAGAATAATGAAAGCGGACCGATCTCTTTCAGGACGGCGCCACGCCGCCTATAACCTTTTGAAGCCTCAGCAGTTTCGAGAAAGCATCGCCCTTGCTGGCCAGCCATCGCTCCGAAACTCATCGCTTGCCGGGCTTCAGGCTGCCGCCACGGTTGCCATCGCGCTTCCGTTGGTCAGCCTGTCTTCGTGGTCGCATCTGATCGGCTTTGCCTCGCTTGGCTCGCTCGTCGCATTGTTCGGCCGGTTTGCTCCGGAAGCAAAACGCGAATGGATCGTCCTCCTGTGCGCGATCTGCCAGACACTCGCGGTGTTTTTCATGTCGCTCGCCACATGGGTTGGCCTGCCCTTGCCCGGCCAGCTTTTGCTGCTGGCACTTTCTGCGGGCATATTCTCTTTCATAACCGTTACCGGCAAATTCGGACCACCCGGCGCGCTCATATTCATCTTCGCAGCCGGTGCCTCCATGACGCCGGTCGCGTCGCTGCACGTTGTGTTTGAGCGTACCGCCGCGACAGCAATCGTCTCGGCTCTCGCTTGCCTGATCTGTGCCCTGACCGAGAAGTATCGTCATCAGGCATCTCCGGAAAAGCCATTTCCGTCCGAGCCGTCACGTCCGACAGTTCACCGGCTTATTGCCGCCGGTCGGATTTCGCTTGGTGCCGCAATTGCCGCGCTGACCGCTTATGCTCTCGGCGCCCTCCACCCAGCCTGGGCAGCCATGGGCGCTGTCGCCGTAATGCAGGGCGCGCATCTGCACATCAGCATGAACCGAGCCTTGCAACGCATGGCAGGTACGCTTCTGGGCGCCTTGATTACATGGCTGGTGCTTGCGCAAGGCCCCAGTCTCTGGTGCGTCATTGCAATCCTGGCCGGGCTGCAATTCGCCACCGAAGTCATTATTGGCAGCAATTATGCGCTGGGGCAGATTCTGGTAACTCCGATGGCGCTTTTGATGACCTATCTGGCAATGCCCGGAGTGTCCCACAATGGTATGATTTCCGAACGTATCCTCGATACGTTTCTAAGGCGCAGCTCTGGCGGTCATCTTCGCAGTCATTTGTTCCAATCGCGACGACCGTATTTTTCTCGCCCAGCATAGGGCAAGAAAATAACGCACCAAAAGAAAAAGGCGCCGTAAGGCGCCTTTTTGCTAACTTACCAATCGGCCCAGCCATATCAATATGCAGGCACCGATAAAGCCCGCGATCAGATAGCCCAGCCAGCCGCCGAACGAAACACCGAGAAATCCGAAAATAAAACTCGCTACGGCTGCGCCGATGATACCGAGAATGACATTCATGAATATCCCGGTATTGCTGTTCATGAAATTGGAGGCAATCCAGCCGGCCAGGCCGCCTATGATGATCGCCGCAATCCAGCCAATTCCTGCGCTTCCCATCGGGAACCCTCCTGATTACAATCCGGCGGGAACTTTACCGCCATTATCTTTGAGTTTCTGGATAACCTGCTTGTGCAACCATACATTCATGGTCGCGGAATCGCCTGTGTCGCCGGTATAGCCCAGCTCCTTGGCAAGTTGCTTGCGGTGCTCCAGACTGCTGTCGAGGCCAAGAGCCTTCATCAGATCGACGATCGAAGTCTTCCAGTTGAGCTTCTGGCCGCTTTTGGCAACGGCAGCGTCCAGAATGGCGCCTACGTCGACAGCGGCAGCGGGTGCGGATGCAGATGGCGCCGGAGCGGCGGCAGTAGAGGAAGCGGTCGGTGTCGGAGCAGGCTGTGCAGCCGTTTCCGCCTCAGGAGTTGCCGCTTGTGCCTCGCCCCAAATGGCGTTCTTGATCTTATCGAAAATCCCCATAATGAACTCCAATCGTTGAAAACCGATATGCCCCAGACTCCCGATTTGTGACGACCGGAAACCTGGACACAGCAAATCATCCGGTGATTCCCAGACAAACGCTCGAACTAAATGAATCTAAAGCCATTTTGTTCCCGATAAAGATGCAGTTGAAAGTTTCTTCAACGTATAGGCCGATATTCGAGTGAGCTGAGCGGCATAAATCCGGGCACCAAGACAGGCTCAGCGATCTGCACCGGACATATCGCCAGCATAAAACAGTCCGCTGACAACGCGCGTGCGAGGCATGTTTATGATGCAACGGGATTTCATGTGACGGGTATCAATATGAATAAGTCCCTC
>NZ_NNRN01000059.1:0-99941 GCF_002252535.1 Brucella lupini
GTCGTCGACCTCGTGTTCGAACACTGGGAACTGTCGCGCGAGAACATGGAAATGTTCATCGCACCCCAAGCACTCAAGGCGGACGCACTGGTCGAAACGCCGACGCAATCGATGGAGTCATCATCATGAAATTCGAAGGCATCTACACCCCGGCGATCACGCCGCTCAGCCCCGACGGGCAGATTGACCGCGAGGGGTTTGCGGCTGTGTTGGAGTCGCTGATCGAGGCCAAGGTGCATGGCATCATCGTCGGCGGCTCGACCGGCGAATATTATGCTCAGAGCGCCCAGGAACGCTTCGAACTCGCTGCTTACGCCAGGGATGTGATCGGCACGCGTCTCGCTCTCGTCATCGGCACCGGTGCGACACGGACCGAAGATTCCGTCGAATATGCCAAGGCTGCGAAGGAAATCGGTGCTGACGCAATCCTCGTCTCGTCGCCGCCCTATGCGCTGCCGACGGAAAAGGAGAACGCGGTCCATGCGCTGACGATCGACCGCGCCGCCAACCTGCCGATCATGCTCTACAATTATCCGGCCCGCATGGGGATCACCATGCGCGAGGACTATTTCTCCCGCGTGGGCCGGTCCAAGAACGTCGTGGCGATCAAGGAGAGCTCCGGCGAAATGGCCAACGTCCATCTCCTGGCGCGCAAGTTCCCCCATATCGGCTTGTCCTGTGGGTGGGACGACCAGGCGCTGGAATTTTTTGCCTGGGGTGCCAGAAGCTGGGTCTGCGCCGGTTCCAACTTCCTGCCGCGCGAACATGTCGCCCTCTATGAGGCCTGTGTTCTCGAAAGGAACTTCGACAAGGGCCGGGCCATCATGACGGCGATGCTGCCGCTGATGGACTTTCTCGAATGCGGCAAGTTCGTCCAGTCGATTAAGCATGGATGCGAGATCATCGGCCTGAAGACAGGTTCGGTGCGCGCGCCGCTGCGCCCGCTCAATTCCGAAGAAAAAAGAACCCTTGAAACCGTTGTCGCGACTTTGAAGCGCACGGTTGCCCAGATCACGTCGGGAGCCAACAATGCATGAACCCTTGAGCGCGGCCGAATACAAGGCGATCGCCACCAATCTTCACCTGCCGACCAACGCCTTCATCGATGGCGCATTCCGTCCGGCAAAGTCCGGCAAGACGTTCACGACGACGAACCCTGCAACCGGCGAAACGCTGACCGAGATCGCGGCCTGCGACGCTGGTGATGTCGACGACGCGGTTGCAAACGCGAAAAGGGCGTTCGATGACGGTCGCTGGCGTTTGCTGCCTCCCGGCGACCGGAAGGTCGCTCTCCTCAAACTCGCAAAGCTCTTGGAGGAAAACCGCCACGAGCTGGCCGTCATGGAAAGCATCGACAGCGGCAAGCCGGTGCGCGAATGCCAGACGGTCGATGTGCCGGACACGATCCACACGATCCGCTTCCATGCCGAGCTTATCGACAAGCTCTACGACAACACCAACCCGGTCGGGCCGAATGCCCTTGCCATGGTGGTGCGCGAGCCGATCGGCGTGGTCGGCTGCGTGCTGCCCTGGAACTTCCCGCTGCTGATGCTCGCCTGGAAGATCGGCCCGGCACTCGCCTCGGGTTGCTCTGTCATCGTCAAGCCGGCGCAGGAAACCACGCTCACCACTCTTCGCGTCGCGGAACTGGCTCTCGAGGCCGGTATCCCCGCGGGCGTCTTTAATGTCGTCACCGGCAGCGGCAAGGATGTCGGCGAGCCGATCGGGCTGCACATGGATGTCGACATGGTCGCGTTCACCGGCTCGACACCAACCGGACGTCGCTTCGTGCGTTATGCCGCCGATTCCAACCTCAAAAAGGTCGTCCTGGAATGCGGTGGCAAGAACCCGGCCGTCGTCCTTGATGATGCCGAAGACCTCGACCTCGTGGCCGAGCAGGTCGTCAACGGCGCGTTCTGGAACATGGGCGAGAATTGTTCGGCCACGTCGCGGCTGATCGTCGACAGCAAGATCAAGGACGCGCTGCTCGAACGGATCGGCGCCTATCTGCGCGAATGGAAGACCGGCGACCCGCTGGATCCGGAAAACCGCATCGGCGCTCTGGTCAGCAAGGCGCATTTCGACAAGGTCAAATCCTTCCTCGACGACGTGAAGACGGAGAAGCTGACGCTCACCTATGGCGGCACGACGCTGAGTGGCGTCTTCATCGAACCCACCGTCGTCGGTGGCGTCACACCGGCAAGCCGCCTTTTCCAGGAAGAAATCTTCGGACCGATCCTGTCGGTGACCACTTTTGAAACGCTGGCGGAAGCGGTGAAGCTCGCCAACGACACTAATTATGGCCTCACCGCCTCGGTCTATACCGGCAGCCTGCGCAAGGCGATCAAGCTGTCGCGGGAAATCCGGGCCGGCCTGGTGACTGTCAACTGCTTTGGCGAGGGCGACGCTTCGACACCGTTCGGCGGCTACAAGGAATCGGGTTTCGGCGGTCGCGACAAGTCGATCTTCGCCCACGACAATTACTGCGAACTGAAGACGATCTGGATCGATATCTCCGAGCGCTCCGTGGACGAGACAATCCGATGATCACGAAGTCCGTCAAGCGCTTGCCTTTTGAAAATGGCGTGTCGGGCTGGGAGGCGATCAGCAAGCGACCGCTCCCGGTCCGGAGCCTCGAAGGCAACGTGACCGCGGACTGGCTGGTGATCGGCGCGGGCTTTGCGGGACTGTCCGCGGCCCGCCGGCTGAAAGAGCGTCGTCCGCAGGACAAGGTCGTCATTCTGGAGGCGAGTGAACTGGGGAAAGGCACGTCGGGACGAAACTCGGGCTTCATGATCGATGTCCCGCACAACCTCACCTCCAGCGAATATTCAAGCGGCAGTGCTGATGCCACGCAGATGGAGATGGCGCAGAACCGCTCCGCGATCGCCTTTGCGACGCAAGCCGCCTGTGAATACGGGATGTCCCGCGAGACGTTCGATCCCGCCGGCAAGATCAATGCCGCCGCGACCGCGCGCGGCATGAAACTGAACATGACATTCGGGCAGTCGTTGAAGGGTGCGGGCGAGAAGTATGTGTTTCTCGACGCTCGCGTGATGCGCGACATCACCGGGTCGGACTATTATCTGGGCGGGCTCTACACGCCCGGCGCGGTTCTCATCCAGCCGGCCGACTATATCCGAAGCTTCGCCGCCGGCCTGTCGGAGAACGTCGATGTATACGAGCGCAGCCCCGTAACATCGTTGAAGCGCGAGGGCGGAACCTGGACCGCCACTTCATTGCGCGGAACGGTCACGGCGCCCAGGGTCATCCTCGCGGTCAACGGCCATATCCAGGATTTCGGTCACTTCGGCGGCAGGCTGATGCACATCTTCGCCTACGCTTCGATGACGGCCCCGTTTGATGCTGCTGGCCGAGGCGAGGAAAGATCAGGCCGCGACAAGTGGGCGCTTCTTCCCGCCGACGCGATGGGCGCGACGGTGCGCAAGATCACGACCGGCGGACAGTCGCGAATCGTGATCCGGACAAAATACACCTACGAGACAACGGTGGATGTCAGTGAACGGCGCATGACGAAGATGGCGGGCGAGCATCGCCGCTCCTTCGACGCCCGGTTTCCACGCCTTGCCGGTTTGCCGTTCGAATACAGCTGGGCCGGCCGGCTCTGCCTCAGCCGCAACCACGTCCCGGCTTTTGGTGAGATCGAAGAGGGCCTCTATTCGGCCTGCTGCGAAAATGGCCTTGGCACGGTCAAGAGTACGCTCGCCGGCATGATGGCGGCTGACCTCGCGACCGGCTCGGCCTCCCGACAGCTTGATGAATACATGGATCATGCCCAGCCCTTGCGGCTGCCGCCGGAGCCGTTCGCATGGCTCGGCATCAATTCCGTGATCCGGTTGCAGGAATTGCGTGCAGGCCGCGAGGGATGATCCCCCGCCGCGCAATGTGGAGACTGAGCCAAGTGCTGGGCTTCAACGATAATGGGAACGAAAACTAGGAGCGAAAAATGAAGACTCTATGGAAAGCAATCTGCGCAGCGGCGATGGTCGGGATAACCGTGATGTCGGCGCATGCCGAAGAAAAGACCATCACCATCGGCACGATGTCGTGGGAAGACCTCACACCGATCACAGGCATTACGAAGAAGGTGCTCGAAGATTCCGGCTACACCGTGAAGGTCGTGCCGTTCTCCGAATGGGGCATTGCCTACGCCGCTCTCAGCAAGGGCGACGTCCAGATCCTCGCCTCGCAGACGGACTATGTCGCGCAGGATTACTGGGACAAGAACAAGAAGCGTCTCGAAAAGATTTCCCCGGTCTCGCACGGCCTGTTCCAGGGCGTCGCGGTTCCGAAATACGTCACCATCGATTCCATGGACCAGCTGAACGACAACGCCGACAAGTTCGGCGGCAAGATCGTCGGTATCGAGCCGGGATCGGGCCTGATGCGCGACACCAGCAGCTCCGTGAAGGCATACGATCTCAAGCTGCAGCTCGTCGAAGGCAGCACCGCCGCGATGACCGCCGCGCTGAAGTCCGCCACAGATCGCAAGGAATGGATTGCCGTGACGATCTGGGAGCCGTCCTGGATGATGCAGAAATACGACGTCAAGTTCCTGGCAGATCCGAAGGGTGTCTTCCCGCCGCCGCAGAGCTACTACTGGATCGGTCAGAAGGGTTTCTCGGCCGAAAATCCTCACGCCCGTGAGGTCATCGCCAGCGTGTACGTCCCGCTTGCCGATATCACCGCAATCAACAGCGCGGTCAACGACGGCAAGACGATGGACGAGGCGATCAGGGACTGGACCGACAGTCACGCCGATCTTCTGAAGCGCTGGGAAAACATCAAGCCCGAATAACGCAAATGCCGGGCCTTTCGCACTCGCGGTGGCCCGGCTCCAATTCCACGAATGAGAATGCCGGCATCAAACCGGCTCGCGGGGAACGCTATGACCACGTCAATGAATAATGCCAGCGATATCCTGATCGACTGCCAGTCGGTCTGGAAGATATTCGGAGCCAGGGCCAAGGCGGCCGTCGAGGCGGTGAAGACAAAAGGCTTGTCCAAGAAACAGATTCTGACGGACTATGATTGCGTCGTCGGCGTCTCGGATGCCAGTCTTCAGGTCCGCCGTGGCGAGATCTTCTGTATCATGGGACTGTCGGGCAGCGGCAAGTCCACGCTGATCCGGCTGCTCAACAGGCTGATCGAACCCAGCCTTGGGAAGATCCTCGTCAAGGGCAAGGACATCTCCGCCCTGAATGCCGCCGAACTCCGCGACATTCGAGCCCGCAACATCGGCATGGTCTTCCAGAGCGTCGCCCTGCTTCCGCACCGTACCGTTTTGGAGAATGCCGCCTTCGGCCTTGAGGTCCGCGGCGTCGGCAAGGAAGAACGATACAAGACCGCCCGCGCTGCACTGGACAAGGTCGGCCTTTCCGACTGGACGGCGCGCTATCCATCCGAATTGTCGGGCGGCATGCAGCAGCGCGTCGGCCTTGCCCGTGCCTTAGCCGCCGATCCCGAGATCATCCTGATGGATGAACCGTTCAGCGCGCTCGACCCTCTGATCCGACGCCAGCTTCAGGACGAATTCCGCCAACTGACCAAGTCGCTTGGAAAATCGGCGGTGTTCATCACCCACGACCTTGAGGAAGCCATCCGCATCGGCGACCGCATCGCCATCATGAAGGACGGGGTCATCGTCCAGGTCGGCAATGCCGAGGAGATCGTGACCAAGCCTGCGGACGACTACGTCGCCGAATTCGTTGCCGGCATTTCCCGGATCCATCTCGTCAAGGCGCACTCCGTCATGATGCCGGTTGCCGAATACACGCGCAGCCACCCGAATGTCGACACCGGCTCGCTGCTGCGCACCACGCCCGAAGCTGATATCGGCGCCCTGATCGAGTTGACCATGCAATCGAGCCGCGACGCCGTCGCTGTCGTCGAGGGTGGCAAGGTGGTTGGCATCGTCACGACGCGCGGCCTGCTCTGTGGCGTCGCCGGCCGTCCCGCCACCGTGCCCGTAGCGGCATAGATCGGTGATGGTCATGGACACGTCCGTTATCACTGACAGCTTCGACGAGAAGATTGACGACGCGCTGAACTGGATCAGCGACAATGCCTCGTGGCTGTTCGACAGCATCCGGGCCGTTCTGGAGGGCACTTATGACGGCGTCCTCTGGCTCGTGCAGCTTCCACCCTTCTATGTGATTGCCCTCGTCGCGGCGGCACTGGGATGGCGGTTGATCAACGTGCCGGCCGGGCTTCTGGCAGGCGTCGCCCTGCTCGGATGCGCGGTGATGGGGCTGTGGGCCGAGACCATGAGCACACTGGCCCTGGTGATCACGGCCACGTTCATGGCGCTGGTCATCGGTATTCCGCTCGGCGTCGTGGCCGGCTTCGTCAAATCCTTCGACAGGTTCGTCGAACCGATCCTCGATCTCATCCAGACCCTTCCGCCCTACATCTACCTCCTGCCTGCGATCGCGTTGATGGGATACGGACCGGCCACGGCTCTCCTCGCCACCGTCATCGTTGCCATGCCTCCGGTGATCCGCCTGACATCGCTCGGCATCCGCAGGACCCCGCGCGAGTTCCTCGAACTCGGTCAGGCGAGCGGCCTGACGCCGTGGCAGATGTTTTCCAAGATCAGGCTGCCCTTCGCGATCCCGAGCGTCATGGCGGGGATCAACCAGAGCCTGATGATGGCGTTCGGCATGGTCGTTATTGCCGGCATCGTCGGTTCCGGCGGCTTGGGCGAAACAATCTACAGCGCGGTCAGAACACTCGACATCGCCACATCGATCAACGCCGCCATCGCCATCGTCATCCTCACAATGGTGATCGACCGACTGACCCAGAGTGCTGCGCGCCGCGCCAATGGAGGCAAGTGATGGACCTTGACCTTGTTCGCTTCTCCCCCGGCGCGTACCTCGCCCCGGTTGTCGATTGGCTGAACGCCAATTTCCATCCCTTCTTTGATATGGTGACGAAGGTGATCGAAGCCGTGCTGGGCGGCCTTGAAGCGACCCTGCTTTACCTGCCCTTTTACGCGGTCATCCTCATTGCCGTGGCCTTTGCTGCCGTCGTTGTGAATGTTCGCGTCGCGGTGACCAGTGCGATCGCGCTGACCTTCTGCTTTCTTGCGGGCCTGTGGGAAGCATCAATGCAGACGCTGGCGCTGGTAACGGTGTCCGTCTGCATCTCGGTGCTGATCGCCTTTCCGCTCGGCATCCTGGCCTCCCGCTATCGCATGTTCGCGGCGGCCATCCGTCCCGTGCTCGACATCATGCAGACGGTCCCGCCGTGGGTCTATCTCATCCCCGCCGTGATGATCTTCACCCTCGGGAGGGTGCCTGCCATCATCGCCACGATCGTTTACGGCGTGCCGCCGATGCTGCGATTGACGACGCTCGCCTTCAGCCAGGTTCCGAAGGACCTGCTGGAACTCGGACAGGCTATGGGCGCCTCGCCCCGCGCCGTCCTGTTCAAGATCGAAATCCCCGCAGCGACGCCAACACTTCTCGTGGGGCTCAATCAGTGCATTCTCCTATCACTCGCCATCGTCGTTCTCGCAGGTCTTGTCGGTGCTGGCGGGCTAGGAGCCGAGGTCACACGCGGACTGACACGAATGGAAATGGGATTGGGCTTGCGAGCCGGACTTGCCATCGTGGCGGTCGCGATCTTCCTCGACAGGTTGTCACGCGGCGCGCTGCAGGGCCGTCGGTTTCCTGTGGTTGGCAACTGAGAGGACTATAAAGGATCCATCATGCGGCGCAGTTTCTTCTGTATCGATAGCCATACATGCGGCAATCCCGTTCGTCTCGTCGCCGGCGGCGGACCGCTTCTCCCGCATCTTCCGATCGCCGAGCGCCGGGACCTGTTCGTCCGAGACCATGACTGGGTCCGGCAGGCTCTCATGTTCGAGCCGCGCGGCCATGACATCATGTCGGGCGCGATCATCTACCCAGCCTACCGCGAGGATTGCGACTTTGCGGTGATTTTCATCGAGGTTAGCGGATGTCTGCCGATGTGTGGCGCCGGCACGATCGGGCTGGTCACGGCCGCCATCGAAGAAGGACTTGTTACGCCACGAGTGCCCGGACAGCTCTCGATAGAGACGCCTGCGGGAAAAGTTGACATCCAGTACGACAAGCAGGACGAGTTCGTGGAATCGGTCCGTATGTTCAACGTCGCGAGTTACCTCCATGAAGCGGATCTGGAGGTTCATGTGCCGGGTCTTGGCAGGCTTGTCGTCGATATCTCCTATGGTGGAAACTATTACGCAGTGGTCGAGCCGCAGGAGAATTGGAAAGGGCTCGATGGCATGTCGGCAAGCGACGTCGTCGACCTCAGCGGCCAGCTTCGCGACGCCCTCGCACCGATCTGCGATCCGGTCCATCCCGAAGACGAGAGAATTAGCGGCGTCCATCACGCGCTGTGGTGCGACAGTCCGACGAACGACGGCGCTGATGGGCGCGGGGCGGTGTTTTACGGAGACAAAGCCATCGACCGCTCCCCAGGCGGAACCGGCACGTCGGCGCGAATGGCCCAGCTTCACGGCAAGGGCCGCTTGAATGTCGGTGAATCCTTCCGCCAGGAAAGCCTGATCGGCACGGTCTTCGAAGGACGTATCGAGGAAGAGACTGACGTCGGTCCCTTCCATGGGATCAAGCCGAGCGTCGAGGGCTGGGCACGCATCATCGGTCACAATACGATCTTCGTAGACGATCGGGATCCTTTGGCGCACGGTTTCCAGATCAAATGAAGGCAGCACGCGGTGGAGCTGACATGAAATCGTTGGAGCCAGGTGCGCCTGGCGAGCGGCTGAAGATCGGCTTTGTGCTCGCAAAATCATTCACGCTCTCCGCGTTCGCCCTTTTTGTCGATACGCTGCGGCTGGCGAGTGACGAATTTGACAGGTCGGGCCGTGTGCTTGCCGATTGGGAGGTCCTCGGCAGCACGCGGCATCTGATAACGTCAAGTTGCGGCGTTAAGGTCGCACCAACATCGGACTTCGTCGACCCCAGCCGGTTCCAGTATATCGTCGTGGTCGGCGGCCTGCTCAACAACGGCTCCCCCGTCGATCAGGAAACGATCGACTTCCTGAAGAAGGCATCGACAAGGAACGTCAAGCTGATCGGTGTCTGCACCGGCTCCTTCATCCTTGCTGAAATCGGCTTGATGAAGGAACACCGGACATGCGTCAGTTGGTTGCATTACAATGCGTTTCGCGAGCGCTTCCCCGACCATCAAGTCCGGTCTGATCGGATCTTCAACCTCGACCGGACAAGGGGGTCCTGCGCCGGCGGCAGCAGCGCAGCCGACATGGCGGCCTTGATCGTCCGGCGTCACATCAGCAAGGAAGCCGAGCGCAATGCGCTCGAGGTTCTCCACATTGAAAAGGCCCGAACCTCCCTTGCCATCCAGACCCGCAGGCCGCTCTCCATCGAGTGCGAGGATCCAAGGGTCAGGGCGGTGCTGATCATGATGGAACAGCATATCGAGGGGCGGCTGCCGATCGAGGAACTCGCCGCATCGGTCGGGCTCTCGAGGCGACAACTCGAGCGCCTGTTCATGGGCGAAACCAAAAGCTCCCCTGCCCTCGTCTACCGGCGAGTACGGATGGAGCGCGCCAAGCAACTGTTGACCAAGACAAAGGCGTCCATGCTCGAGGTCGCTCTCGAGGTCGGCTTCGAGAGCGCGTCCCATTTTTCGCGCGCCTTCTCTCAGACATTCGGAAAAAGCCCCACGAAACTACGCGCCACAGATTCGACCCCATCAAGCGTGTGATAACGCGTGGTGGTGTTTGCCTGTGGGGGGCAGAGACGGCAATCAGGATATCGAACGCGGCAAGACGCTCGTCATCGTCAACCAGGCGACGAGTGCGACGGACAGCCAGGGCATGGTGACGACCTTCTTCGAGCTCAACGGCCAGCCGCGCCGTATCAAGGGTGCGCCGATGCCGGGTGTCATCAGCCGCGTCTTCGTCTCGCCCGGCCAGGCCGTGAATGCCGGCGACGTGCTCGTCTCGATCGAGGCGATGAAGATGGAAACGGCGCTGCGTGCTGAAAAGGACAGCCCGATTTCCGAGGTGCTGGTACGGGCCGGCGGCCAGATCGGCGCCAAGGAACTGCTCTTGGTGTACGGCGCTTGAACGTCAAATGTCGACTGACGGGCGTTGGGCTTCGTTGAACTCCTGCCTAGTGAAAATTCCGACTTTTCACCTTCAGCGTATCGATATGAAGATCCGGCGTGAACATGTCCCGCGGGACAACCGGCTTCGGCCGTTCCCGTGAATCCGGCCCACCGCCCCCATGGGCAAACTCATCGCCTCGTCCCGTTGGCAGCTTGAACTCGACATCCCGATGGGCCAGGCCAACAAGGTCCCCCGACAGATCGAACAGCTGCTGTGCGACGAGGTGCACGACCTCCCCTTCTCGCTGGATTCGCCCATTGATTGCCATCATCGAGGACCCCAGCACCACTCGCCGGCGCTTCTCAAACAGCGTTGGCCAGACCACGATGTTGGCGGGGCCCGTTTCGTCCTCGATGGTGATGAACATGACGCCCTTCGCCGATCCTGGCTTTTGCCGGACCAGCACCAGGCCCGCCGTGTAAACCCACCGGCCGTCCCGCGCATTCATCGCCTCCGCGCAGGTTATGATGTTTCGTGCCGAAAGGTCATTGCGCAGAAAGGCGACAGGGTGCTGTCTCAGCGTCAATCCGGTATGGCTGTAGTCCTCGATGACGTTATGCCCGTCCGTCATTTGTCGCAGGGCAACCTCCGGCTCCTGCTGCTCTGCAATTGCCACCATCTCGCGTTCGGCCGCGGCGGCAAACAGCGGTAAGGGCTCGTCGCGCAACGCCTTGATCGCCCAGAGCGCATCGCGCCGTTGGAGCTTGAGGGAGGGCAGAAAGGCATCGGCCTCTGCCAACTGGACAAGCGCTTCCGTCGGCACGCTGGAACGGCGCCACATGTCATCGACCGACACGAACGGGCTGTTCATACGCGCCGTTACGATCCGCGCCGCATCTGCGACGGCCAGTCCCTTCACCTGCCGAAACCCCAGCCGCACAGCGTGTCGATCGGTATGACCGATCTTTTCCAGCGTGCAGTCCCATCGGGAGCGGTTGACGCACACAGGTCGCACCTCAACGCCGTGTTTGATCGCGTCACCGACGATCTGGGCGGGCGCATAAAAGCCCATCGGCTGACTGTTGAGCAGTGCTGCGCAAAACACGTCCGGATAGTGGCACTTGATGTAGTTCGAGGCATAGGCAATCAGCGCAAAAGATGCTGCATGGCTTTCCGGAAAGCCGTAGGAGCCAAAACCTTCGAGCTGGGAAAAGGTCTTTTCGGCAAACTCGGGTGAGTAGCCGTTTTTCACCATGCCGGATACGAGTTTCTCCTTGAAGCGAGAAACGCCGCCGGTGAACTTGAAGGTCGCCATCGACTTGCGCAACTGGTCGGCCTCCCCACCGGTAAAACCGGCGCAGACCATGGCGACACGCATGGCGCTCTCCTGAAACAACGGCACACCCAGGGTCTTGCCAAGCACGGCCTCAAGCTCGGGTGTGGGATATTCAACCGGCTCCTTGCCTTCACGGCGGCGAAGGTAGGGATGCACCATGTCACCCTGGATAGGACCGGGCCGGACGATCGCCACTTGCACGACGAGATCATAGAAGGTGCGGGGTTTCAGGCGCGGCAGCATCGCCATCTGGGCACGGCTCTCGATCTGGAAGGTGCCGAGCGTGTCAGCCTTGCGGATCATGGCGTAGGTCGCGGCATCTTCCTGCTCGATCTTCGACAGATCGAGATCATCGCCCTTGTGTTCGCGAATAAGATCGAAGGCCTTTGCCATGCAGGTGAGCATGCCGAGCGCAAGGACGTCCACCTTCATGAATTTCAGCGCCTCGACGTCATCCTTGTCCCACTCGATGATCTGCCGGTCTTTCATCGTCGCCGGCTCGATCGGCACGAGATCGTCCAGCCGGTCATGGGTAAGGACAAAGCCGCCGGGATGCTGGCCAAGATGGCGCGGCGCTCCCATCAGTTGCTGCGCCAGTTTCAGGGTTAGCGCCAGACGGCGGTCGTCGGGGTTGAGATTGAGTTCCCGGATGTTTCGGTCGGGCACTTCCTCCGACCATGACCACATGCCTGATGACAGCGCCTTGATCACATCTTCAGGCAGGCCGAGCGCCTTGCCGACATCGCGGATCGCACCCTTGGCCCGGTAGCGGGTGACGGTGGCGCAGAGTGCTGCCTTGTCTTTCGTGTAGGTCTTGTAGATCCACTGAATGACCTCCTCGCGCCGTTCATGCTCGAAGTCGACATCGATGTCTGGCGGTTCGTCGCGCTCCTTGCTAACGAAACGCTCGAAGAGGAGGTCGTTGGTCGATGGATCGATCGAGGTAATGCCGAGAATATAGCAGACGGCGCTGTTGGCCGCCGATCCCCTGCCCTGGCAGAGAATGCCCTGGCTCCGGGCAAAGCGCACGATCGAAAACACCGTCAGGAAGTAAGGCGCGTATTTCATGGTGCGAATGAGATCGAGCTCGTGCCGTACGGTTTTGAGGACGTCCGGCGGCAGGCCTTCGGGGTAGCGATCGGGAGCGCATTCCCAGACATAATGCTCGAGTGAGGCTTGGGCATCCTTACCCGGCACAATTGCTTCCTCCGGGTATTGGTAGGTGAGCTCCTCGAGGCTAAACGTGCAGCGCCTGACGATCTCCATGCTTCGTGCCACGGCCTCCGGATAACGTGGAAACAGACGCTGCATCTCCTCCGGCGGCTTCAGATACCGGTCGGCATGCCTCTCGCGCTCGAAGCCGACGTCATCGATCGTGGTGTTGTGCCTGATGCAGGTGACGATGTCCTGCAACTGCCGCCGGCCCGGTTCATGAAACAGCACGTCATTGGTGACGACGGTTTTGACCCTGAACCGTGCCGCCATGTTGGAAATCTCGTGTAGCCGCATCTGGTCGTTCTGTCGGCGGCGCAGGCAGAGCGACACGTAGGCGCGGTCACCAAACAGCTGCGCCATCTTACGAAACTGTGCGGCGCAGGTGGCGTCCGGCAGATCCGGCACCAGAATGCCGATCATCCCTCCCGAATAGGCGATGACATCGTCCCAGTGGAGGATGCAGTTGTCCTTGCCGCCGCGCGACTTGCCGAGCGTGATCAGCCGCGTCAGGCGCGAATAGGCGGCGCGATTCGTCGGATAGACCAGCACCGACATGCCGTCCTGCAGATCGATACGACAGCCGACGACAAGCCGCATACCTGTCGCGCGGGATGCTTCAAGGGCGCGGACGATGCCTGCGAGCGAATTGCGATCGACGACGCCTATCGCCTCGAGCCCCAGGATTTTGGCAGTCTCGAACAACTCCTGTGCGGACGAAGCACCGCGCAGAAAAGAGAAGTGCGTCGTGACCTGTAGCTCGGCGTAACTCATGCGAAGATCCCATGGCAGAACCAGCGGTGGGACCCGGTATCCGGATCAACACCGTCGCCGGAGCGGAACACCCATAGGCGCTCGCCCGCCTCGTCCTCGATGACGAAGTAGTCGCGCACGGCGTCCATTTCGGCGTCGCGCTGCCACCACTCCCCGAAAATGCGTTCCGGGCCATCGGCACGTTTCACCTTCCGGCGTTTGCCACGCCAGACGATGGAGACCGGCGGCCGGTCCGGCATCAGCGCGATCGCCTCGATCAGCTCAGGACGCGGCAAAAGCCGGACTGGCCGGCGCCAATGGCTGACCCAGGCAACGGCGATTGGCTCAGCGACGGGGCTGATCCGCTGGACCGAGCGTTCCGGCACATCGGAAGCGACCGGTGCGACGCGATAAACCCTCTGCCCCCGGTTTCCGTAGATATCGATGAGCGGCGTGACATCCGTGACCTCATCCTCGACCAGAGCAGAGGCTTTCTGCGCCTCCTCCAGAGGCTCGGCGATGACGGCGACCAGGATCAGCTTTTCAATCCCGAAGCCCGGCTCGATCTTTTCCGTCCGGTCCCGAAACAGTTTTGTCAGCCAGGCGACATCGCGGGCGGGCCTGGCGGTTCCGGCGCGGATTGCCTGTCTTGTGCCATCGAGCTTCTCGACGATCAGGTCGGCACGGCGCACGCCAAGCCCGCGCTTCTGGAGTTCATCGACGAGCTGGACGACGAGACGCCCGACATATTTGTCGATGGTTTCGGCGGCACCGATCGGTTCGGCAAAGGCTTTGCAGACTTCAACCAGCTCAGGGGTACGGATTGGCTCGATCGGCTCGGCGACACGACAGAGCATCTGGTCGAGACGGCGGCCAACCTCCGGGCCGAAGCGCAATGTCAGCGGCGCACGCGGGGTACTGGTAAGCTCACCGATCGTCTGGAAGCCGAGAATGCGAAGATCGTTGACGATCTTGGCATGCAGGCGCAGGAGCGAGATCGGCAGCTTCTCGACGGCACGGACGGTCTCGCCGGGTGGAACGACGATTGTCTCGCGATTGATGGCGCGAGCGCAGGCATGGGCCGCACCCCAGCTGTCGGCGACCGCCACACGGGCAGTCAGACTCTTTGCCAGGAACCGGTTGGCGATGCCAGTCACCATCGGCAGCTCTCCGCCCTGGAGATGGTCGGCGCCCTCTGTATCCATGACGATGCCGTCGATCCCGTCGACGGCGACGATGGGCGAATAGATTGTGAGCGCCCATAGCGTGATGCGTTCGAGTGCGGCTCGGTTGGCTTCGGGATCTGCGTCAACGAGCATAAGACCCCTGAATAGCGACTGCGCCTTTGCGGCCGCCATGCCGACGTGCACGCCCGCCTTTCTGGCAGATGCATCAGCAGCCGATACCCATCGCTTTGATCCGCTTCTGGCGATCACGGCGATTGGCTGTTCAGGCGGAATAGACGGATCGGCTCGACGAATGCGATCCGTCGGCAGATCCGGAAGATAGATCGAGACGACCCTTGTCATCGCACGCCCTCACGAGAAACTCAGCACACTCACCCGCTTTCACGCGCATCAATTCCAGCAACCATTGAGCCCTGCCCACCCCCGGCACTGGCAGCTTTTCCGAGGGCATCACGCTCACCCGCCATCTGGTGGTCGAGGCTGTAGGTTGCCCAAAATCATTCGCCTCGGTCTGTCGCCGCCATCGCCTCACCGCAAGCGCCATGGTCCCGGTTCGCTCGGCCGCCAGCTGCAGGCGGCGGGAACTGACCATCGGCAGGCGGACAAGCTCGCCGACAACGGCGCCCAGACCGCCGAAGGACAGGCCCTCCTCCATGTTTGCCAGAACATCCTCTTCCCGATCGGATTCGACGAAGATGACGCGGTCGGGATGGAGGCCAACCTGGGCAAGAGCCGGAAAGAACAGATCCGGCCGCGTCAGGCACCAGATGACGGGGCCTTTGGTGCGCGCGGCAATGCCGGCGACACAAAGGGCTGCAGCCGCACCATCGACGGTGCCCGAGCCGCCGCCTGCAAACTCATGCAGCGCTCCATAGGCGAGACCACCACCAGGCAGGGCCGCATCGATTTCGGGAACGCCAAAGGACAGCGTTCCTGCCCGCTTCGCGGATCCGCCCTCGATCGACGCGATGCGGTCGCGTAAATCGCAGATCACCCTTTGGCGGGCAGCAGTCATTCTTCACGGCTCCCTTCAAGGTCGTGTTCAAAGGATCGACATCATGTCGTACGGGCTATTTGTTCATTGTTTGTTCTTATCTCGCAAAAGAGTCAAGCACCACGAGGTTGAGGAATATTATCCCAGTATTAGCAAAGTCGAAGATTCGATGAGAATTCAAGGGGATATAAGGAAACAAGAATTTTTGCGGAACTTCTGTCTCGTCGGGCTCGATAGTGAATAGCGGGGATAGATGTGCGACGTCACACTATTCTTAAGGTTTTTGTGCTGGACTGTCGGCATGACGAAGCCACCGAGATCAAAGCCGCTCCTTGGTGATACCGAAGCCCCGCTGCGGTCAAAGCCGCGTCGGAAGCGTAATCCCGCACAGCCACAGCTCCTGTTCGATCCGATGCCTGATCGCGTCGAACCGGCGCTCGCCCAACTGAAGGCGCATCCTCCAAAAGGCGAGCAATGGAGCTGGGAACTGAAATGGGATGGCTATCGCCTGGCTGTTCACATCGAGCCGAAAGGGGTCCGCATCCTCACGCGTGGTGGCCATGACTGGACGCATCGTTTTCCGGCGATCGCAGAGGCTGCCCGAGCACTTGGGCCGGCGACGATGATCATCGATGGCGAGGCCGTGGTGCTCGATGAAGAAGGGCGACCGGATTTCGGGCTGCTGCAGAAGTCGTTGGGTGCATCTGGCAAAACGGCTGGCAATCGCGCCTCTGACGCCGTCCTCCACGCCTTCGATCTCATGTACCTCGACGGGCACGATCTGCGCAATGTCGAATACCGATCGCGCCGGCATCTTCTCGAGGACACGCTCAACGGCAAGGATGGCGCCATCCGCCTATCGGAAACACTCGACGCCGAACCCGATATTCTGCTGCAACATGTCTGCAGCCTTGGCCTCGAAGGCATTGTCGGCAAGCACCTCGATCAACCCTACCGTTCCGGTCGGACCGGCGACTGGGTCAAGATCAAGTGCGTCCAGAGCGAAGCCTTCATGGTTGTTGGTTATGAGCTGTCGGCGGCGTCGCCTGCAGGCTTCAGTTCGCTGGTGCTTGCTGCCTATCGCGGTGACGAGCTCGTTCATGTCGGGAATGTCGGCACAGGCTTCAGGCAAGCCGAGATGATCAGACTGCGTAGGACGCTCGACAAGCTTCGCTGGAAACTGAAGCAGCCGCCGGTGCCCTATTCCGGAAAAGCAAACATTGTCTGGGTCGAGCCGACGCTGATCGCCGAGATCGAGTTTCGGGCCTGGACGGCGGATGGCAAACTAAGACACGCTTCTTATAAGGGCTTGCGGGAACGGCAGGACAACGCCGACGTTTACAAACTCGACTAGCGAGCAGGCGGTACACACCGGGACAAACTGCATCCGGTTCAAGCGGAGGGCTTTCCAGCATGTGCAACCTTTATCGGATGGAAGACAAGGACTGGGTCTCGAAATGGGCCCAGGATGCCGAAAGCCTGATCAACCTGATGCCAGCCTATCAGATGAACCCCGACCAGATGGGGCCGATCGTCCGCAACACGGCGGAAGGCAAGAAGCAGCTTGTGCATGCGCGATGGGGATTGCCCTCCCCTCGCTTCGCCTTGGAAAAAGCGGCCAAAGCAAAGGCCGAAAAGCTCGCGGCCAAGGGCAAGCCCTTTAATCTCGAGGAACTGATTCACACGGAGGCGGACCGCGGCACGACGAACGTGCGCAAGCTCAATTTCCCACACTGGACACGATGGTTCGGTGTCGAACATCGATGCCTCGTCCCGGTCACAAGCTTCGCCGAACCGGATCCCGCGAGCAAAGAGGAAGGTGGCAATGTGCCGAATGCCTGGTTCGCGCGCGACGAGGCGGAATCGCTGATGTTCTTCGCCGGTATCCACGTGCCGCAATGGAAAAGCGTCCGGAAGGTCAAGGATGGCCTGACCACCGACGACCTCTATGGTTTTCTGACCACGGATCCTAACGATCTTGTCAAGCCGATCCATGAGAAGGCTATGCCGGTCCTCCTGCTGGCAAAGGAAGAGACCGACATCTGGATGCGGGCGCCATGGGAAGAGGCCAAGGGACTGGCCCGTCCGTTACCGAATAATGCGCTGATCATCTCGTCCCGCGAACCGTACGGATCCTCCATCGTGTCCAAATCCGGAGAGCCGGTGGAACAGGGCAGTCTGCTTTGACGCCTGAAAACACAGCTTGAAACAATCGAAAAACGAAAAAGCCTGCCGCGGGAGGAGGTGCGGCAGGCTTTCCGAAATGATGAACAACGGCTGGGAGGAGGAGTGCCGCTGTTCCATCAGGCGCCCCTTGGGAGGAGGAGTGGGTCGCCCGATAAGAAGCTTTGCGGGAGGAGGTGCATCGCTTCGACGATCTGAAAATAGCAGAAGCTGCCTCGATCGCCAGCGTTCAGATCGCAGCGCAGCCATGCGTACATTGCAATGCACCATGAAGCGCGTGCTTATTCTTTTGCCACCGTCGGGATTTCCTGTGGTTTTCGCGCTCTCTTCGTAGATTCCTGCCATTCTACCCCTTTCTTCGCCACATCTTCATTGTCAAAGCTGAGGGCCCAAAACAATAAGAGGATGTCCGCATATGACCACGACCAACGAAATCGCCGATAAGATCGCAGCCGAACAGAACCTGACCAAGGCGCGGGCCAAGACGATTGTTGAAAGCGTCTTCAAACAGATCACCGACGCGGCGCTTGCTGGCGCGGAAACGTCGATCCCCTCGTTTGGAAAGTTCAAGCTGAAGGACACTCCGGAGCGCGAGGGACGCAATCCGGCAACCGGCGCGACGATCAAGATCGCGGCGTCGAAGAAGCTGACCTTTACGCCCGGCAAGGCGGTCAAGGAGGCGCTGAACGGCTGAAACGGACATACTGCCGAGAGGCGGCTGCATAATGGAAGCCTCCTACAAAGGAGGCTTCGTGCTCGGCCCCGATGGCTGCAAGTCCGGCCTGCACCATCTCCAGGTCCGCTGCGATCTAGCGGCGCTCGGCCCGATCGGAGGCACTCCGGTCAGGATCTCTGACCGTTCTCCACAATGATTCTTCCATCTGCGCCGGTCCGCAACTGCGACGCAGCCGTGGCTGCTTAGATTTCGTCCACGGTCATCTCGGCTTCCAATCCCGTTCCCGCCGCTCACAGGATTGATCAAGGCAGTGCAAATCAAACATAGTACGATAGCAAAACGTGTCGCAGGTTTTGGAGAGCCTCGCGACAGGGATAGTTTCTGACCAGGTAAGCAATGACAAAGATGAACCGATGCGTCACCTTCACTTTGACCGCCGACGACTATGTTGCTGCCAACAAGCTGTTCATACTGAAATATTCAACCTCAGGCTGGCCGCTCGTTTGTTGACTGATCTTCGTTGCTTTGCTGCTTGCCTCGCTCTTCACGTTGGCGCTGCGATTCCCCGATGGGCCTTTCATGTCGCTCTTCTACATCTGCGTGGTGGTTGTGATCGCAATACCGCTCTACCAATATTTTTTCGGCGCTGCCGTGTTTGCCCGCAAGGCCTACGCAGCCCAGAAAACCCTTCAGCACCCGATCACGGTTACATGGTCTGAGGAAGGCTTTAGGAGCACGGCACAGCAGGGCGACTGGAACGTTCCTTGGAACGACTATCTCAAATGGACCGAAGACAGCAAGGTGATCCTCCTCTATCAGGGGCCGCGCGTGTTCAACATGCTGCCTAAGCGCGTCCTGACGCCAGCACAGGTCGACGACTTCCGGCAGTTGGCGGCCGCCAACATCAAGTGCGCGTGAGAAGCCCCACTGGGATCGCCCACGAATCCTCAATCGACCAATGAGTGATCGCGCCCGCTTAGTTTGTTGTCGATCAGGTTCCGCTCGGGCTATTATCATGCCAGTCAGAACAGAGAGAACAGCATCATTCCAGCGAAGGCTATAAGCAGTACGATGTAAAACGGACGAAAGAGATAGAATCGCTGCCAATTCGTTAGGCCGAGAGCATTGAGATAAACACGCTCATCAAGCTTCAGATTGTCCATGCCGCTATCGACGGTAAAATCACCGCCGTTACTCTTATAAAATCGGTATTCCCTGACCTGTGCGACAATTTGGTGAGCCGCCAGAAGGATGACCGCCACGAACGCTGCTGAAAAAAGCAAGACTTCCAATAATAGCATAACTCGAAAACGCCTCTTCAATTCGCTGGGCAGGGATAAATAGCAGCCAGCCTCTCAATCACCAATGTCGATGCTCTCCCTTTAAGACGCTCTGGAGTGACACTTCGAAGATGCGTGTATACGCTGTCTGTAAGCTCATGGGGGAGAACCGATCCGGCCCCACACCACCCCGTCCCGCTGGTCGCATCAGCCACCCCAGCTATATAAGCACTACCGCGAGTGCCCGACATGATACGACCAGCCTCGCTCTGCAGAGCGCCATCATCGGACTTTCCTTCGAGCGCCTTGATCAGCTCAGTCCCGCTGATTATCCAGTCGCGGCCCTCATCGTTGCCTGAACCTGCTGATGCAACATTGATAGCCAAACCTACTAACAGTATCGCCGCCGGAAAAGTTACCCGGAATTGGTACGCTGCTGTCATCTTCCGCTCCGTTTATCAGGCTGCCACCGGCGCTATTCCAATGCAGGCGGTTGTTCGACGTGACTGACCCAATGCACGCTGGAACGGGCCACATCAGATCGTGTATCGCTCATAGGCTTCGAGCAGAAATTGCTTGCCCTTCTCGGTCAAGCGCGACGCGTCCACGAATGCGTAAAAGCCGGCCTGATCCCCCATATTGTTGAGTTGGGCGATTATCTCCTTGTTCCCGAACACGACGTGGAAACGCTCGCCAGCGGGCAGCCAAACAAAAAGCGGGCCTGGTGAGAACTCCAGGATGACATCCTCATGGATAACTTGAAAAAGACTGTCCCATGCGCGAACCGGGTCGATGCTGGTGGTTTTCTCCGGCAGCTTGCCGAACTCGGCATGATAGATACTGACGGACCCTCCGGCGGCTCCAGCAATCCCTGCCAGGGCAAGGAACGCCGCCCTATCGAGAACATCAGGCAATATCTGAGCTTTAAACCCCCGCCGCTGGAGGAATGCAGGGCGCAGAAGCCGCTTTTCATCGAGCGCGTTATCAAACAGCGTAGCCACTATGTTGCACCATACATTTTGGCCGGGTTGCAAAACTCCCGCAGACCGTCCGAAAACTCCAGGTAGCCTAACGATCGCGGTTCGATCTTCACATGATCTGTGGATCTGCGCCGATCATCCTCTAACTCGAAGCGCTCGGCACGATTGGCACGGCGGTCACTTGACCGCACCATCGAGATAGAGGTCTTCACCTCGTTGCAGAGACGTAAAGATGAAGTCGTCTTTCTTGAGAAAGCGGTCGAACCAGCCCAAAAGATCATCTTTCGTCGCCGAGTTGCGATAGCCGACCAACTTGACGCTCAGAGGAGCACTGAAGGCTATGTCAAAGGCAGTGTCGAACTGGGTTTTGCCTGAAAGCTGAACCGAAAACGTGCCGTCACCGTCGTGACGGATGGAGATTTCCGCACGAGTGAAAAACTCGTCGCTGTAGGTGGTGATAAGGCCGGGGGCTTCCCACCAATCCTCACCCGTCAAGGCGTTTCGCGTTCCTTCGCCCTGGAAGTCTGCACGGATTTCCTGGAGGCTGCGATAATCGCGGTTCTCAAAGCGCTTCAGCGGTATTTTGAGCCACTGTGTATCAAGAGCCGGGTTCAACCATTGGGAAACGTCATCCTCGGGGTCATTGTTGGGATCGAAGAAGAACTTCGGAGATGTCACGTTTAAGTCCAGGACGACATGGTCTTCCAGCGTCTGACCGGGCCAAGATCCACTGCTCGCTCGCAAGGTGATGCGCGGTTCCTGAACGGCAAGGTCGAGCGGATAACCCTGATAAACAAACTTAAAATGCCCCATGTAGTTCTCCGGTATGAAACTCCTCGTGGATTCCGCAAGATAGCGGTTGATGGTATACTTTGCCATGGCTCATCTTTCAGGAACGGACCACTCGCAACTGCTGCTTCTGCCCGAGGCGGTTGACGATCATGTGGGGCCGGACAACCCGGTCCGCTTTATCGCCGCCTTTGTTGACGGCCTTGATCTCAAGGCTGCCGGCTTGAGCAAGACTTCATCGGACGAGGCGCAAGCCACGAGACTGAGCACCCTCACCTTCCAGTATTGCCATATGGGTTGATAAGACGAAGCTGGACTGCGCGAGCGGTCGCAGCGGTCGTGGTCAGGCAGCCGAGCTTGAAGCGGGCGGATTTCAGGTATGACCGGGTTGTATGTTCTGAAAGACCGAGGATGACGGATATGCCTTTGGCGTCGTTTCCCAACGCGGCCCAATGAAGGCTTTGCAGTTCGCGAGGACTGAGAACAGGGATTGGATCAATGTCAGCCTGTGCCTCCCCGAGCGCCTTCTTGTGAATGAGATGCGCCAGTTCCAACCACTCCTCGCGATCGGCTTCGATGATGGCCGTCCACTCGACGTCAGGAACCCGGGAATTCAGCGAGAAAAGTGCTCTGCGTGATCTGTCTACGATCGGAATGGAAAAACCGTTGCGCCCGACACCGTGCTGGATGGCATCCAACAGAAAGTCGCGAGCACGTTCCGGGATTTCAAGCTCGCGCCAATCGAACGGAAGTTGACGCAGAAATCCTTCATCGACAATTGGGTCGAGGCGAACATAACCTCGCAGCAGATAGCGCGATACCCATGCATCATCATAAGTCGTCCGAACAAAGGGTGCATCGACGATGTCAGCAACTGTTTGCGAAAGATGGTAGGTGACGAAGTCAATGCTGTAGGCACTTTGAAAGACATGCAATGCGGTGGCGACATCGGCGGCAATGTCGATTTCTTCGAAGGTTCTTTTCAGTCTGCGTGAGGGGCGGTCCCGATCCATCAAATACTCCGTTCTGTCAACGCAGGATAACAAGCCCCGATCACTATCGCAGCCCAATCTTACAAGAGCTCGCCGCGTCGATTTCGATACGCAATGCAGGCCCACTCAAGGCGAACGCTGCTCTACTCGCTCGTCTCGATGGCAAGAGCCATGCCATCGCCGCCGCCTATGCATCATGAGTAGCGAGCTCCGCCGTCTTGCGTCATTAATTGAAGAAGTCGTGCCGGCAGGGTTGTTCCTGTTGCTCCGATCGCGTGTCGGTGAGCGATAGAGCCTCCGTCGACATCGACGATGTCTTCCGGCAATTCCAACCATTGACACGGCATCCGGAAGCGTCCATCCCGCCCGCGACATTGGATCGCGGGAACGGGCACGGTCTCAGGCTGGCAGCGGATAAGGCGACTTCTTCTCTCGTGCCGCATTCTGCGTGACAAACGAAATGGTTAGCGCCAGAAACCCCAGGACCGCGGGTATGAACGCGCCGTCGCCGGCGGCGATATGGGCCGAGAAGGCGAGCAAAAGATGGTAGAACATCCCGGCATAGGCGAGGTCGCTGAGAGGAACGCTGACGCGTGACAGGATAGCGACGACCCCCAGGATTTTGACGGTGACGAGAACTTCCCGCAGGTAGGCGGGATAGCCAAGCCCGACGAGCGACTGGCGCACCTGGTCCCCCATCGTCAGGTACATGGTCGCCGAAGCAATGTAGAGCAGGCACAGAAGCGCCGTGCTTATCCAGTAAGCATATTTTCTGATCATTTTTATCAAAACCTCGTTTGGACCAGTTGCTGAGCGAGGATATCTCGCAAGGATTTCGGAGAACGACCGGAGAGACGTTGGGCATCGCCGGTCACGATATCGAACTTGCCCTTGACGAAGGTGCGCTTGATCTCGACGAACGCCTCAATGATGACGTCGGGAAGCCCCGACTGTAAAAGCCCGGCGCGGAACTGTTCTTCAGTGATTACGGCAAAAGCGATCGGATTGCCCAGAAGCTCCGAAACGATCTCGGCCCGTTCGGGTCCGCTAACGGCGGCGGGCCCCGTGACTGTGTAGATCCCACCTTCGTGGTGATGCCCCGTCAGCGCGCCGGCCGCCGCGGCCGCCAGATCGTCGCGCGAGACGTAGGAAACGCGCTCATCTCCCAAGCCCGCGAGCACGCCCTGGCCCTGAGACATCTTGATCTCGTCGGCCATGCTCTCGGCGTAATAACTCATCCGCAGGATCGTCCATCGCGGCGTAGTCTTGATGAGGTGCTGCTCTCCTGTCCAATATGCTGCGCCAAGGCTCGGCTCGGCTTCCTCATGCGTGCCCGCCGCCGAGATCAGGAAGATATGGGCGACACCGGCTCCCAGAGCAGCATTGATGGCGTTTTTGAGTTGGGCCCCGCGCACGCCCGGGCGCAGGTCGGCACTCGGAATGATCAGTAGCCTGTCAAGGCCGGCATAGGCTTTCACGAGCGTTTCAGGTTGGTCATAGTCGCCATGCCGCGCCTCGCTCGTTGCTCTGAGGTTTTCGGGCGAACGCGATATCGCGACGACATCGTGGCCTCCGCCTCGCGCAATCAGTTCCGCGACGACGGTTCCGCCCAGCTTGCCACTCGCGCCACTCACACCGATTTTCATTTGGGATGGCTCCTTCCGATCCACGAACAAAAAGTTAGTGACGATATGATCTATATCGGGTAGAGACACAAGAATGCACACAGATGTACGTCACGAACATTTGTGTTCCTGATGCAACGGTTTGAAGGTTTAGCGATGACCCTGAACGTATCGGATGAGGCGAAACATGCCTTTGTTGAGCATCACCCTGATGATTGCCGCGCGGTCGGTCAAATACTGGATCGCATCGGTGACAAATGGACTGTCATGGTGGTCGGCGCGCTCTCAAATGGCCGGCTGCGATTTAACGCAATCATGCGTCAGGTCGGCGGCGTCTCGCACCGGATGCTCACACTGACGTTGCGCGCACTCGAACGAGATGGGCTCGTAACCCGCACCGCCTACGCGACCATCCCGCCGAAGGTGGAATATGAGTTGACCGAACTCGGCCGCTCTCTCATCGAACCGTTGCGCGTTCTCGCCACTTGGGCGATCGAGCACCGCCCTACGATGGAAAGGGCACGTGCGGAATTCGAAGCTGTAAAGAAAGATGAGTAGTAAGGCATGATCGCGGTTTTCATAAACTACCCTCCATCTCAGGCGTGGATTGTTCTTCGCAACAGCTCGATAACGTCACTCACCGAACGTCCTTGGATCGGTGGCGGCTCCGCACGCTCGCAAAACTCCCGCCAGACAAAGAACGTCAGCTCAGCGCCATCCGTCGGTGTTTCCCCCGGTCCCTCTGCGAAGGTCTCAAGCAGACGATATCTCTCGTCCTTCCAGAACAGGGCCTCAACCCAATTGTAGATCGGGATCACATGGAAATGGATAGGATAGCCGGGGGAGTGTCCGTAGCGGCCGATATATACCCGTTCGGCATGCAAGTCCTGCTTTAGTGATTTCTGAGCCGCCGCCAACAACGGACCGAGTTCGCCAAGCGCCCCTCCCGACAATTCCGACAGATCATTTGTGTCCGTTTTCGAGCTGACCATCAGATAGCCAGGGAGAGCGGAGTTCATCCGGTGGCTAACCAGCCATCCACCTGTTTCGGTGATTTGAAAACGTTCCGGGATCTCCAAGGTCTGCCTTCTCCGTTGCTCTCGCAAACTTCCCGGATATCTGCTCGACATGATAAGCCGACTTTTGCAGCGTTGCAAAATTAGGACATTTGCGACCAAGCCTCGTTCGACCCGGCTTGCCGGCCGTGGAAAACGCGGATCGCGAGGATGACGCCGACGATCAGGACGGCAACCCAACCGCTTGGCGCCACCAGAATATGAGATATTCGCGATTCAGCGGAAATCGGGGCTACCTTTCCACACAATCCCACCAGCAGTTTGAGAGTATCCGAGGTTATAAACGGCCCGCATGTAGCCGGTATTGAATGGATCGGAATTCGAATAAGGAACCTGAGTAGTGATCGATGCAAGATGAAAGCGGGCTCCGGTCAGTCTGGAATAGTTATAGAGGGCCGTCAGCGCGCTCTGGGTGTGCGCCTTGAGGAAGATCGAGTATGCCCTTGCGATCACCGAGAGGGTCTTGTTTGGCGTGGCGGAAAATTCGGGGATGAGCGCGTTGTTGACGATCACATAGAAATTCACGGTCTGTTTTTTTGTTGCCACCAGACGGATGCTGCTTGTCAGAATAGCCTGCGGAAGCATGAGTACCTGCGAGGCGGATCCGCCATCCGAATGCATTTCCTGGAAGTGGCGCCCTTCCGACTCGGCTTTGATCATGACCGCGGGAAAAATGCCCGGGATGCTTGCCGACGCTATCACAATGTCCTGAAACAGCTTTAGCGCATCGGGACGGCCACTGTTGGCGATAGCACCCATGTTCCAGACGACGGCACGCTGAGTATCGAGATTGGTCGTCAGGACGAGGAGGCGGCGGCCCTTTCTGTGCTCGGCAGCAACCTGCTCCAGGATCGCGGGCGTGATGTAACGCTCGACCATTTGTCTCAATGGCTCGGCTCGCAGCAAGCTTGGCCCGAACAGTCCGCCGGCGCGCTTGCTTCGGAGAAGGTCCTCGGCAATACCACTCGTGTAGAGATGCACCAAGGTGTCGTCATAGGACGATCCGAGGAATGCGTAGGGCGCGATCAACGCTCCCGTGCTCACGCCGGTGACGACGTCGAATTGAGGGCGAGTCTTTGCCTCGCTCCACGCCGCCAGCACACCGACGCTGAACGCACCCCCCGCACCGCCGCCTGAGATCATGAGAATATCGAGACCTCCCCGCCTGGCAGCCGGCTCCCAGTTACGGACATCTCTTGGAACTTCATCGAGCCGGGCGTCAAGATAGGTCCTGATCTCCCCATAGCCAGTAATGGAAGCCTTGTCCGCTTCCTTGGCGTCAAGGGCCCTGTTCAGCGTCTGCGTGCATCCGGACAAAATGATGACGATCGTGACCAGAGCTACAAGTGCTCGTATCAGGCTCAGCTTCAAAGATACGGCCGTTCGCGCCGGTCCATCCCCAGACCAGCGTCCAGGCGCGGTCAGGATGCGCAGGCGGCACTTGGCCGCTTGCGCGGGTGTATGTCCTGCGCCCTCATTTCCGGGTATCGAATACTGGCCAGAACCGCTGCCATATATTCCAGGGTTGGAGGCACGACCCGCTATGCGATCGCCTGCAGCCCTTGGCGACAGACCTGTTACTGGTTCCGTCGCGGCGGGTTCACTCGCCTGAAAGCGATATCGCCGAGAGGCTGCCGCAATCAGTATCTCGGGGGGAGGAATCAATTGATCCCACCCATCACCTTCGGCAGCCAAACCCAGGAAAACGCGAGCACGATTAAAATGAAGATAAGGATATTCACGAGGACAATACGCATGGTTCCTCTCCCTATGATCCAGGCAGCATGGGGTCGCCGGGGCGTGCATCACCCGTCAACGGCGGCATCTTGGTCCCGCCGGCGGGACAAAACATCATCATGACGTCGTGTTGCGGTTCCTTCCGGACTTCCTGTTGAGCAGGGGTCATCGTTGGCCTCGCTTCACAGGGGGACGTTCGAAGGCGATCATCTTCTCGGGGTGGTCGACGGTCTCGTTGTGGGGCCCGCTCCGGTATACAAGCCGCTTGACCGCCTTGAGCAGGTCGTCGACGTAGGTGAAGATGACCGGGATGACAATAAGGCTGAGCAGCGTCGACATCATCACACCGCCGATCACCACAATGGCCATCGGTTGCCGGAAACTTGAATCGCCTCCCGTCAGGCTGAGCGCTACCGGAAGCATACCCGATGCCATGGCGATGGTAGTCATGACGATGGGCTGCGCGCGCTTGTGGCAGGCATCGATAAGAGCATCGAACCTGGACATTCCCTGGCGGCACGACATGATCGCGTATTCGACAAGAAGGATCGAGTTCTTCGTTACCACGCCCATAAGCATGAGCAGTCCGATAACGACCGACATCGAGAAGCTGGTACCGCTCACCACCAGTGGAAGCAGCGCGCCGCCGAGCGAGAGCGGAAGTGCCATCAGAATGGTCAACGGCTGCAGGAAATCATGGAAAAGCAGAACGAGAACCGCGTATATGCAGAACACGCCGATTGCCATGGCAAGACTGAAGCTCTGGAACAACTCCGAGCTGCGTTGGAGTTCGCCTTGTTCCACGAGGGTCACGCCCGCCGGCAGATTCTGGAGAGCCGGCAATGCTCTTGCCTCACTGTTGACGTCGCCCAGGATCCGGCCGTTAAGCTCGACGGAAATAGTAACATTGCGCATTCGATCGATGCGGTCGATCTGGGAAGGACTGCCGCCGATCCGGACGTCGGCAATTGATCCGAGGTCAACGCTGCCGTTTGTTCCCGCTACCCGCATGTTCATGATGTCATTTAGAGTTCTGCGGGTTTCCGGAGCGAATCGGACAACGATAGGAATTTGGCGCTGCGACAGATTGAGTTTTGGCAGGGCTGAAGAATATTCCCCGCCTGTCGCAACACGGACCGCCTCGGCGATAGCGCTCGACGTCACCCCAAGCGCAGCCGCGCGTGCAAAATCAGGGGTGATCTGAATCTCGGGGGCCTGCCTCGACGCGCTCGACGTCACCGCTCCGATGCCTTTCAGGGTACGGAGTTGCTCCTCGAGCGCTGTGCTTGCTCCATCAAGGACGCTGGAATCATCACTGGCAAGAGTAATATCCAGTTTCGTTCCATTGGCGCCGCCGCCGACCTCGACACGAACGCCGGGGAGGACAGAAAGAGCCTGCCGGATGTCATTTTCTATCTCTGACTGTTTGCGTTCTCGCTCGCCGATAGGCGTCAGCGTGACGACAAGCGTGGCAGTCGCGACACTGCTCGTGGTGGTGACGCCGGGACCACCGCCCGACGATGCCGAACCGACCGATGAGAAGACATGCATCACATCGGCAAGCTTGCCGACGGTGTCTGCAGCCTGCCTGGTCACGGCCTCCGTCTGCTCCAAGGTCACGCCCGGCTGCAGGGTCAGCGTAATCTGGGTGCGCGCATTGTCGGCTGCAGGCAGGAAGCCCGATTTCAGGAAGGGGATGGTCGAGAGCGAAAGCGCGACGGCGACAGCGGTCACGAGCACCGTTGTTTTCCTGTGCGTCAGGGATGCCTTCACCGTTGCCATATAGGCACGCATGATGCGGCCATCCTTTTCCTCGGTCGGATGGGCCTTCATGAGATACGCTGCCATCATGGGCGTCAGCAGACGCGCGACGACGAGCGAGGCGACGACCGCGACCGCCGCGGTGACGCCGAACTGGCGGAAGAGAAGGCCCGGTATGCCGCTCATGAATGCCGTGGGCAGGAAGACCGCGACCAGTGTAAATGTGGTAGCGATGACCGCCAATCCGATTTCGTTGGCGGCTTCAAGCGCAGCATCGATCGGTCGCTTGCCCATGTTGAGGTGGCGGGCGATGTTCTCGATCTCGACAATGGCATCGTCAACGAGGATGCCAACCACAAGCGACAGTGCAAGAAGCGTCACGATATTCAGGCTGAAGCCGGCCAGGTACATGACGAGGAAGGTCGGTATGACCGACAACGGTAGTGCCACAGCCGACAAGATTGTCGCGCGCCAGTCCCGAAGGAAGAGCCAAACGACGATAACTGCAAGGATTGCCCCCTCGAGCAGCATCTCCATCGAGCCGTTATAGTTGTCGAGGATGGGCCCGACGGTACTGTAGGCCTCCTCGATCTGCACATTGGGGTGCGCGGCCGCGAACTGTTCCATCGCCTTTTTGACGTCGGCCGCAACACCGGTGTCCGAGAACCCATTCGAGCGTTTGATCTCGACCGCAATCACGGCCTGGCCGTCCAGATATGCCATCGAGGACCGGTCCGCGAAGCTGTCCTCGACGGAGGCAACATCATCGAGGCGAAGCTGCTGGCCGTTGGCCAGGGGAATTCGGAGCGCTTTCAGGTCGTCGACCGACGCCACCGCGCCGAGCGTGCGCAATGTCTGGCGGGTGCCACCGACTTCGCCAAGGCCACCCGACGTGTCCGCCTGAACCGACTTCAGCTGTGCCGACACCGTGGCCGCCGTGACCCCGAGCGACGCCATCGTTGCGGGGTCGAGGTCAACATGGACCTCGCGGTCGATCCCGCCTACTCGGCTGACCTTGCCCACTCCGGGCGATGACAGGAGTGCCTTGGTCATATCGTTGTCGACGAACCAGGAGAGCTCAGTTTCATTGAGGCTGGTCGAGCGAATCGCATACGTAACCAGTGCGGCGTTCTGCACGGTGACTTTGGTGACGCTCGGCGTTTCCATCTGCGCAGGTAAGTCGGCCTTGGCACTGTCCACCGCGTTACGGACTTCGTTCAGAGCCTCTTCGCTGTTCTTCTCCAGCTTGAAGGAGGCTTTGATCGAAACGGTCCCGTCGGTTACGGCTGTGGTGATGTGGTCGAGATGGCTCAGCGAGGCGAGACTATCTTCGATGACGCGGGCAACCTCCGTCTCGAGCTGCGTTGGCGCTGCGCCGTCGAGCGTGGCGACTATGCTGATGGTAGGGAGATCCATATCGGGAAAGTTTTGTACCGGCAGGTGTTTGAATGCCAACAGTCCCCCCACGGTAAGCATCGCGAATAGCAGTATCGCCGGTACGGGATTGTGGATCGACCACGCGGAGAAATTCATCAGTGTTCTCCCGCAATATTCACGAGCGCGTTGTCCGACAGAAAGGCTCCGCCTGACGTCACAACCCTTGAAGACTGACCTATTCCGGAGACGATCTCGACTTCACCGTTGTTGCGGCGACCCGTCTCTACCCGCACCCTTCGCACTCGATTGTCCTTGTCGGTTGTAAAGACGTAGTTCATCCCGTCGCGGAACGCGATCGCCGTCTCGGGAACCGTAAGGGCCGCAGTGGTCCGGAGTTCGATGCTGCCGGTTACGTAAAGGCCGGTGCGCGGATGGGCGTCGACAGGAAGCGCTACATAGACGATCGCCCGGCTGGTATTGGTGCTGACCGACGGCCCAACAAGCCGCACCTTGCCTTGAATGGGGCGATTATCCGGCCCGTTGATCTCGACGTTCAAACCTTCCGAGATGCGGGAAAGGTAGCGCGCGGAAACTTCAGCTTGCCACTCGACGCGCTGCTGGCGGATCAGGCGGAACAGCTCGGTGCCAGAGGAGACAACGGCGCCCAGTTCCCCCGAACGCGAGGTTATAAGGCCGTCGTCAGCAGCTGTGATGATTGTTTGACGGAGCTTGATTTTTTGACTTTCGAGAGCCGCCTTTTCCGAAGCAACACTCGCCGTCGCCGTCTCCTCTTCGGTCAATCGCTCGGCTATTGTTTCATCGGAAAGGGTGCCCGAAGACCGAAGCTTGCGGGCTCGGTCCGCATTGGCCTTGGCCTTTGCAAGATTTGCCCTCGCGATTTCAACTGCAGCCTCCTGCTTTTGCAGATCAGCCAGTACGCTCTCCTGGGAAAGCCGGACAAGTGTCTGTCCTTTTGTCACAATTGATCCGACATCAACCAGAATGTCGGTTATGCGAAGGCCACCGGTTTCCGAGGCGATGATCGCTTCCTGCCATGGTTTCAGCCAGCCGCTTGCGGGAACTGTCTCGGGCCACTCCCGCTGCGTCGGCGTTACCAGAGAAACGGTGAGAGCCGGCGCTTCAGGCTGATTTGCGACGGCACTGCGCAAGGGAAGCAGCATGAGGACTGTCCCGACAAGAGCGGCGACGAGTTGGATGACGGGTTTTTTCAACAATACGTTCCTTGCAGCTCGGATATGGGCGCCCTCCCCCCAAGCCCCACCAGATGGACACAGGTTTCATTCGGTCGGCAGCGCGGAACGTCGTGGCGGGCCAATGCAGGCTTAGCAACCGATGTCACCACATGTCCGAGTAGCCGAATGAGCGTAAAGTGCCGTCAAGTCTTGCGGTGGATAAACGTCGATCGAGCTCTCGTGTTTGTGCTGCATGGGTACAAAGATGAATGACGGGCAAAGCAAATGAACAAGGTTCTCCGGCATGGATGAGGTGCTACTGATACGGTGCCCGATGCCCGATGCGACATTGATGGTTCGACTTTTTTGCACGCCACGCCGTAACTGAGGCATGAGCCAATGACACGCGGAGACCAGATCCCGTTTGGCTGTGACTATCACAGGGTAGGCATAGAGATGCGTACCACGACCTATTGAGCGGGACGGTGTGCACGCCCGTCGATCTGGCTGTCTTAAGAATCTGATCTCATGACGGGGGGGAACCGGCCTGCGTTGCGTATAAGCTGCAAGACCAGAGAAATGCGAGCAGTGCATGCGGGCAGGAGAATTGGCAGCGCCATGGCAGGAGACGAAATTTAGATAGGTCGCACTCGTATTCTTGATCGAACGGGGTCCGGCAAGGAGCGTGGCGGAACCTCGCGCCCATAATGAAACTGCTGATGCAAGCTCGGTCTGCCGACAACTAGCGACAAGGGTGCGGTAGCCTCTCCACAGCAACCGTGAATGCCAGCTTCTGCCGAATCTAAGGCAACCAAGTGAACGTAGGAGATCGAAATGAAGATAAATCTGTGGCTCGCGACGCTAAGCGCTGTAATCCTTGCCTCAAGCTCTTCGTTTTCCGCGCAGGCTTACGTGTCGCCGCAAAGGGCCGCCGCCATACTAGCCGATGGCCAACCGTGGTCGGCCCTCGCACCGAACGGGAAGACGTTCAAAATCGTTTTCAAGAAGGATGGGACCGGAAGCATCCGTGGTCCTATGCCATTTGCGCTCTCTATCACCTGGGCGGTTCAGGGCGACGCAATGTGCCTCGCTGGCAAGATGGGTACCAGGTGCCTTCGGTTTCGCGAGATTTCCGGAGGGCTTCAGGGTTGGGACGGCGACAAGCCAGACCTGAAGTTCAGCCGATAGGACCGAAATTCTTTGAGGTTTTGGGCCACGTTTCCCGTTGGACGAGGAAAAAACGGAGATTACTCAATAAAATAAAGATCAATTGTCGCTCAGCAAACATTGGCCAGATGGTCCGGGTCGAGGCGATACCCCATCATCTGTATGGCAACCTCTTCGGTCGAGTTCCCTCCCCCAGAACGAGGCCGCGGGACGTATACCCCCGCAGGCGGCCCCGTGCCGCCTGCGCGTCCTGCCCACCCCAAGGGCGCCGGTCAGGTAACGATGCATCGAAACGGCCGTGCCTCTGAAGATGCGCCTGACGCGAGCGCTTATCGCTCTGGTTCCGATCGCTTTCATCTTGTCCGGATGCACGCAGACGCTGGGCAGAGCCCTTGGTGCGAAGGAGGCTGGAACAGCTACGATTCGCTGGCTACGGCGAGATCCGCACCTATCTCGACGTCCGTTCTGATGAAGCTCCACGAAATACCCTCGACTGGATGCCGGCGACCCGGCGGAGGTCACCTCTCTGATGATCTCGGGCGGCGCCTTCAGCGGCGGCGTGCTCTCTGCGAGGAGCGCGGAGAAGAGCCGCCCGCAATTCGATCTCGTCACCGGCGTCGACTGATCCCGAATAAGATGGCCGATTTCCACACAAATTGAGGATGACCCCGTTAAGAGCAAAGGGACACCCGGCTTGGCAGTAACAAGGGGAGGCTCACTGGATCACGTCTCCGCGAAAACGCCGTTAGTTGAAATCCTTTATGGAAAAAGACTCCGCATTGCGTAACTATCAGTTTCCGCAGTGAGGCCTTTCGGCCTCATTTTCGCTGACCGGTTCGCCGCACATCAGGGCGTGAGCTGAGAAGAGATATTTCTCAGTGAATACGCGCTGTCGGTCGCCAAGGCCGATTGATATTCAACTTTTGGAAAATGCCATGACATATGATCAAAAGAAAGCTCTGAACCCCGTTTCCCTCCGCCGACCTTTTGGGGCTTATAACCATGGGCTGATCATACCGCCAAACAGCAGCTTGCTGGTGACCTCCGGCCAGTTGGGAATAACCAGAGATGAGGCAATTCCTCCCAGTGTAACGGATCAGGCAGAACTTTGTTTTAAGGCCATCGCGGCTATTCTGGAAGAAGCCAACATGAGCTTCGCGGACGTAATCCGCATAGCTGGCTTCGTGACCAGGCGAGAAGACTTCCAGGACTATATGGCAGTGCGAGACCGTTATACCATGGAGCCTAAGCCTGTATCGACGCTCATCGTGGTAGGTGGTTTCACCAGAGCGGAGTTTCTGGTTGAGGTGGAAGTAACAGCATCGAAGGTGTTTTGATGCTTCACGCCCGGATGCTTATGTACCTCGATGAAGTGGTGCGATCGGGCTCGATCAGGAAGGCGGCGATGAAACTGAATGTCGCCTCAACCGCGATCAATCGGCAGATCATTGCCCTGGAAGAAGAACTTGGCCAGCCAATTTTTGAGCGAATGCCGAGAAGACTTCGGCTTACTGCAACGGGCGAAGCTCTGATTGAACACGTTCGTGACACGCTCCGCAACTACGATAAATTCCAGCAGAGGCTAGACAGCCTCAAGGGCTTGCAGCGCGGCCACATCAAGTTGGCGACGACTATTGGATTGGGCGGAGGCCCAATGGCAAAAATCGCTAACGATTACATGGAGAGGCATCGTGGGGTGCAGTTCCGCATTCGCGCCCTCTTTGCCGATGGCATTCCAAACTCTGTTTTGTCGGGTGAAGTAGATCTCGGTCTGGGCTTCAATCTGCAACCGAATCCAGGACTTAGAACAGTCTTCCAGTTCGATATTCCGATCGGTCTTGTCGTGCGACCAGACCACGAGTTGGCAGACAAGTCCATCGTGCGAATAGGCGATGCCGCCAGGTTTCCGATTGTGCTCCCAGAACCGAACATGAGCCTCCGTACGCATATCGACATCGCTTTATCGCGGCTGGCCGTCGTACCGACTCCGATATTGGAGACGAACTCCATCGAAATGATCAAAATGATGATCCGCCTGAGCAATGCTGTCGCATTCATGAACCCGCTCGACGTTGGGATGGAGCGAGCCGAGGGCTTGCTATGCTACCTCCCCTTGGCTGAAACGCCGGGGCAAACTCTAAAACTTGTCGCACGAACACGGGGATCGATCGATCCCGTTACCAGCGGCTTTGTAGAATATCTCCGTCATCGGGTTACTGATCTCGTTGCGGCCTTACAGCCGGCTCACCGAGAACAAAAAAGCACAACACCGAGATGAATTCGGCGCTTTGGAGATGCTGCCCGTTTTGTTAGCGTTGCGCAAAATGAGGGCAGATAATGAGTGTTGCAAAACGATTTTACTGGGAAGAGCGCACGACGCTCGAGTTTGACGAGCTAGCCGCGCAGGATTCCATTGCCATCCTACCCGTCGCTGCGACCGAACAGCATGGTCCACACCTGAGCGTCGCCACGGATAGCGCCATCGGTCGCGGAATGCTGGAATGCCTCAGGGAGCGAATCCCTGGCGACATTTCGGTATCGGTGCTGCCTCTTCAGGCCGTAGGCAAGTCCAATGAGCATCACCTGGCTCCAGGAACTCTTACCCTTCCTACCGAAGCGCTCATTGCGTCCTGGTTAAGCCTGGGTGAATGCGTTCACAGAGCCGGATTGCGCAAGATGCTGATCGTCAACTCCCACGGCGGCAACAACCCCGTTATGGACATCGTTGCCCGGGAGCTGCGCGTGAAGCTGACCATGCTTGTCGTGACAACGCAATGGAACCGTTTCGGCTTTCCGGACGGTGCCATCGATGACACCGAACGCCGGTATGGCGTGCACGCGGGCAAAGCCGAGACCTCGCTCATGCTCCATTTTCGGCCGGACCTTGTGCGCATGTCGAATTTGAAGAACTTTGTGTCTGCGTCAGCCTCCCTTGAAGAGTCTTTCACCCACCTTCGTGCGACTGCACAGCACAATATGGCCTGGTTGATCCATGACCTAAACCCGGATGGGGCCGTCGGCAATGCCGCCGCCGGTACGGCCGCAGTCGGCAAGGCCATCGCCGAGCATCAGGTTGATGGCCTAGTCGAGCTCCTGCGCGACATGAAGGAATTTGATCTTGACCGTCTCGTTCGCACACTCCCGGGTTCCTCGGCCGCGACACTCTCGCAGGCGAGGTTGATCGCATGAGCGACCGGGCACTGGCGCAGCTGAGAGCTGATCTGGCGGATATCCCGCAAATATCGTCTGATTTGATCCCCGCAAAAAGCCGCGACTTCTACTGGTTTTCACCCATTTTGAAGTCTGAGTTGAGCGATAAGGTCGCCGATCTTGTCGTGGTTCCCCAAACCCGGGAACAGCTGGAAAAGGTTGCGAGTGCATGTGCCAGGTGGCGTATTCCCTTGACCCTTAGGGGCGGTGGAACCGGCAATTACGGGCAGGCGGTGCCATTGCACGGCGGTGTCGTTCTCGACATGACCGGCTTCAACAAAATTATTTCCTCATCACCGGGCGTCGGGCGCTTCGAAGCGGGGTGCCGGCTGCTTGATATTGATAAGGCTCTCAAGCCAATGGGATGGGAAATGAGATTTTTCCCATCGACCAGGCGCTTTGCGACGATTGGCGGCTACATAGCCGGTGGCGCCGGCGGTATCGGATCTTGCACCTGGGGTCAGCTGGCGGATCCTGGCGCAGTGATTGCGGTGGAGCTGCTGACGGTCGAGGAGACACCGCGAACCATACAACTGCGTGATCGGGATGCCCTGAAGGTACTCCACGCGTATGGCATAAACGGCATCATCACTGAAGTTGAAATGCCGCTCGCACCAAGACAGCCTTGGGCCGAAGGAATTGTGACATTTCCGGACTTCGCTAAAGCCGTACAGTTTGCCCATCAGTTTACAGCCGCAGAGGGTATAGCCAAGAAACTTGTATCGATCCACGAGCCGGCTATCGCCCCCTACCTTGGCAAGCTCGCAAGCCATATTCCCGCCGGAACCGCTATGGCTATCCTCATGGTCAGCGAGCCCCAAATGCCGATGACTGCAATGATGGCTTCCGATTTTGGCGGGGAACTGGTCTTCGAAAGATCAGCAGTTGAAGCAGAGCGCGCAGCATTCGAAGGACACGCTGGCCTCCCGCCTTTGTACGAGTTCACCTGGAACCACACCACATGGCGCGCCGTGCGAACTGATCAAGCATTGACCTACCTTCAGCTTCGTTTTCCCGCAGGCGAGGAAGAACGACTTATCGCCGAGTTGCAGCGCAATTTCGCGGGCGAAATGATGCTCCACCTCGAATTTCAGCGGCGTAATGGTCGCGTCTTCGTGTCTGGTTTGCCCTTGGTCCGTTTCAGCACCCCTGATCGCCTTGGCGCGCTCATGCACGAAATCGAGGCTCTCGGGATCCAAATTTCGAACCCTCATACTTTCCAGCTCGATGGTGCCGGCTGGAAGCGCACAGACGCACCGCAGGCCGAATTCAAGCAGATTGCCGATCCTCTGGGACTTCTCAATCCGGGAAAGTTGAAAGCCCAGCTCTCGGCCGCGTAGACCGTCGAAAACAAAAAAAGGGGATCAAAATGAAAATGTCCAAAATCTTCGCCGCGGCAACGTTCTTGCTGACGGCCTCGGCGACAGCGCATTCAACCGAGACCATCAACGTAAGATACTCTTGGAAACTCAAGGGTGAATATGCCGCCTTCTATGTCGCCAAGGAGGAAGGTCTCTTTCACAAACAGGGACTCGAAGTCTCCTTGGGTGAAGGTGCTGGTGCGCCCGCGGCGCTAGCCGGCCTTCTTCAGGGAAACGAGGATGTCGTAGTGTTGCCAGCTGCATTCGCGCTGACCGCCATCTCCAAGGGAATGCCGATCAAGATCATCGCCCTGTACCATCCGAAAACTCCCTTGGGGATCATGTCCTTTCCGGACAAGGCAGTCCGCAAACCGTCTGATCTTGAAGGGAAGAGTTTCATCGTCGCCCCTGGCGATACCATCGCCACCTATCTCCCGGCGTTCTGCAAAGTCAACAACGTGGACTGCGAGAAGATCAAGAAGGTCTCGGTAGGAATTGAGGCCCGTAACAGCCAGTTTCTGTCTCGTAATGTTGATGTCATCGGCACCTATCTGAATGTTGACGGACCGCTTCTGGAACAGCAGGCGAAACAGCCGCTCGTAACACTGAGCCTGGCAGACAACGGATTAGTCCTTCCCGGCCTTTCGATCGTCACAAGCGATGCCAAAATCGGCAATGAGGCAGGGAAGCTTGCGAAATTCCTGAGTGTTGTGAGCCAAGGTATCAGCATTATGAAGGAAAAGCCGGCGGTCGCGGCCGATGAGCTTACCAAGAACTGGGCCGCTCCGCCCTCCAAGGATGTCGTCGAAAAGCAGGTTGTCGAAACCGGCCATGCAATTCCTCAAATAGCCGGGAAACCCTACGGCTGGGTCGACCCGGAACTGCTTCAGCACGCGGTTGAGCTTCTTAAGAGCGTTGGGGAGATTCCCGAGGTAAAGCCGCTCGACACCTATTACACCAATAAACTTCTGGCAGCCCAATGAAGCGAAGAAACCTGGCGGAGGTCACTATGTCCCTGGTTGGCAGTTCACAGTCCTTAAGTCACTCGATGAGCCCGCTGGTAAAAACCGAAAAGGCACAGGCAGCGAGGGTGAGGCGGGCGAGGCGGACACAAGTTCTGGAGCGTCTAGCAGCACCGGCCCTTGCCACGGTTCTCCTTCTCTCGTGGGAGCTGGTGAGCCGCTATACCGGCATCAGCGATTTCATTCTACCGCGGCCATCAGCTATTCTTGCGCGCATGCTTGCTGATCATCGTCTCCTGCTCACCCACGCCGGGACGACCGCTGCTGAAGTGTTAGGCGGGTTTACCCTCGCGGTATTCGCAGGGATAGCTATCGCTTTGGCGGTATTCTACTCGCGTATCGTCGAAGTAGCGCTCTATCCTATTCTGATCGCGTTCCAGACCGTCCCCAAGGTCGCGCTGGCCCCGCTAATCGTTTTGTACTTCGGCTATGGATGGGGACCGAAGCTTTTTTTGTCTTTTTTCATCTCATTCTTCGCGATTGTGGTCGCGACGGTGGTAGGGCTGCAATGCCTTGATCGCGGCTATGCGAACCTGGCCCGTGCGATGGGGGCCTCCGAACTGCAAATCTTCCTGAAGATCCGCCTGCCGGCAGCGCTTCCGAATATCTTCGGCAGCTTGAAAGTTGCGCTGACCCTGGCAGTGATCGGCGCTGTGCTCGGCGAGTACGTCGCAGCCGAACGCGGCCTCGGCTACATCCAGCTCCAGGCCAATGCCAACTTCGACACAACACTTAATTTTGCGGCCGTGGTTTCCATCGCTTTGTTGGGTGTCGGCCTTTACACTATGCTTCTGCTTGCCGAGCGGACGCTGGTCGCGAAGCGAGTTTCGAGCCGATGAATGCAGACGTGAAAATCCCGAGATCTGCGGTTCTGCAGTCACGCCGTTCAGCCAACGGCCTCCTGGTGGAAATGGAGGGCCTTTCAAAAAGCTTTGAATCCACGGGCGGCGAGGAGATCCTGGCGCTCGGTGAAGTGGACCTGCGGATCGAACCAGGCGAATTCGTTGCAGTCGTCGGGCCGAGCGGGTGCGGTAAAAGTACGTTGCTCTCCATGCTTGCCGGTCTTGAAAGTCCGTCGACCGGCGCATTGAAGGTCGACGGGCAGATCCTGACCGGGCCTCATCGGCATGCCGGCGTCGTTTTCCAGACGGATTATCTCCTTCCCTGGCGGACGGTTCTCGACAACGTTCTTCTCCCCATCGAGATCAAAAAACTCGACCGCAAAGCGCACATTCCCATAGCAGAAAAACTTCTCGACCAGGTAGGACTGGGAGGGTTCGGCTCGAAGCAACCGTTCGAGCTTTCCGGCGGAATGCGGCAGCGCGCCGCGATATGCCGGGCCATCATTCAGAATCCTGGTCTTCTACTGATGGATGAACCATTCGGCGCGCTGGATGCTTTGACTCGGGAGCAGATGATTTCCGATCTCCAGGCGCTTTGGATGCGGCTTGGCAACACGGTTGTCTTCATCACTCACGGCATTGACGAGGCAATTTTCCTGGCGGACCGGGTGATTGTACTTTCGCCACGGCCGGGCCGGATCGATCTTGAGGTCAAGATCGACCTGCCAAGGCCGCGGGTCTGGGCAGACGCTCATCTTCATCCACAATTCCACGAGGCAATGGTGCAAATTCGCCGCTGTTTCGAGCAGCGCGGCGTTCTTCGCAGCTCAACTTAAACAAAGAGGGAGCCTGACAATGCTTCTTTATTCACCTCCGCAAGCCGCGACTTCTATTCCCGTAATTGACATCAGTGATCTCACCCGCGCGGGCAAGAAGAAAGCTGCGGGCGAGATCCATCGCGCGTGCCGGGAAACCGGCTTCTTCTATGTGTCTCAGCACGGCGTTGCTGCAGAGCTTATCGCGGGCCAATTTTCCGCGGCGAAGGCACTCTTCGACCTTCCCCTTGAGCAGAAGATGGCCCTCCATATGAAAAACTCTCCCGCGACAGCCGGGTATGAACCGGTAGGGGGACAGGTCCTCGATAGCCAGGACGACAAGAACACCAAGGGTCCGCCCGACCTAAAAGAAAGTTTCTACTCCGGCGCCGAGTTGTCTGAGACGGATCCGTGGTTCCAGCGGCGCATTCGTGCGTTTGGGCATAATCAATGGCCTGATCTGCCGGGCTTCCGTGCGCAAAACCTCGCCTACCGCGAGGCTGTCTCGGACCTTGGAGACCGTATTCTGGCTTTGATGGCGTTGTCGCTCGATCTCGACGAAAACTGGTTCAAATCTTTCTATGACGCCCCTTCAGCGACGCTGCGCATGATCAAATATCCGCCACAACCTTCAGGCGCCACGTTCAACCAGATTGGCGCCGGTGCTCACACCGACTGGGGCGGCATCACGATTCTGGCGCAGGATGACGTGGGTGGCCTTGAGGTTCGCAATGCCGATCACGAGTGGATCACGGCTCCTCCGATAGAGGGCACGTTTATCATCAACCTCGGCGACCTGATGGCCCGCTGGACCAACGGCATCTATAATTCCAACATGCATCGCGTGAACAACAACATGAGCCAGAAGGACCGGTATTCGATCCCCTTCTTCTATTCTCCGAATCCCGATGCTGTCATCGACGCGATCCCGACCTGCGTCACGTCCGACAATCCTCGCCAGTTCGCAACGTGCACAGCCGCCGAGCACATAGGGGAAATGTTCCGCCGTTCGTATTCGTTGGCCAAGATTGCTTGAGTAATTCTCGCTAAGCCTCTCCTGGGGCCTTCACTATTCCGAGGCCGCGTTGAGACGCGGCTCCGGCCCTCCCTCCTGCCAAAGCTTTCTCTGGGCGGTCGTGCAACGTCGGAACGAGTGTACGGTGTCATCAGACCATTCGCTGACGTTCGACTTTGCGGCATCACAGAAGCGCGCGTCAGCCATACTGTCTTTAGCGTTCCGCCGGCCGCGGTGTCATCTCGCCGCCCGAGCGGCTTGCTGCAGCAGTTTGAAGGCCGCGTATCGCCGTCCATGCCACTCGGCATCGTCCTTGCTTGGAGTATGCACCTCGCCAAGAGTCGACATGCTTTGCATTGCCTCGTAGACCGAAGGAAAGTGGCCGCCGGCGACCGCCGCCAGAATCGCCGTCCCCAACAGAACTGGTTCGGGGGACGTCGAGGAGGTGATGACCGTCCCGGTGGCGTCTGCAAGGACTTGCCGGACTGTCGGATCTTGTCCAGCGCCACCACTTACGACGACGGTGTCGATCGAGATGCCTCTCGCGACCTGGGCGTCCAGTATCTGCCGAAGTCCGTAGCCAAGTCCGCAGACGCCCGCCAGATACAGGCCGACGAGGCTGTCGAGGTCGGACGCCATGCCTAGTCCCGCGATCACTGCGCGAGCGTTTGGATCCGCAAACGGAGCTCGATTGCCCAGGAACTCCGGTACGACATGCAACGATCCGACGAAATGCGGTAGACGGGAGGCACCGCCCAATTCGGCCGCTTCGACGGCCAGCCATTGGGTCAGGTTCATCTTGCATTCCGACGCCCGTGCAGCAGCCTCGCAGGCGGCCGGATGGTGGCGGACAAGGTGGTCGATTGCAGCGCCGGCGGCTGACTGTCCTCCTTCATTGAGCCACAGACCGGGCGCCATCGCGGAATAGTAAGGACCCCACACACCATCGACGAATGCGGGCTCGGATGTCGTGGACATCGTGCAAGCCGACGTGCCGAAGACGTATGCCATGCGAGTCTGGATATTACCCGAACCGGTCGCGCCGACCGTCCCGATGCCGCCCGCGTGGGCGTCGATAAGGCCTGCGCCAACCGCGATACCTTCAGGCAAACCCAGTTCCGACGCAGCCTCCGCCGTCAGGCCATTTCCGAGCGGAGTTCCAGCATCGACGATCTCGGTGCCAATCCGGACGAATCCTTCCCCAGCCAAGGATCCGAGCCCAATGCCTTCGAAGTAGGACGGGTCCCAACGACGCTCATGCGCCAGATAAGTCCATTTGCAGGTGACCGTGCAGACCGACCTTGCGATACTTCCGCTCGATTTCCAGGTCAGGAAGTCGGTAAGGTCCATAAATTGCCATGCGTTGGCGAAGGTATCCGGCATATTCTCTGCAAGCCAGAGAAGCTTGGGGGTTTGCATTTCGGGCGAGATCGTCCCACCCACGTAGCGGAGCACATCTGCTCCTGTCTGATTTATCCGGTTCGCCTGATCGACCGCGCGGTGATCCATCCAGACGATGATGTTGCGCTGGACATTGCCTGACGGGCTCACTGAGATCGGCTGGCCGTCCTGGCCGAGGACGACGAGAGAACACGTCGCGTCGAAGCTTATGCCCGCAACCGCGCTGCGATCAATCCCGGCATTCTCGACTGCTTTGCGAACGCTTCCGCATACGGCCTGCCAGATATCGGCGCTGGACTGCTCGACAATGTCGCCGGGCTCGCGATAAATCTCGATGTCCTGCTTCGCGGACCCGAGCATGTTTCCGCGAGGGTCGAAGACACCCGCTCGCGCGCTCCCGGTCCCGACGTCAACACCGATGAAAACCACAGGATTGCTATCTGGCATGGTTGGCTCCAATTACCTCGGGGCGGCGAGGTGCCGCTTGATCAACTGGACGCAGCGCCGGGTCTCTTCGATGCAGTCCAGATGCGGATCGATGTCAGGGATCCATCCCTCGTATTCGATGTTGATGATGTGAGAGCGTGCGCTGTCGCGGATCGCCGACATCATCTCGGAGATTGGGAAGTGAGGCTCTTCGCCTGCCTCGTCCAAACGCAGAAGCTTGGCATGTACAAGGCGAGCGAGCGGGAGGCATTCCTCGAAAAGTGGAAGTTCCGCAGGGGCCGGAGGCGCTGCTTCCTGTCTCTCGACATGAGTGAGCGGCAGGTCTTCAGTTGCGACGCGCCAGGCTTCGAAGTCGGGTACGACGGTCAGCTCTGGCTGCGCGATCTCCCGGACCAGCTTCGTGACCGCTTGCGGTGTGCAAAATTCACCCTGTGACCGTCCGGATTCCAACCCCATCGTGAGCTTGTATGACCTTGCCAAGGGAACCAGCTCTTCGACGATGCTCCTAAACTTTTCGCGGCCTCGCTCGGTCATGTATTCGGGCAGGGAATCCACTGGCGTCATTACCACGACCTGCGCGCCGAAATCCGAGGCTATCTCAAAGCAATTCTCGATCTGATCGATGAGTTTGTTGAGCGACGCGGTTTCGACAGCTCCGAGAATGTCGGTGTAGAACCAGGTCGACGCCACGCGCAGCCCGGCGTCAGTTATTCTGCTCCGGAGAGTTCGTCTCGCTCGAGCATTTGCGTACTGAGGCAGGCGAGAATAGTCCTCGTTGATCTCGAGGGCGTCGATTCCGAAGCTCTCGAAGGTAGGCAGGAGATCCTCAAGAGAACGTCCTTCGGCGATTGTCAGCTTCTGCAGCGACCACGTGCTGACCGCGATTTCGTGCTGGACTGTGGTCATGCCGCCAGCTCCATTTCATTCGTCAATTGCTGGCGCAGGGTTGGCCATCGCCCCTGCTGATCTATACTGGGGGTGTGGACGAAGAGCGAGACGTCGAAATCGACATCGATTCGATGCCTGCCTGCGCCGAGGCCGCGGCTTTGGACGTAGATTTCCGCCATCTCGCGCATATGCCACCAGATGTCGGCTATCGTCGGAAGCTTCTCGACGGCGATCCACTGTCCGCGCAGAACGAATCCCATCATTTTGGTGGGGACGTCTTCTCCATCGACCGCGACTGTCAGGCCTCGAATCCAGCCCAATGGATGCTCGGGATGGAGGAACTGGTTGCGTATCTCGAACCTGAAGTGATCGATGATGCCGTCGTCGTCGAGATCGACGTTGGCAATAGTCGACCCGAGCATCCCTTGCGGGATACAGTAAGCAGTGCCTGCTGGCATCTGATGTCCTCTCTTTTTCGCGTTTAACTAGTGGTCACCGCAGGCTGTGTCTTCGTTTCCGCACCCATGATGATGAGCGACAAGACCTGCTCCCGCGTCGCTTCTGCCGTATTGATCCGGCCGACCACGCGTCCTGCAGCCATGACCACCATGCGATCAGCCAGATCAAAGACATCGTCGATGTCGTGGCTGATGAGGATGATTCCCACACCCTTGCGCTTCAGCTGCTGGATGAGTTCCTTCACCATGGCAGTCTCACCTGGGCCGAGGGCTGCCGTCGGCTCGTCCATGATCAGGACGCGCGCGTTGAAGTAGACGGCGCGAGCGATGGCGATCGTCTGGCGCTGACCTCCAGACAGGTTCCGAACCGGCGTCTGCAGGTTTTTGAACCGGGGATTGATCTGGCCGCAGATCTCGACGGCATCCCGGACCATGGCCGGACGATCGTTGAAGATGCCGAACTTGCGTTTCTCACGGCCAAGGAACAGGTTGGCGACGGCGTCCAGATTGTCCGCGAGAGCGAGCGTCTGGTAGATCGTCTCGATGCCGAGTTCCTTCGCATCCTTGGGGCTGGAGATCGCCTTCTCTTCGCCACCCACGAGAATCCGACCGCTATCGGCGACGTAGGCGCCCGACAGGATACGGATGAGGGTCGATTTGCCGGCGCCGTTGTGTCCGAGCAAGCCGACGACTTCCCCCGGATAGACGGTCAGCGATGCGTCGTCGACCGCTTGAACGCCGCCGAAGGCCTTGCTGATGCCTTGGAGTTCGATCAAAGGCTGGTTGGTCATGGCTGCTCTCCCGAAAGGCGGCGCCGCTGCATGGAGCGCTTGTCCAGCTTGAGCAGCAGCCTGGTGGATTCGATGTCGAGTACGAGGGCGAGGAGAATGAGCAGGCCCTGGACGACGATCTGATAGTTGGCATTCACGCCCAGCAGATTCATGCCATTGCTGATCATGCCGAGAATGAGGCAGCCGAAGACGGTTCCAATCATATTCGCCCGACCGCCAAGAAGCGGCGTTCCTCCGATAACCACCGCAGTGATGACCAGGAGAAGAAGGTTGGAGCCTGCCGCAATTTGGGCCGATGCGGAGCGAGCGGTCAGGAGTACGCCACCGACAGCGAAGCATGCTCCTGCGATCATGAAGACTTTCAGGCGCAGACGCTCGATGTTGATGCCGGCGACACGCACCGCTTCCGGGTTGCCGCCGAGAGCTATGACGTGCTGACCGAACACGGTCTTGGTGGCTATGACGTAAAAAACAACCACCACGGGGATCAAAAGGAGCACCGGCAGAGGCACGGGACCAATCCGGGTGCGCGAGATGGCGAGGAATTCCGGCGGAAGATTCGACACGGGCACCAGGTTGGAGATGATGTACAGGGTTCCCGTAAAGAGAGCCCCGGTAGCCAGCGTCACGATAAACGACGGCAGGTTGAACCTGGAGACGAGCGCGGCATTGAGCGCGCCGCACGCGGCACCCAGAACGATGCCTGCCATGATTGCCAGTTCGACAGGGATTCCATACTGCGTCATGAGCTTGGCCATGACGACGCCCACCAGCGCAACCACGCCGCCAAGGGAAAGGTCGATTTCGCCAGTGGCCAAGACGAGCGTGTAGCCCAAGGCGACCACCGTCATCACGACGATCTGCTCCAACAAGGCCACAAGGTTCTGCTGAAGAAGAAAATACGGCGAAGTGAGGGACAGCGCGATCGCCAAGATGATGGAGAATAGCACTGCCTTGTTCAGGAGCAGGACGCGGCGCAGTGCCGTGACACCTCCGTGCTCCGCTAAAGGTTTTGAATCGGTCATGTCAACCTCAGGAATAGGGGGGCCCGCGGCGTGCCGCCACGGGCGCAGGTCATATTACTTGCTCTGTTTGGCGAGGAAATCGTCGACGTTGGAAGAGTCGACGGCATAGACCGGGTCGAGGTAATAGGTCTTTTCTTTAAACGAACCATCGACCATGCCGAGCGCGACGTCGATCATCTGGCCGTTGTCGCCGATGCTGGTCCCGACCGTCAGGGCCTGAGTTCCGGCCTTGACGCGCTCGAGAGCGTCGGGAGCGAGATCGTAGCCGGACACGAGAACGTCCGAGCGATTTCCCGAGATGAGCGTATTCGATACGCCGAGCGCCATGATATCATTGGCGGCGGCGATGTAGTTGATGTCGGGATGTGCGAGCAGCCAGTCCTGTGAAAGGTTCTGAGCGGTTGCGGTCAGCCAGTTGCCGTATCCTTCGGCAATGATCTTGATGCGATCCGGATGTTTTTCCGCGAAGGCCTTGATGGCGTCGATACGCAGAAGCTGCGCGGTCTGCGCCGGGGCGCCGTAAATGACGCCGACGTTCAAATTGACCTTCGGGTTGGCGTCGAGATATTTTTGAATCCAGTCCGTCGTCGCCTTCGAGTAACGGTTTTCATCGTTACCGTAGTAGGCAACGTCCGTCGTCGCAGCGACGGGATCGCTCGGGCGCTTGTCGAGGATCTTTACGCCCGCATCCTTCGCCGCCTGGGCAGCCGGCTGCGACCCAACGGCGTCAACGGCGCTGAAGATCAGGACGTCCGGCTTCTTAATGAGGGCGGTTTGCACGTCGGAGATTTGCTTGTCGACACTCGACTGGGCGTCGTAGACCTCCAGGTCGATCTTGACGTCCTTACGGGTCGAATTCAGTTCGTCGACGCGTTTCTTCATCGCCTGGAGAACTGCGTTCTGTGTGTCGTCCAAAACGTCCACGCTGTAGGCGATCTTGACTGTCTTTGCGTCCTGCGCGTTGGCCGTCGCGGAAAGGGCGACGACTCCAATGGCGAGCGCGGACAGGGTTGCTTTCATATTCATAGGTAACCTCCTCCTGGTCGTCGCTCAGTGGCGACGGAAACCATCATCCATGACAACGAATGCCACCGCTCACTCCTCTTTAGCATGTGGCATGCATACTTCTGCATATTATTTGCTAAAGTGCAAGGGAAGTTGCGTTCCGAAAACATAAATGCAAAAGTTAGAGGTGAAACTTGATTGAAAACGGCAGGTAGCATGCGACAGTTAGTTGGCGACGTGGACAGTCTCAGCATTGTTCTCGACCTCGTCCGGAATGGCGAGGCGACGGACCGACCGGAGCTCCAGAGAGTGACAGGCCTGGGTCGCGGTCTCATCAGCGACCGGGTGAATCAGCTCCTGGAATCGGAGATCATCGTTGACGGGGAAGCTGGCGTCTCGAGAGGCGGGCGGGCAGCGCGCGAACTTCGATTGAATGCTGGTGCGGGCGCGATCTTGGTTGGATTTGCAAACCTCACACACTTCCACGTGGGTGTGGCCGACCTCGCGGGACAGCTCTTGTCCACCCGCAGCCGTCCCAGCGATTTTTCCGCCGGCCCGCGCGACGCCTTCGCATTCGCGCAGTCGAGCTGGGAATCGATGCTCGCCGAACTCGAAATCGGGCGGGAAAAGGTATGGGGCGTCGGCGTAGGGCTGCCTGCGCACAGCAACCTTGAGACCGCCACCTTGATTGACTCGCCATCTCTCCCGACGAGCTGGATCGGCTATCCGGTGCGAGAGAGGCTGGCCTCGATATTCGACGCACCGGTGTGGCTGGACACGAGCGACAACATGTTGGCCTTGGCCGAGATGAGGACCGGGGTAGCGAAGGGCCAGCGCGACTTCATTTATCTGAATGCGGATCTCGCCATCGGATGCGGTGTTGTCAGCGACTCCAGGGTGATGCGCGGCGCGCAAGGCGCTGCGGGAAACATTGGTCACATTACGGTGGGTGGCGATGAACTTTGCAGATGCGGGCGACGCGGTTGCTTGGAAGCGGTAGCGGGTGGGGAGGCACTGCTCAGAGCGGCGGGCTCCGCGGGCAGAAGTGGCGAGAGTGCGTATTTCGCGCGGCTCCAGGAAGAGGGGACGCCCCTGCAGGTGGGTCACCTCGCAGAAGGCGTCAGATATGGTGACGAAACCTCGCAGCGCCTTGTTGCAATGTCAGGCATGACGATCGGAAGAGCTCTCGGCGCGACCATCAACGTTTTGAACCCCGCGGTCATCGTAGCCGGTGGTGCGCTGCCCCAGCTGGGCGATCTGTTTCTCGCCTCAATGCGCCAATCGATCTATGGCCACGCGCTTCCATTCGTAACCCGCGATCTCGGAATTGTTGTTGTCCAACAGACCGAGGGCTCGGGCCTCGTAGGGGCTGCACAGATGGTAATCGATCAGATCTTCTTGCCGCGTTGTCTTGCGAAATGGATTTCGGTTGGCCAGCCGACCTCAGCCGTTCACCGCTTAGGAGAGGCGTCCAATTAAAAAACCTCAATCCAAACAGAGTGAGTGGCTGCCAGCCGACCGCTTGAGTCACGCCTGGCCTGATGCTCATCGAAGTCAGTGGTTTCACCCGGCAGGAAGAGGGTTGATACGATGGTTCCGTCGGTGTCTTGAGTCCATCACTGCCGGGCGATCTGCCCGGCGAGCCGGAACGGAGTAGCGACCGCCGCGCCCGCCGCGTCGAAAACGAAAGCGCCAACGTTCCCACCGTTGCGTGCTCGCGCTTCGGCCTTTTCAAGTTCGCCGCCAAAGCGGGCGAGTGTTGCATACCGGTCGTGACCTAGGCCGTCGCTTGCCTCGACGGACGAGATATCGATGACCGAAACGTTCGCCTTTATTGCCGCATCCCTTATTTGCGGATCGGCTATGTCTACGAGACCAACACGGGGTCGTTCACCGCCCACCAGGCTCGACACGGATAACGCGCGGTCAGTCTTCGAAACAAGAAGTGTAATTGGGTTCTTCAGTCGACCTATGTCGAGGAGTTGTGCCCGGAACACATCGACGTCGATGTCCGGGGCCGCCAGGACAATTTGCAGCTTTCCGAGAACATCATCACGGCCTTCGAGCTTGAGCTGTCTTACCGCTTCCATAGACAGGAAGCCGCCCATGCTGTGACCGAACAGGATGATGCGCTTGACCTTCGGTGCTTTGGCAAGAACCGTCAGAACGCGCTCGAGCTCTGTCCTTGAATAAAGTGCCGCATCCCGGTCGGTGACGTATCCGGTCACGCTTGCTGCGGATGGCCAAGAGAACAGGATCGGGCTGATAGTACTGGCATCAGCAGCCATTTGTGCCGCCCTGAACAAGGCTTCCTGATACCGGTAGTTATATCCGTGAACGAAAAGAGCGACGGAGCCATCGGAGGTCGCCGCACGACCTGCGGCCTCAACCCACGACGCTTCGGTCAGTTGATCCCGTCCGGTGACCAAAAAATCCCGTCGTGTGTCCGGAGTACTGGACGGGTACCTGATGGCCGCGACCGTCCGTTCGCGCGGCACCGAGAAGTCGTAGCGTTCGTATGTCAGGTTCCCTGCCCAGTTGCTGCCGAAGCCACCGTCCTTTTCGACCTTGTTCCGGTTGGTGACGGCGAGGAGACTGACTTTCTGGCCCATATTCTGGCCTATCGAGACGGGCTCGAGGACCGTTGCTGACGGCCGCGATGCACATCCCGACAAAGAAGCAATCAAAGCTAAAAACACAAGCCTGCCGGATGACCGACTGAGAATGACAAAAAGCGATACGGGCATGAATGGATCCAACCGGTTGAGTTTTTTACGGGGCGCTTTCAACGCGCCAGTTTATACAAGGGTCACGCCGAGACGGTTGACACGTCTGCATCCTGGGCAGGTATCCGGAACCAGGCGATGTAGAGAGCCGGGAGGAACAGGAGCGTCAGGACCGTGCCCACAACGATCCCTCCCATCATGGCGTAAGCCATTGGTCCCCAGAATACCTCCCGCGAGATCGGTATGAGCGCGAGAGTGGCGGCCGCCGCCGTCAAAAGTATCGGGCGCATCCGGTGTTCGGTCGCTTCGAAGACGGCCTGCCACGGCGCGACGCCCTCGCTCCTCAGATGCTCGATCTGCACAACAAGAATAACCGAGTTTCGGATGAGGATGCCAATCAAGGCAAGCACGCCGAGGATCGCGACGAAGCCCATAGGCGCATTGCTAAGCAAGAGCGCCGCGACCACCCCGATCACGGCGGTCGGCGCGACGGCGAACACCAGGAAGAGACGGCTGAAGCTTTGAAGCTGGATCATAAGGATTGTCACCATTGTAAACAGCATCAGCGGCGCAACGGCGATGATGGGAGCCTGCGAGTCCGCGCTCGATTCCACCGAACCGCCGATCTCGACCTTGTAACCCACTGGAAGGGCGTCGGTGAACTTCTGCACGTCAGGTTTAAGCTGTTCGACAATGGTTGCCGGTTGTGTCGGTCCGACGACGGCGGCCTTTATGGTGACCGTCGGGATGCGGTCTCTTCGCGCGATCTTCGGTTGTTCGAGTTCGTAGCGGAATTTCGCAACGGCGGACAGCGGCACAGATTTGCCGTCCGCCCCCGGAAGCTGGAGATTGCGCAGCGTCTCGATCGATCCACGCTCGGCGTCTTCGGCCCGGCCGATGGCATCGATCAGATAGATGTCGTCGCGGATCTGGGTGATGGAAGTCCCTTGGACGACACTGTTCAGCACGTTCGCGATATCCTCGGACGACACGCCGAGCTGACGCGCTTTGTCCTGAAGAACGTCCACCTTCACGACACGCGTCGGCTCGTTCCAGTCATAGGTCATGTTAGACAGTAGCGGCTGGCGGTTGATCACCGCGCCGAATTTCAGCGCAAGATCGCGAACCCCCTGGATGTCGGGGCCACTGAGGCGGTACTGCACTGGCTTGCCGACGGGCGGACCAATGTCCAGCAGTTTGACGAAGGCATCGGTCCCCGGGAACGTCTTCGCAAGATAGGCCTGAAGATCCTTACGCAACCTGTCGCGCGAGTCGAGATCCTTGGCGACGATAACGATCTGTCCGAACCAGACAGCCGGCGTCTGCACGTCGTAGGAGAGGATGAAGCGTGGCGCACCTTCGCCGACATGGGTCGACCAATGGTCGATGTCGGTATTGCCTGTGAGCTTCTCGCGCTCAAACTTCGCCATCTGCCGGTCGGTCTCGGCAATCGTGCTGTTTTGGGGCATGCTCCAGTCCACAATGAGTTCTAAGCGGTCGGAAGCCGGAAAGAACTGCTGCTGTACAAGGCCGAGACCGCCAAGCGACAGTGCGAAGACAACCACTGTGGCGATGATCGTGATCCAACGCCAGCGCATGGCAATGCCCAGGAGCCAGGCAAAACCGCGCGCAACGCGGCCCTTCTGATCATGGTGAGATTTCATGGTTTTCGGCAGGATTGTCACGCCCAGCAGGGGGGTGAATAACACTGCCACCACCCAGGAAGCGACAAGCGAAACGGCAATCACGACAAACAGGGTGAAGGTAAACTCGCCCGCCGCGCTGCTGTTGAGGCCGATCGGGATGAAGCCGGCGACAGTAACGAGCGTACCCGTCAGCATCGGGAATGCGGTCGAGGTGTATACATGGGTCGCAGCCGTGCGCAGATCGTCGCCCACTTCAAGCCGCGCAACCATCATCTCGACTGCGATCATAGCATCGTCCACGAGAAGTCCGAGCGCGATGATCAACGCGCCCAGCGAGATGCGCTGAAGTGAAATGCCAGTGTATTCCATGACGACAAAGGTGATGGCCAGAACGAGCGGAATCGAGATCGCCACCACGAGACCGGCCCGAAAGCCAAGGCTGATGAAGCTGATCGCGAGAACGATTGCGATGGCTTCGAACAGGGCTCGGGTAAAGCCGGAAACCGCTTCTTCCACGACAGCCGGCTGGTCGGAAACCCGTTCGACTGTCACGCCGATCGGGAGATCGGCGACGACGCGCGTCATAGCCTCGTCCAGCGCCTCACCAAACGTCGTGAGATTGGCACCGGGGGTCATGCCGACGGCAAGGCCAATCGCCGGCTCGCCCTTGAAGCGAAACAGCGACGTCGGTGGATCGACGTAGCCCCGCTTTATCGTCGCAATGTCGGTCAATGGGAAAAAGCGGTCGTTGACCCGAAGATTGATCGCCTTGAGACTGTCCTCCGACGTGAACTGGCCGCTAACCCGAATTGCGATCCGTTCCGGCCCTGCGTCGACGAAGCCGGACTGGGCGACGGCGTTCTGCGCCTGCAGCGTCTCGATGACGGACTGCTGATCGATGCCAAGCGCGGCGATTCTGCGGGTCGAGAACTCGAGATACACGACCTCGTCCTGCGCTCCGATAATGTTGATCTTGCCGGCGTTGGGGACGTTCAGCAGTTTCACGCGCGTGTCTTCCACAAGATCCCTCAGCTGCCGCTGCGTCAGGCCGTCAGAGGTGAACGCGAAAACGTTGCCATACACATCGCCGAAGCTATCGTTGAAGAACGGACCCACTACACCACTCGGGAAGTCGCCCTTGATGTCGTCGATCATATTGCGGACGCGTACCCAGTTGCCTGCCACGTCCTTCGCCTTGGTGGTCGGTAGAAGGTCGACATAGACCGTCGCCTGTCCTGCAATCGTCTCGCTGCGTGTGAAGTCGAGGGCGTCGAGCTCCTCGAGCTTCTTCTCGATCCTGTCGGTGACCTGCCGCGTGACCTCTTCTGCGGATGCACCGGGCCACCGCACATTGATGATCATCGTCTTGACGGTGAAATTCGGGTCTTCCTCGCGCCCGAGATTCAAGTAGGAAAAGGCGCCAGCAAGACTAAAGACGATCATGAAGTACCAGACGAGCGAGCGGTGCTCGAGGGCCCACTCCGAGAGGTTGAAAGGTTTCAAATCACGGACTCCTGATCGATACGGACGGTCTGACCGTCTTCAAGCGTGTTGACGCCGGCGGTGACGACGCGGTCGCCGGGGTTGATTCCTTCGGTTACAGTCACAGTGCCACCCACGACCAACGGCTCGGCGATGGTCACCGAACGCGACGACACCTTTCCGGTCGGGACGTCGATGATCCAGACAAATGCATTTGCTCCGTCCACTCGCACAGCAGATGAAGGCAGTCGGATGAGCGGTGTTTCACCACTGCTGGTACTGGCCGTTATGACTGCTCCAAGTCGGAGCGCTTCCGGTGGATTGACGAGGGTCAGCCGTGTCCGCCGAGTGCGGGTTGTGTCCTCCGCTTCGGGTGCGATCTCGCGGACCAGCCCCTTGGCGTGGATCGCTGGGTCGAGTTGCAGGGCGACATCGAATTCCGCTCCAGGCTTCAGTAACACACCTGCAGCTTCGGGAACGTCGAGTACGGCATCGCGCTCATCCGGCTGCGCCAGGGTGACAACAGTCTGACCGGCGGAGACCACCTGACCGACGTCGGCGGAAGTTGCGGTGACAAGACCGTCGAATTCGGCAACAAGGCGCGCGTAGCCAAGCTGCTCCTTGGCCTTGTCCAAATTGGCCTGTGCCTTATTGACATTGGCTTCGGCGGTCTCACGTTCCTGTTGCGCGGTCTCGAACGTGGCCTTCGTCCCGCTTCGCCTCTCGAACAGGGTGCGTTGCCGACCCTCGTTGATGCGGGCGTTGACAAGTTGCGCCTGGCTGTTGGAGAGGTCAGACTGCGCGCTGCTGACTGCTAGCTCGAGCGCCAGCGGGTCAATAGTCGCCAGAACATCGCCCTTCTTCACGAAGTCCCCGACCAGCACCTTGCGGGTGACGATGCGACCGAGAATGCGGAAACCGAACTCGGTCTGCACCCGTGCTTCTACCGTGCCCGGCAGCGAGAACGCCGCCGATGGGGACGGCTCTGCGATCTGGAAAAGAACGGGTCGCGGTTGCACAATTGCGGTTTTTTCTTCCTTCTCACACGCCGACAAAAGCGCCAGGGTCGAAAGCAGCACCGATAGCTGAAGAACTCTCTTCATGGCGTCGCTCCTTCGAAAGTCACGACGTCGCCGTCACTCAGAAACTTGGTGCCGTTGGAAACAACCACGTCGTTTGCGTTCAGACCAGATCCCACAGAAAATCGTTCGACGGCGTAGCTGGTGACACCCACGGGATGAAGTGACACCGCCCGGGTGTTTGGGTCGACAAGCCAGACGGCGGGACGTCCATCTGAGGATGCCATGGACGACCAGGGCAGCTCGATCACCGTTTGTGGCTTGTATCTGGCAGTCACGACGACACTGCTGCCGAGCGGTGCATCAAGCCCACCTTCAAGACCAAGCTTGACCCGGATGGTTCCCGTCGTCGTGTCAAGGCTGGGTGAGACCTCGCGCACTCTTGCCTTGTACGTCCCGCCGCCGGACAAAAGCCTGACCTCAGCCACGTCTTCGACCCCGCGACCGAGCAAAGCGGCCTCATCAATATTGATAACGGCATCCCGCGGGCCGTCATAGGCGAGCGAAACAATTGCTTGAGCAGCTTGCACGACCTGACCGACCTCAGCATTGCGAGCCGTGATGATGCCGTCGGCCTCTGATTTCAGGACCGTTTGCTGCAATGTATCCTTCGCTGTATCCACCTGGGCCTCCGCCGACCGGACGGTGGCCTGTGCGGTGAGAAGGGCCTCACGCGCGCTGTCGACTGCGGCCTGGGTCGTCACGGAAGTAGCGATCAGGCTTTGCTGACGGGTATATGACAGTTGTGCCTGGGTCCTCTGCGCCTGTGCGGACCGGAGGTTTGCCAAAGCCACCTGCAGATCGGCCTTTTGCTCTTTGTCATCGATACGCGCGAGAACCTGCCCGGCCTTCACGTGGTCGCCGACGTCCACCATCCGCTCCGCAATTCGTCCGCCGACACGAAAGGAAAGGTCGGCCTGGATGCGTGCGCTGATTTTGCCGGAGGTCGAGGTGGTACCGGAAACTTCCGTCGCCTCAATGACGATCGTCTCGACGTATCGCGCCTCCTTGGGCACAGGCTGTTCCGCGGGAGCGCAAGCTGTTAGCAGTGCGAGCGATATCGCCGGACTGATGCGCGTTAGTAGGGCCATGATACGCTTCTCTTGGTGTTCGAACCCTCGGGACGAGTTCTGAAAGGTGTGGTGGCGGAGCTGGAATTGGCGCGGTCTGGGTATAGCGAGCCTATGGGCCGACCGGGCTGAGACACGCGCCACGAACCTCGCCATTTCAAGACGCGCCAAAGCACGCCGCACCCTCCGGTGAGTAAGGCGACTTTTTCTTGCGCGCCGCATTTTGGGTCACGAAGGACGCAACAAGCGCCGCCAGCCCGACGACAGACTGGACCGATCCGGCGTATTCGGCGGCGACGAGATGCGCCGAGAGAGCCAGCAACACATAATAGAGCATGCCGAGATAGGCGAGGTCACTCAGGAAGACACTAATCCGCGCGAGGATCATCGCGGGACCCACAAGCTTCACGGCCGTCAGGATTGTCGGGAGATATGCCGGGTAGACCAATGCCCCGTCAACCTGGCTGAAGGTGTCGCCTTGAACCATAGAGAAGATCGTCGCAACAGGGTAAATTACGCACAACATCGCTGTGCTAACCCAGTAGATGTATTTACGAACCATTATGGGTTCCCTCTTTATGCAAAAGTTAGTTTGTGAGGCCGGCAATCTTTAGCCCACCGAGTTTTCTTGTTTTGACGCCAGGACGCCGCCGGCCGCTTTGGGCGAAGCGAAAGAGGCAATTGGCATCCACAGCTATCTGGATGTGCCGGCCAGTTCGTTGCCCAGCTGGTCTGCCGCTGAGCGTACTCCGGCCCTCGCCGCGTCGAGCCCCCGGAAATTGGCGGTGATGTCGAGCGCGTTGGCGCTCCTGCTCGCAACATGGGCGTAGAGCAGGGAGCCGGTTTCAGCGTCCTCGATCTCGACAGCATAGGAAACCCAGCCTGAGAACGTGCCGCGGCCGCCAATTGCCTGAGCGCCGGCATTGACAACGAGCCCGCCCGGGAAAACATGCGAGACGGTGGATAGCACCGGTGTGCTTGCTTCCGCACCGGTCAGGGTCAGCCTGGCGCGTAACGTACCTGGCCCCGCCTGCGCTACGGGCTGAAAGCGTCGGCCAAGAACCTTGGAGAATTCCTGATGCATGTAGCTGGCGAGTGCCTGCTTATCTGTGGCGGACATCTTGCCAAACTGTGCGTCGGGCCCTGCGTAGATCATCGTGGGAGGAATAATGACGCGACTGTAGGCGGCGAAATTCGCATCCGGCCGACGGTACGCGTAGGGCCTCATCTTGTCCGAGGTCGGGCGTAGATATGCCGACGAAGACAGCGCTTGAGACGGTGGCGGCGTGGTTGCACAGGCGGTGACGGAGAGCGCCATCGCCGAGGTCGCCAGACCGCGCGCCCACATTGACAGTGTACCGGAAGGTCCGCTCCGGGCAGTCTTGGACAGACCGGAAGTCGGGGGGCGACTAATTGGGCGATGATCCAAAGTTGATCTCCTGTGCATGGTGCGTTGTTACGGTGTTTCTGCACCGGCAGGCTGGTCCACACCTTTTTGACCGAAGATGCCGAGGCGGTGAACCGCCTCAGCCTATCCGACGTCATGGCTGACGGTCCGGATTTGAACGGGAACGGCGTGCGCTTTCCTGCAACTGGCCACCCTGAAAGGTTCGCCTTAACGCTCTATGACGCCCCTGCGAAACTCAACTCCGCCACCAGGCCGCCGCATGACGGCACCACCGGCGCACCGTTCCGGTCCGCAAACTCCCCGCGCGGCCGCACCGCCGCCATTGGGACCGCGCACGACGCCGGAACCACCACAGGCCGGGCCTACACACCCTCCCCGCGCGGCCGCACCGCCGCCGTAAGGACCACGCACAGCGGCAGCGCGGCCACCTGGGGCATAATAGCTGTTCCACTGCCCGTGCCATGGTTGGCTGGCATAGTGGTTGTTCCAATAGGCTTGGTTAAACGCAACAACAGTCAAGCCGATCGCCGGAATGAGTGCCGGTGATATTGCGACCGTTTGACCCTGATAGTAGATGCTGACATAGTTCGAGGAGACCCAGCCGCGCGCACCACCCCACGACACATCGCACCAGGAGGCTGCGTCGAGGCACCCATAAACGGTAAGAGCTGCACTTGGCGGCATCGCGGTAACCACGGGATACCATGTTCCAGGCCCCGCCCTCAGATTGACGCTTGTGACCGTGGCTCCTCTTGCTGCCGCCAACGCCGGGCCTGACATTGCGGCCATCAGAATCGCTGCAAATGCACTCAGGATGATGCGGCGCATAAGCCAAATACGCGTTTTGTTCATTACTTTTTCCTTTTGAGGTGGTCGGGACTTTCCGAGCCTAGGCGTTGGGAAACTCGACCGATAAGGTCATTTCGCTCAGGTATTTAAAGGTTGATGCCGCTCCAACGACCTTCCTCCGGGCCTTCAGCCTCGGAAGCGTCGGAGTCGTCAAAGCGGTAGCTGCTGACACATTTCGTTGTCGAAGCCACCTCGTCGGACATGCACAACTCATATCCGTCCTCGTCAGCCTGGAGCGTTACGCAGAAAGCATCCCGCTTTCCGTCTTCGGTCGAGAGACAAAACTCCTCCGAGGGCTCCTGCACCCATGGGGTTGTCTCCCATGGAACTTTGGAAGCTTGCTCGTGAGCCATTCCAGCAACAGGGCCAGACATGCTCAGAAGTAACCCCAGGGCAAATTTTGAAAACATCAGCAGTCCTCCGAAATCGATGAAGTGCTACTGATACGGTGCCCGATGCCCGATGCGACATGGATGGTTGGATTTTTTTGCACGCAACGCCGTCAATGGGGGGAGCTAAAGGCCTGGGATTCTGCGACGAACAGCAATGTACCGCTCGACAAAACAGGGGAAGATGGGCTGGCTCCGAAACAGTATCGATTGCCGACCAATTTTGCCTTTGGAGCTACCGAAACTCATTGAGAATCAAGACGTCAAATTATGCTGATAGCGATGAAATTACCTTGTTTGCCAAGGTATTTTACCTCTATCGGACCCGGCGTCGACGGCCGCTTTGCAATTGCGTTCATTGAGCGCCCCGCCCCCATGCATTAGGCTTGGAGAGTGACGTGGGATACGCTCAGGAGATGGCACCGCCGCTTCGGGCTAGCGCGTGCCACTTCTTCATGGTCCAGTCGCGTTGTTTCACCTGATAGAGTTCACAGCGAGCCAGATAGCGGGGAACGTGGAATGCCTCGAACCAGGATTCCTCGACACGTTCGCGGAGCGCACTTCCGAAGGAAAAGACCGGATATCGGCTTGGTCTCGCGCTCGACCACTACCCGTTACGGCACGCGCATTATCCCCTTTGCCTTTTGATCGGCAACCACCCTGCGCCTGCCTTCGGGGGAAACTACACCCACCGCATCAACCAATGGACGCCCAATTGCATCCATGAATTCCGTCCACGCAGTCTGCGTTGCGTTAAGTGCCGTGACGGTTGCGGCTGGATCAAATGGATCCGCCGAGACCTGCTTCAACATTTCTTGCCGAGCCTGGATAAGTTTCTCGACTGTTTGCGCGTATCGCGGTTTTTCCTTGAGGAGAGTCTCTCGGAAAATTTTGGCGTCTGAAGGAGGGAGGTTTGCTTCCGCAACAGCCAGTATGCGGGCCAGAGGATCATCACCACTCGGAACAGGTGGTTGTGAACGCAGCATCTGCCCTCCCCAAAAAGCGACAAGGAACAAATTCAACGCGAGCGATACGCCGAGGATAATTCGCATCCATTTTTGTCTGCCTGCCTGTTCGTGAACCATGTTCCTGCTCATTCCATGAAAATAGGGATTGACGCGACCTGAAGGGTTGAGACCAGATCGTTGGAGGCGGGTACACCCGGAAAATGCATTCCAATGAAAAGACCTGCAACCACCGCGATTCCACCGCTAGAGGCAAACCCGACCCAATTCAGATCCGGCCACAGTCCGCGAACATACGCAAAAAAACGTCCGGGCAGAAGGTAAAGTCCAGGTCGCTTAACCGCTATGCGCGCAGCGACGTTCGTTCTCAAGCGCAACAAGGCAGCGTTGCGCTCGTCAGCTGGCCACAAGGAGGTTTCCCGATGCCAGGGCGCAGCACTGATCGCATCATCAAGTTTGCATTCCTCTGCAAGAACAGCTCGAGCCTCTTTCGAGACTTCCAGCAGAGCCAGAGCATCGCCCCGTACCTCGATGGGCCACAGATCAAAATTCGCACCGTAACTTCGCGCGAGTGACGTAAAACGTTCGATCGACAACATGTCTATTCTCCCTATTTATCATGCTCTGCCAGCAACCATTCACGCAAAGTGGTTCTCGCGCGTGCAAGCAGACGCTCTATCGCCTTGGCTGACAATCCAAGAATGCGCCCCGCCTCCGCGCCGGAAACCCCTTTTTCGTAGACGAGCATCATCGCGGCCTGCTGACGAGGAGGCAGCGCACGGAGAGCCGCAGCAACGGCAGCATCGCGCTCGGCTTTTGCCAATATCTCATCCGCCAATGCACCAGGATCGACAGCGTCGAAGTTATCAGGAAGTGATACCGCTTCTCTGCGACGGCGCCGGTCGATAGAGAGATTGACGACGATCTGGTAGAGCCATGTTCTCAAGCGGGCGCGTTCTGGATCAAAACGACTGGCCTGATGCCATAGCTTGACCATCGCATCCTGGGCGACGTCCTCAGCATCACGAATATTTAGGGTCAAACGGCTTGCCACACTCAGGGCAAACGAACCGTGACGCATGACAATTTCGTCGAAAGCTCTCCGGTCTCCCTGCGCAGACCAGTACAGAAGCTCCCCATCAGAAGTCTCATTATAGGCCCGGGGTTTGACCATGCCCCTCCCCAGACTCCGCTTGATCAAGAATACGAGCGCGACCCATCTAAACTCCATCTCCTGCCATGGCGCCAATTCTCGTGCCCGCATGTGCACTGCTCGCTTTTCTCGGCTCTTGCAGCTTATACGCCGGAACCCGTGTGTTTCCCCCGCAGAGCGGTTGAAATATTTTCGGCCCGGCCCGGTCGGGTCCTGGGCCTCTTAACCTCAATAGATCGCTATCGGCGTTGTCCATGTCGATGAACATTTCTGCTCCGTCGCTGCTTAGACCCATATCTGTCTCTCGATTAACGTGCCAGATCGGGTTGGCTGTAGAGATACTGAGTTTCTGAAGATGGTTATAAACTTAGCTCGATGATGCCTCCCGCCAGCATTTCTTCGATCCGTCACCAATTATTTTATTTATTAAATTAATTATTGACCGACGAGGCGTTCTTTGATTTTTTACCGGCTGTCATTGACGGGAGGAAATCCGATATGAGATCAAAACTACAATTTCTGCCGACGTCTCGTCGTCGCTTTCTTCAGGGCACAGGCGCAGCCATTGCTTCCGCCGCGCTCTCTGCACCTGCCATTGCGCAGAGCAAACAACTAACCATCATTTCAAACCGTGGCAACGCGGATCAGCGCAAGGCGTTGGAGAGCATTGCCAAGGCGTTTGGTGATTCCAATGGTGTCACCGTGACCGTCAACAATATGGATCACGAGGCGCACAAGACGGCCATTCGCAACTATCTCGTGGCGAGCCCGCCGGATGTCTGCTTCTGGTTTTCGGGCAGCCGCATGCGCAGCTTCGTGGACAAGGGTCTGTTCGAGGACATCTCCGATCTGGTTCAGCGCGAAAAATATGCCGATGTTCTCGGCGCGACGCTCGGCTCCGTCACCGTTGATGGCAAGCAATATGGCCTGCCGACCGGCGGCATTCTCTGGGGTTTGTTCTATCGTCAGGATACGTTCGACCAGTTCGGCCTGAGCGTTCCAAAGACATTCGATGACTTCTTCACGCTGGCCGAACAGTCCAGGAAGGCTGGCATCATTCCCATGAGCATGGGCACGAAGGACCAGTGGCCTTGCGGCGGATGGTTCGACCATATGAACCTGCGCATCAATGGTCTTCAGCACCACATGGACCTGATGGCAGGCAAGGTGAAATACACCGACCCATCCCTGAAAGACGTGTTCGACAAGTGGGAACAGCTGATCAAGGCCGATTTCTTCACGCCAAACGGCACTTCATTTGCCTGGGATCCGGCAGCTGCTTCTCTGGTCCAGAAGAAGGCGGCGATGATGGATCTCGGCAACTTCATCAAATATGCCTTCCCGCCGGAAGACCTTCAGCATGTGCGCTTCGCGCCCTTCCCGACCATCAAGGCGGGCGTCGAGCAGTTCGAGGATTTCTCGGTGGATTCGATCCATCTGCCTTCCGGTTCCAAGAACAGGGAACTGGCCCGCGAATTCCTCGCCTTCTTCTACAAGCCGGAAAATCTGAGCGCCTATTTGTCCCCGGAAGGCAACGTGCCTGCTCGCAGCGACTGCGCAATCGGCGACGACCCGATCCTGAAAATGGCGGTCGAGGAGATGAAGAAGGTCAAGGGCACGGCGCAATATTACGACCGTGACAGCGACCCGGACCTTGCACTTGCAGGCCTCAAGGGCTTCCAGGAATTCATGGTCAAGCCGGATCGCCGTGAGCAAATCCTCACGCAGATCGAGCGCACGCGCCAACGCATCCACGGCTAAGCTCTGCCTGAACACCAAATGGGAGGCGTTGTTGCCTCCCCTCCTCACCGACAGGATGGTCTCATGTCTATCTGGTGGCGCCGCCATCGCAACTGGCTGACGCCTGCGCTTCTTCTCGCGCCGGGTCTTATCCTTTTTCTGGTCGTCATCATCGCATCATCGATCGAGACGTTCTGGATTTCCTTTCACGAATGGGATGGCATGGGCGCCAAAACATGGGTGGGCCTGGCGAACTATGCCGAACTGATCGATGATCCGCAGTTTTATATCTCCCTGAAAAACAATGCGATCTGGCTGGTGATGTTCCTGCTGGCGCCACCCCTGGGGCTCGCGATTGCGCTTCTGGTCAACCAGAAGATCGCCGGAATGCGCATCGTCAAATCGCTCTTCTTCATGCCACTGGTGCTGGCGGCGGTTACGGTGGGCGTCATCTTCGGCTGGTTCTACGACCCGACCTTCGGCTTGCTGGCCATCATCTATCAGGCCTTTGGGGCCACGGCACCGGCGCTGCTTTCGGACGAAAACCTCGTGACCTTCGCCGTCGTCATCGCAGCACTTTGGCCCCAGGTGGCCTTCTGCATGGTGCTGTTCCTGGCTGGCCTCAACAATCTCGACGAGGAGATGATCGGGGCTGGGCGGGTCGATGGCGCGCGGGGCTGGCCCATGTTGCGACACATCGTATTGCCGCAGCTGACGCAGGTGGCTTTCATCGCCGTCGCCATTACCGTGGTCGGCGCGCTACGCTCCTTCGATGCGATTTCGGTCATGACTGCCGGTGGTCCATTCGGCTCCTCCACCGTGCTTGCCTACCAGATGTACGAACAGTCGATCTTCTCCTACCGCTTTGGCTATGGCGCGGCGATTGCGACCGTTCTGTTCCTCATCATGTCCATCTTCATCGCCTGGTATCTGCGCGGCCTCGTCAAGGCCGAGAAGGGAGCGTGATCTGATGTATCCACGTCCTATCCCCGAAAACAAAACCGTGGCCCGCATTGCCTATATGACGATGGTATGCGTCATTCTTGCGCTGTGGCTTCTACCACTCTTTGCCGTCATCATGACGTCCTTCCGGTCATTCGACGATGTGATGGCAGGCAATTACTGGGGTTGGCCAACCAAGTTCAGCCTGACAGACAATTATGTGGCCGTGTTCCAGCAGACCAAGATGCTGCGCTACTTCGCCAACAGCATGATTATCACCATTCCCTCGGTGATCATGGTCCTGATCTTCTCGACGCTGACCGGATACGTGCTGTCACGCTACCGTTTCCGCGGCTCGATGGTGCTGTTCACGCTGTTCGTCGGCGGCAACTTTCTACCGCAACAGGTGATGATGATCCCGATCCGGGATCTGATGGTGTGGGCCGGGCTTTACGACACCTATTGGGCCCTGATGATATTCCACATCGCCTTCCAGACCGGCTTTGCGACACTCTTCATGCGCAACTTCATCGCGGCCCTTCCCGATGAGCTGTTTCAGGCGGCCCGTGCAGAAGGTGCGTCGCCCTGGCAAACGCTGGTCCACATCGTCGTGCCCTTGGTGCGGCCTGCACTGGCGGCGCTCGCCATCCTGACCTTCACCTTCATCGGGAACGATTATTTCTGGGCGCTGGTGCTGACGCAAAGCGACGCGATCAAGCCCGTGACCGCTGGCCTCTCCAACCTCAAGGGCGAATGGGTCTCTGCCTGGAACATCGTGTCGGCGGCAACGATCTTCGTCGCCGTGCCCCCTGTCGTGATGTTCTTCCTGATGCAGAAGCACTTCGTTTCCGGCCTGACCATGGGAGCCGTCAAAGGATGACCGCTTCCGCCAGCCGCACAACCCAACTCTCACCGATCAGCAAGGATACGACTGACATGAGCAGCGTCGAAATCCTCAACGTCCAGAAGCATTACACCAGCTTCCACGCCTTGAAGAACATCAATCTGACGATCGAAAAGGGCGAGTTCATCGTCATGGTAGGCCCGTCGGGCTGTGGCAAATCTACCCTGCTGAAGACCATTGCCGGTCTGGAGACGATCTCCTCCGGTAAACTGATAATCAATGGCCGGGATGTGACGAAGGAAGAACCGGGCGACCGTGGCATCGCCATGGTGTTCCAGTCCTATGCCCTCTACCCGCACATGACCGTTGCCGAAAACATGGGCTTTGGGCTGCGCATGGCAAAGCGCCCGAAAGCAGAGATCGATGCTGCGGTCAAACGCGCCGCCGCAATCCTGCGGATTGATGAGCAACTGGACAAGCTGCCAAAGCAATTGTCCGGCGGCCAGCGCCAGCGTGTGGCCATCGGCCGGGCGATTACCCGTTCGCCGGAGGTTTTCCTATTCGATGAACCGTTGTCGAACCTCGACGCTGCCCTTCGCACCCAGATGCGCGTCGAGCTTTCGACGCTGCATGCCGAGCTCGGCTCAACGATGATCTACGTGACTCACGATCAGGTTGAAGCCATGACCATGGCAAGCCGCATCGTCGTTCTCAACAAGGGCGAGATCGAGCAGGTCGGCTCACCGCTGGAGCTCTACGCCAACCCGAAAAACCATTTCGTCGCGGGCTTCCTCGGCGCGCCGCGAGTGAACTTCTTCGAAGGCAAGGTCATCAGAACAGAACAAGGCACTGCTGCCGTTTCCTTTGCTGGACTTGAAGAACTCCGCGTTCCGCTGACTGCCGACGCCTCGGTGAAGACGGGCGACACGGTAACGCTGGGTGTCCGGCCAGAGCGTTTGCAAACACAGGATGCCGACCCTTCGCTGATGACGTTCGACGCGAAGGTACGCCTTGTCGAGCATCTGGGTCGGGAAACTATTGTCCATGCGGATGCCTCACCACTGATGGCTGTCGGCTCCGACACCGGCACGCACAATGTCACGATCCAGCTTGGAAAGGTTGTGCCCTTCGATGTCGGCTCATCCATCCGCGTCGGCTTCGCCCTTGATGACTGCTACCTGTTTGGCCCCGATGGCAAAACGCTCACACCTCCCAAGCCTGTGACCCAAAAGTAAACTGGAGTTTCCGCAATGAAACGGACGAAACCTGCGCCGCTATCGGCCTGGCGCACCCTTAACCTTGACGATTTTTTGCTTGGTGTGCCGCACTATCCTGAACATGTGGACGAAAGCTACTGGCAGCGCGATGCTGACCGGATGAAGGAAGCGGGCTTCAATGCCGTGCGCGTGGGCGAATTTGCCTGGCACATCTGGGAGCCCTTTGAAGGAAAATTCGATTTCGATCTGTTCGACCGCGCCATCGAAGGCCTTGGTAAAACCGGCATCAACACCATTCTCTGCACGCCTACGGCAACGCCACCGCGCTGGTTGAGTATGAATTATCCCGAAATCCTCCGTGTCGACCGCAAGGGCCGTCGTGCAAGTCACGGCTCGCGCCAGCATGGCGACACCACGAGCCCCGTGCTGCGCCATCACAGCCGCCGCATCACCAAGGCGATGGCGGAGCATTATAAGGACAACCCATATGTCATCGGCTGGCAAACGGACAATGAACTGAACACCACCGTATCCGAGTCCTTCTCAGATTCCGCAACGCTCGCCTTCCGCAACTTCCTGCGCCACAAATACGACAGCATAGACGCGCTGAATTTTGCATGGGGTGGCCATTTCTGGGCGACCTCCTATGACAATTTCGATCAAGTCGTGCTGCCCTACCCGATGGCACCGTCCTATCTGAGCCCCGGCCATGTGCAGGATTATCACCGTTTCCTGGCCACGGCGACTGCCGCGTTCCAGCGCGATCAGGTGGAAATCCTGCGGGCGACGAACCCGGATTGGTTCATCTTCCACAATCTCGGCAATCTGACCGATATCGATTTTCGCGGTGACTTCGGAAAAGACCTCGACTTCATCGGCTTCGACATCTATCCGATGCTCTATGACGAGTTCCGACGCAACGGCGGACATGGTGCCACTCAGGCACTGAAGCTCGATCTCTGCCGCAGCTATACCGGCAACTTCATCGTGCCGGAACAGGCCTCGGGCCTGGGCAGCCAGCCGGCCTTTACCACCATGACGCCGGAACCGGGCGAAATGCGGCGCATGGCACTGTCATCCGTTTCGCGTGGGGCCGATGGCCTGATGTTCTTCCGCTGGCGTCCTGCGCATTTCGGTGCGGAAATCTACTGGATGGGCCTGATCGATCATGATGATGTCGGCCGCCGCCGTTTCGACGAAGCAAAGCAGTTTGCGCGCGATATAGCGAAGATCAAGGACAAGCTGCTCGGAACCTCGGTCCATATGGATATTGGCATCGCCGGTGCGGATTTCGACAATCAGGAAGCCCACAAGACCTATCCGATCGGCCTGCCCTCTCCGCAGGACGATGCGACCCTGCTGCATCGCCATTGCTATGAGCGCGGGATTTCATGCGGCTTCATTCATCCTGAAGACGATCTTTCCCGGCTCAAGGCGCTCTACATCCCCCATTGGGTCATGTGGAATCAGGAGTGGACGGCCAATGTAGAAGCCTTCGTTGAGGCCGGCGGCACGCTGATCGTCGGCGCCATGACTGGTACGCGCGACATCAACAACCATATCATCCGGGAACTGGCCCCTGGCGGGGCGCTTGCAAAACTCTGCGGTGTTCGCGTCGAAGAATTCGGTCGTATCACGGCGAGGGATGGTGATGGTCTCTTCCAGAAGAAGGGCGTGGAGGATGGCCATTACGTGCCCCCACATATCCTCCCCTCCTCCTCGGCCTTCCGCAAATACACGATCGACATCGGTGGACGCACCATCGAGGCCGAGCATCTCTATGAGTTGCTGACGCTCGATGATGACGTGGAGACCATCGCCACTTGGTCTAACCGCTTTGCCAAGGGTCGGGCAGCAGCGACGCGGCGCAAGGTCGGCAAGGGACAGGTGATCTATCTCGCAACCTATCTCACCGATGATCTGGTGGATGTATTGGATGACGTCGTCCTCGCAAAAGCTGGTATCGAACCGCTTATCGCGGATTTGCCGGAAGGCGTGGAAGTGGTGATGCGCACGGCAGAGGATCGCAAGCTGCTGTTTGTTCTCAACACGTTGGAAACCGACCGGAAGCTGACAAACCTCGCATCCGGTAAGGACTTGCTGACAGGAAGTGATGTTTCCGGTGAATATACACTCGAAGGCTATGGTTGCCTTGTCATCGAAATTGGCTAACTCAAGCCCGTAATGTTCTCCCAGAGGGGTGTAAATCCCCCGAAACGAGCGGCGAAGGTGTCACAAGCACCTTCGCCGCTTTGTTATGCGGGAAAGGCAGGCGTCGTCATCTCGAAATTGAACAGGCCTTGCGTCGCCAGAGCCGCCGCACCGCTGCTCCAGAAATTATCTCTCTCATCCGGCACGAGTGCAGGCGGTGGCGTGAAGCAGTTGAGCTCAAGCGCCTTTCGCATCGGGTTGAACAGCAGATCGCCGAAACTCACCGCTTCACCGCCGACAATGATGATTTCCGGATCGACGACAGCGACCATGCGCGCGAGATGAAGGCCAATGCCTTCGCCAGCCTCCTGCAGAATGTCCCTGGCAATTGAATCGCCTTGCAACGCGGCTTCCTTCATCGCGTAACGGTTCACGGCCAGGTCCTTGTCCAGACCCATTGCCTTACGCCAGCGTTCGACGATCGCGGGCTCGGAGTAAAAGGCCTGAAGACAGCCATGGCGCCCGCATTCGCACAGGGGTCCGTCAATCATATGCATCGAATGCCCGATCTTGCCCGCATCCCCGTGCGCGCCACGCTGCACCTTACCGTCCACCACCGTCGCGCAACCAATCCCGACCCCGATGGCCACCGCCGTAAAGACCCGGTGCTGCCGCCCAAGACCGAAAAGATGCTGCGCCAGCGCGAAGGCCAACGTGTCATCCTCCATCCAGACGGGTACATTCACACGCTCCTGTAACATGCTGGCAAACGGCACATTTTCCCAGAAAAAGCGATGGCTTTTGATGCAGATTCCCCTCTCCGCATCGATTGTGCCCGGCATGGAAAAGCCTACTCCGGTCAGCAGCCCGGCCCCTTCCGGCGCCAGCCGCTGCAATCGTGTCACCGCTTTTTCCGCCGCATCCAGAACCGATTGCGGGGAAGGATCCTTGAACTCGATAGTAAGGGACGAGAGCGTTGCAGTGGATAGATCGGTAAGTACGCATTCCAGACTGCCAACATTCATTTTGATGCCGATGGCGAGATGGCCGGCATAGTTGATCTCGAGCGGAATGGGCCTACGCCCTCCACCGCCTGGTATCGTCTTGCCTTCGATGAGATAACCTTCCGAGATCAGATCACTGACGACGAAGGTCACCGCCGCCGGGCTCAAACCTGTCGCGGCCGCAATATCCGCCCGGCTAAGCTGCTCTTCACGCCTGATGAGATTGAGGATTAGACGACGGTTCATCGCCCGAGTGGTTTGTTGATCGATTTTCACGTCGCTGTATGCCTTGGCTTTTCCGTAAGCAGACAGGCTTGAGGTCAACCTGTCTACCACCTTGTTCGCTCAGGATAGCGATCAATGGGCTCTGCGGAAAGCTAGGCAAGTCGATTGGTGCACTTGGTTGATTATAAAACTGGCTCAGCTCTCCTGCATCGAGCAGATCCTGCGACCTTGGCTATTTGCGCAATGGGTTCGGCGATGCAGGTTGGGGTCGACAATAAGGGCAGAGATCACATGGCCTGTGTCCGTTGGCCGACCTTGTTCTCGGGCCGGTGATTTCTAACGGATGTCGTTTGCCTTCACGTTTGGGGACTTTCGCCAAGCAGCGTCAGCGCTCGCTTGAAAGAATCTGCATCGGCACCCAATTCGTTCAGGAGCGTAGCCTGAAAGTCGGCCGCTATGCGCCCAAGGCGTTGCATCAGTTGTTTTCCCGATGGCGTGAGTTCAAGTGCAACGAGCCTCTGGTCCTGGACCGAAACGGTTTTCATCAGATAACCCGACCGCGCCAAGCTATCAGCGGCGCGGCTAACAACAGACTTTTCCAGATTCACCTTCCCGACAATATCGCGGACACTGACGGGTCCTGATCCATTCAGGTGCGCCAGAACGCGCCACTCAGGTACCGACAAGCCGGCTTCGGCTTTATAGAGCGCGGCGAAACGTCGGCTCACTTGCGCAGCCGCAACATTAAGACGGTAGGGTAGGAAATCGTTCAGCTGAAAGGTCATTGGCGTCCCCGTGATGTGCGAAGCATACATAATCGTTGCGAAGACAACAATCTTGCTCGATCTGGTATTTTTGCATTGACATCGTTGCTGGCGCAACGTTTATTCGTTGCATGAGCAACGAGTTTTAGGGGTGTGCCCGTGGATATGCGCGATTTGAGTGAGACTACAATCCGGTCCGGCTCCAAAACAGGCACTGCCGAGGGCTATATGCCGGGGTTCGGTAACGACTTCGAGACGGAGGCGCTGCCCGGCGCATTGCCTCAGGGCCAGAATTCGCCACAGAAATGCAATTACGGGCTTTACGCCGAGCAACTGTCGGGCACCGCATTCACCGCTCCCCGCGGGCAGAACGAACGCACTTGGTGCTACCGCATACGACCTTCGGTCCATCACACCGGCCGCTTCAAGCCCATCGACGTACCGTATTGGAAAACAGCGCCAAACATCCTGCCGCATGATCCGAACCGGCAGAACATTATGAGTTTGGGCCAATATCGCTGGGATCCAATTCCGTTACCAACGGCAGATCAGGATCTGAACTGGGTCACAGGCATGCGGACCATAACGACCGCTGGGGACGTAAACATTCAGGTAGGCATGGCCAGTCATGTTTATCTCGTAACTCGCTCGATGAAAGAGGAGTATTTTTACTCTGCCGACAGCGAAATGCTGATTGTTCCGCAAGAAGGACGGCTTCGTTTCTGCACGGAGCTTGGTGTGATCGAGTTAGAGCCGAAGGAAATCGCGATCATTCCGCGAGGTCTCGTTTATCGTGTTGAAGTTGTTGATGGCCCATGCCGAGGGTTTGTCTGCGAGAACTACGGCCAGAAATTTGACCTACCGAACCGGGGGCCGATCGGGGCGAACTGCCTGGCCAATCCGCGCGATTTCAAATGCCCGGTCGCCGCTTTTGAAGACCGGGAAGTGCAAAGTCGCGTTGTCGTGAAATGGTGCGGCCAATTCCATGAAACCTGGATCGGACACTCCCCTCTGGATGTTGTGGCATGGCATGGTAACTACTGCGCATACAAGTATGATCTGCGCACCTATTCACCCGTAGGAGCGATCTTGTTCGATCATCCTGACCCGTCCATTTTTACCGTTCTAACCGCGCCGTCTGGGCAAGAAGGAACAGCCAACATCGATTTCGTACTTTTCCGCGAACGATGGATGGTAGCCGAGCATAGCTTCCGGCCCCCATGGTACCACAAGAACATAATGTCTGAGCTGATGGGAAATATTTATGGCGTCTACGATGCCAAACCCGACGGCTTTGCTCCTGGCGGCATCAGTCTGCATAACTGCATGCTTCCGCATGGACCGGACAAGAACGCTTTCGAAGGTGCCTCAAACATGGAACTCAAGCCGGAAAAGCTCGAAAATACCATGTCCTTCATGTTCGAGACCCGTTTCCCTCAACATCTGACCGAGTTCGCCGCCAAGGAGGCTCCGATGCAGGAGGAGTACATTGAGGTGTGGAACAAGCTCGAGAAAAAATTTGATGGTACGCCTGGGCTGAAATGATCTCTCAGATCGGCGGGGCCTTGCTGCCAGACAGACATATCCAGTGACTTCGATGGGACACAGAGCATGACAAAGCTGCTGAGAAGCAGGATCGCATCGGCCAATGAAGCGGATTGCGAGTTTCCGATACAAAACCTCCCCTACGGTGTGTTTTCCGTCGGCGCGCAAAAGCCACGATGCGGTGTGGCTATCGGGAATGCAATTCTGGACCTGGCGGCATGCGAAGAACGGGGATTGTTGAATGCCAACGGGACGTTCATCAAGCCATACCTCAACGACTTTATCGAGCTGGGTCGAGCAAAATGGCGGGAAGTTCGCTCAAGACTGACTGACTTGCTTCGAGAAGAAGCAACGGAGGAGCTTCCCCTGATATCGATGAACGACGCAACTTTGCATCTGCCCATCAGAGTCACTGAATTCACCGATTTCTATGCCTCAAAAAACCATGCGTTCAATGTCGGCGTCCTATTCCGTGGACCGGAAAATGCCCTGCCTCCCCAATGGACGCATATGCCAATCGGCTACAATGGGCGTGCCTCATCAGTTGTCGTGTCCGGCACGCCAATTCGACGTCCTATGGGACAGGTCAAGGGGGAGGACGGCCCCGAATGGGTCGCATGTCGCCGCCTCGATCTTGAGCTGGAGCTCGGCGCCATCGTCGGAGCCACTTCCGCCCTGGGTGACCGTGTCAGCGTTGATCAGGCCGATGACATGATCTTCGGCTACGTTCTGCTGAATGACTGGTCTGCACGAGATATTCAAGCCTGGGAGTATCAACCGCTCGGGCCCTTCCAATCCAAAGCACTTGGTACGACTATCGGAGCGTGGATCGTGACACAGGCAGCGCTCGAGCCATTTCGAAGCATGGGGGCTGAACGCACCAATGCGCTGCTTCCTTACCTTCAGGAAGAGCGACCTGGATTGTATGATCTCACGATTGGCTGGATGATGAATGGTCAGCGAATGGGACAGACCAACTACAATCAAATGTATTATTCAAGCGCTCAACAGCTTGCACATCACACTGCTTCAGGCTGCCCCATGCGTATCGGTGATCTCCTGGGCTCTGGTACGATCTCAGGTCCGGCACAGGATCAAACGGGGGCGCTCCTTGAGATGACAAGGGGCGGAAATGAGCCGGTCATTGTAAACGGTGAGGCTCGGACCTTCATCCTGGATGGCGATGTGATCGATCTGTACGCGTATGGACAAGCCGATGGCTATCGGATTGGCTTTGGCCCCTGCGCGGGCCGCATCCTGCCGGCGCAACCATGACAACCGTCCTATATGACTATTGGCGCTCTTCAGCTTCCTATCGAGTTCGAATAGCGCTCGCACTCAAAGGAATCTCCTATACCCGTGTTTCCGTGGACCTCGTGAAAGGTGAACAGAACAGCGGAAGCTTCAAAGAGCTCAATCCCCAGGGTCTGGTTCCTGTCTTGAGCATCGACGGCGTCGTACTCAGTCAATCACTGGCGATAATCGAGTATCTTGACGAGATGCACCCTAACCCGCCGTTGCTGCCCGATTGTCCTCGCGGACGAGCCCATGTTCGTGCTCTTGCCCTTGCGATCGCTTGCGAGACGCATCCAACCTCCAACCTGAAGGTGCTCCAACGCGTCGAAAATATCGCTGGCGCTGAAGCTCGAGCGACCTGGAACCGCGAAAATATTTCCGCCGGTCTCGAAGCATTCGAGGAACTTCTCAATCACCCGAACTTTCTCGGCCGCTTCTGCTACGGCTCTACTCCAGGAGTCGCGGACTGCGTTCTGATACCACAGCTATATAACGCCACCCGGTGGGGCGTAGGTTACACGCATCTTTCCCGGATCACTGCCGTCTCCAAGGCGACGACGGATCTGGCGGCATTCCAGGAGGCATCTCCGGAAGTCAATCGATAACGGATCGGCTAATTTCAAATACGTTAGCCAGGTTGATTTCAAGTCAACCGGCAGTGACCCGAAAGCAGAAAAACACACATGAGCAAAGTCTGTGCGGCACCAGAGTATCCTAAACAAGTGCAAAGACGATTTGCCTGTGCTAGCGTGGGGTTTCGTATGTCCAGCTGCGGTCTGGCGGATTTTTGTACTTTGTAATCTAAAACCGGAGAGCAGCAGGAGAACGAAAGGATTGTGATGTCTGCATCAGGAGCGATTGCGGCATCGAGCTGCGCAGCAAGCTTCTCGTCAAAACATAGCACGGTGAAACCGTTCCCCAGTCTTTCGGACAGATATCCGTCATCGAGACGGACGTCCTGGAACGCGGATCCGGCCACCGGTCCCGCAGTGAAGTCCCCGTCATCTGAGATGATTACCTTGCTTCCATTGTAGGTGTAGGCAGTCATCTGGCGGGGATTGGCCAAGGCGCCCGCAAACGAATGGGTGAGAGCGAGTGAAAGCGCGGCATCACGCATGAGGCGCCAACCATAGGTGCCGGGAGTCATGAATCGAGCGGTCTTGGAAGCGTTGGCAAAGACGTCAAGCGTCGCGCCACGGCGTTCTGGCGAGTAGGTGTCAAGCAGTGCTGCGCCGGCTTTTTGATTGATAACCCAGCCGAGTTTCCAGCCAATATTGGCAGCGTCTGCAAGGCCGTTGTTCAGGCCGCGAACGCCAAAAATCGGCACAATGTGAGCGCTGTCGCCGACAAAAAATACCCGTCCGTCGCGGTAGTCATCGAGCGCAAGCGTGTTGGCCGAATAGATGCTCCACCACTCGAGCTCCCATGGTCCGGAATGGCCGATTTCATCAAGGACGGCCTGAACGCCTGCCCGGATGGCTTCTTCTTTGATCGCCTCTTCTGTCTCCTCATGTCCCTCAAGCTGATAGTCAATCCGCCAGATATTCTCTGGTTGCCGGTGGATAAGCACCGTTCCCCCGGGTCGGCAGCGTGGATCGAAAAGCGCTCTTCTTATTGTGGGAAAGTCGTGGTCCATCTGAACATCGGCGATGACATAGCGTCCCTCAAAGTTCTGGCCTCGGAGCCGGAGCCCTCGCTTTGCGCGGATACTACTTCGCGCCCCGTCGCAAGCAAGCACCCATTCCGCATCGACTGAATATATGCCATCTGGATCCTTGATCGTGAGACGAAGGCCATCCTCGGCATTCTCGATCTCATCCACAGAACTTTGCCAGCGGGTTTCGATCAGTGGGTTAGCCTTGATAGCCTCCCATAGGAATTGTTCGATATACTGTTGCTGGATATTGTACATCGGCCGGAACTTTTCATTTTCGCTGTCCGGCATCTTGAATTCGAGGATTTGTGTTCCTCGATAGAATGATCGCCCAGTCGTCCAGGGGAGTGCCTTTTCGACGAACGGTGCGGCGATACCGAGCCTGCCGAGAATGTAATAGCTCGGGCGGGCAACGCAAATCGCACGGCTGCCGTCATTGAACGTGGATTTGTTGTCGAAGACGACAGAGGAGACGCCCTGGCTTGCCAAGGTGAGCGCAGCGGTCATACCAACCGGTCCGGCGCCGACGATCGCCACTTTGATAACACGCTTTGCGTCACGGGCTTCTTTCCCCGGTGCATCGAAATATGGATAGTGAAAATAGAGAGACTCGGTCTCGCTGCGTCCTGCGGGTCTCACAATTACCTCCTCCTTGGCGCCGCTCGAATTATCAGATGATAGGCTGATGATGCGCGCCAGGTCTGTCCCCTGGAGTAGGTGACGAAACCCGTGGAGGTTCCCCTTTCAGCGCTCCCGATGTCTTGAGCGAACCCAAGGCCCAAGACTGGTACGTCTGGGGAATGAAGCGAAAACGACGGCTTCAGTCGCTATAGGCGCTCTGCTGGTTGCAGAGGGAGAAGAGTGCAGCTTTCGAATTGATCCCCAATTTTTCGTAAGCGCGTTGCCGATAGGTCTTTACTGAATTGACGGAAATATTGAGCTTCCAGGCAATTGCATCCGACGCCAGTCCCATAAGCATCGCCTCGCAAATGTCCTTCTCACGCTTGGATAGCGAATTCAGAGGACTGCGGAGCCGGGCAGCATTTCCGCCAGTATAGTGCATCAGCGCAAGCTGGGAGATGACGCGCCAGAAGGGTATTCGGAGTGTGTCCTCGCTTCGGTTGAACGGGCCGCTCTCCTTAAATCGATAGAAGTTGAGCGCCAGGGATTCCTGTTCAGTTCTCACGATAACAACAATTTTGTCTACGATTTGGCTCGTTGCAAAAAAGCTATGAAAGTATTCCTCTGGCATCTCCGCCCGCAGGTCAGAGAGGCTAAGAAGCAGCATTTCGCGCGGTTGTAGTCTGCCCAGATATTTTATGACCGGATCTTCCCGATAGGACGATCGTAGATATTTTTGCGCGAGATTGGCCGCTGTATCGCTCTGGCGGCGGTTGAACGACAGGTAGCATTCAGGTCTGTCTCCCCGGTATGAAAATATCATGCACTGGTCTGCCTTGACGACACTCTCGATCAGGTCAAGAAAACCCGCATTGAACTCCTCGGTACCCAGCGATTGCAAGCAGTCCGACAGCAGTTGCAGAAAACGGGGGGCGTCTCTGCCCGAGAAACATTCTTCCAGTGACATGTTTCGATCCTCGCACGGCCTCCGTGGGTTATCAATGGGAGGGCCAATCCGGTTGCCACAGCCGCGGTTAACCCGCGCGGCGTACAGGCGCTCGGCGCCATTGTCGTCCGAAACGGGTGACAGTAGGCCACTCAGAAAAGTGCTAACACGATTTCCAGTGCGGTGGTTTGCAAGGCGTCACTTTGCCACCCAATGCCGGAAACGATCTGAGCGCTGAGAGGTCCCCATGGAATACAAGGCTGGTTTGTCAATTAACGAAGTAAAGGGACTCGCAGAAGGACTTGCGATTACCAAGCTTTCGTCAAACGAAAATCCTTTCGGCCCTTCGCCCAAAGCTGTGTCCGCAGCACAAGCGGCCATGGCATCGGCGAACCACTACCCTGAACGCACGGATGGCAAGCTATGCGAAGCCCTTGCAGCCTTTCATGGCCGGGGTCTCGGGAAGAACCGGTTTTTCTCGGCCAACAGCGGTGTCGAAGTCCTTTCGTTTGTCGAAGATGCCCTCATTCGTGCCGGAGAACGCGCGATCATTTGTCCGCCGTGCTTCGGCGCCTATTCGCAATCACTTTCCAACAAGCAGTGTGCGATCGACAAGGTACCGCTCATCACACCTGATTTCAGTCCGGATGTCGATGGGATCATTGCAGCGGTCACGCAAGAGACCCGGTTGGTCTATCTGTGCAATCCGAACAATCCTACCGGAACATGGTTTGGCGAAGATGTGCTGACGGCAGTTCTCGATCGGCTGCCATCCCATGTCACCTTGATCTACGACGAGGTCTACTATCAGTTCGCGACAGAAGCGGGGCTTCCCGATGCCATCCGGCATGTTCTGGAGGATCGGAATATCGTGATCGTCCACAGCTTCTCAAAGGCCTATGGCCTGGCGGGCATGCGCCTTGGCTATGGCATAGCGCCGGCGCGGATTGCGGAAAAGGTACAGAAGTTGAAGCGCAGTTTTCATCTTGGTACTGCCGGCACGGAGGCGGCCAAGGCCGCGCTGAACGATGTCGACCATCTGCAGCGTACCGTCGACAACAACCATGCGGAACGCGGGCGTCTTCTCGAAAAACTTGCAAAAATGGGACTGGAGATAACTCCGAGCCAGGCGAACTTTGTGATGGTCCGCTGTCCGCAAGGCTATGACGCTGAAGAACTGACGGCAGCCCTGGTCAAACATGGCGTCATGGTGCGTCCCGCCTTCTACCTGCCGCATCACATCCGCATCACAATCGGAACACCGGACGACAATACACGCCTGTTGGCCGCAATCACCGCGATCCTGGAGAGCTGAGAGATGATGAAAACCATGACGGGCGGTGAAGCAGCTGTTCTCTCGCTGCACAATCTCGGAGTGAAAACTGTCTTTGGTTTGCCCGGAGTGCAGAACGACTGGCTCTATAATGCGTTTTATGACCACCGAGAGAAGTTCCGCATTATCCATACACGGCACGAGCAGGGAGCGGCGTATATGGGGCTCGGCCACGCGCTGGCCAGCGACAGTCCGACAGTCTTCAACGTCGTGCCGGGCCCAGGCCTCCTCAATGCGACAGCGGCGATGTCGACTGCTTACGCGCTGAATGCGAAATTGATGTGCCTGACTGGACAAATCAACTCGCACTCCATCGGCAAGGACTGGGGCGAGCTGCACGAGATCAACGATCAGCTCATGATCCTGCGTTCGCTGACCAAATGGGCAGATCGGGCGAACAGCCCATCGGAGGTTCCCGCCCTGATCGGCGAGGCGTTCCGGCAGATGCTGTCGGGAAGGCCGAGGCCCGTTGGCCTTGAAATTCCGATGGATGTGCTGGCGGGCAAGGGCCCTGCAAACCCGCAATTCGATGTGCTGCCGTCCTATGATCCCCCACTCGATGAAGATGCTGTCGAAGAGGCGGCCAAGCTGCTTGGAGGCTCTGCATCCCCGTTGATCTTCGTTGGGGGTGCCGCGCAAGGGGCGAGTGACCTGGTCCGTCAACTGGCTGAGGCTTTGCAGGCGCCTGTCGTCGGTTATCGTACGGGCATGGGTGTGGTGGATGCACGCAGCTATCTCTCGCTACACCAGCCGGCTGCCAGGGAGCTCTGGAAAAAAGCGGACGTGGTCTTGGCGATCGGCAGCAACATGCGTGTCCCCGCGCGCAAATGGCTCAAGACACACAAGCCTGACATTATCCGTATCGACGTCGACCCGACGAGTCATCGGAAGTTCTTCACACCAAAATGCGAGATCACAGCGCGCGCGGAAGTGGCATTGCCGCATCTTCTGGAGAAGCTCGAACGCCACAACACGGTGCGCGCCTCGCGCGAGGCTGAATTGCTGGAGGTTAAGGGCGCCTGGGTGAAGCGTTCCGCGGTCCTGGAACCGCAGCTCAGCTATCTGAAAATCGTCCGCGAGGAGATTGGCGAGGATGGCATTTTCGTCGACGAATTGACCCAGGTCGGCTTCGCCAGCCGGATCGTTTATCCAGTCTATAAACCCCGTAGCTATATTTCGACCGGCTATCAGGGAACACTTGGCTACGGCTTCCCGACCGCGCTCGGTGTCAAGGTGGCAAAACCAGACGTTCCCGTCGTTTCGGTCACTGGTGACGGAGGGTTCATGTTTGCCGTGCAGGAACTGGCCACCGCCGTCCAGCACAAGATTCCGCTAATCATTCTGCTTTTCAACAACAACCGTTTTGGCAATGTTCAGCAGATGCAGATTAACGACTACGGTGGACGGGTCATAGCCACTGATCTCCACAACCCGGATTTCTGCCGAATGTCTGAAAGCTTTGGCGCGCAAGCGATCCGAACTGAATCGCCAGAAGGGGTTCGACTTGCACTGCGCCGCGCCATTGCAACGACGGACGTGCCGACCGTCATAGAAGTCACTGTCGGCGACATGCCCAGTGTCGATCAGTTCCGTTGAGGTGGGTTTCGTGAGCGAAACATGTGTTATTCCAGCCGACGATCCGATCGGCGCGCGTTTCCGCAAGGCTGTCTCTTCCCGCAAGATCATATTCATGGCTGGTCTGCCGAGCTCTGGTAAGAGCCTGTTGTTCCAGCAGCTTACGATCCTTGCCCATGAAGCCGGACGCAAGGTTCACTCGATGCAGTGGGATGCCGCTCGTCGTGCATTTGAAACGGGCGCCTGGCTCGACAAGTATCCCGAAAAAGACCACATCACCCACCCCGGAGTCCGCAAGGCCGTCGGCATCTGGGTCCGACGGGGAATCGAGCGATGGGTGAAGGATCATCCGGAGCAGCGCGACATTTTGATAGGGGAATTGCCAGTCGTCGGAGGCCGATTTGTCGAGTTGCTGCAAAAAAACGATGACCAGGCGGAACAGATACTGACCTCGCAAACCGCACTTTTTTTCGTACCAGTTCCCACGCGCGAAATGCGTAATGTGATCACGAGCCAGCGCGCGATAACCTTTGCCAATCCGCGCAACGAACAGGAGACGAAGGATGCGCCCATCCATATTGTCGAGGGTGAATGGCTTGCCGCGCGACAGTTGCATAACCGGTGGCAGGGCGTGCCGGATCTGATCGAGCGCGACCGGGAATACGATCCTGAGATCTACAGAACGGTCTTCGACCGGCTCCTACGCTTCCGCAACTGCGAAATCCTCAGTGTCGACCGAAAGTTCCAAAGCAAGGGCTCAGCTTATGATCGCCCGGTCGAAGTCACAGAGTTGATCGCAGGTGCAGATGAGGTGAAGGCTTCCTATGACATGCTGGAAAGATTGTATCCCGGTCTGGCCAAGGAACAGGCAATCGATTCATGGGCGGAGTATTGAAATGCCGGAGGACGCAAAAGCTCTTATCCTGGATTTTGGCAGCGTTGTAACGCTGACGATGTTCGAGACACACCGTTCTTCCGAGCGCAATTTGGGCCTGGCCGAAGGTAGCCTCACTTGGATGGGGCCTTTCGATCCGGACGGCGATCCGCTCTGGCAATCCATGCAGCGCGACGAAATCACGGAGCGCGACTACTGGCTGGCCCGGACGCGCGAGACCGGCGCGCTCCTGGGAGAAAACTGGACGCAGATGGCTCAGTTTGTCATGCGCGCGCGAGGCAGAGACATCCATGAAATCATTCGTCCGGAAATTGAGCCGCTGATCGGCGTTCTGAAGGCTGCTGGGAAAAAGCTCGCGATCCTGTCCAACGAGCTTGATCTTTTCTTCGGCGTTGAGTTGCGCAAGTCGCTCAAGTTTCTGGAGCATTTCGATATCATCAGCGACGCAACCTACACCCACGTTCTCAAGCCCGACCCGAAAGCGTATCAGTCGTGTCTTGACGATCTGGAATTGCGGGCGGACGAGTGTGTTTTTATCGATGACCAGATGCGTAATGTCCGCGGAGGGCTCGATGTCGGCTTGCGGGCATTGCATCTCGATGTCATGCGTCCAAGAGATGCCTTTAATGCCGCCCTGAAAGAGTTGGGTATTGCGAGTGCCTTTAGCGGACCGGGCGTCCTTCAGCCCGTCGGTGAGGAGTGGCGCTGATGAGCCTTAACCAGTCAACCATTGATGCGTTGCGGTACTTGCCAGCACCCATGGGCCTGAACTTCATCGACAACCAGGCAGTCGCCGCTGCAAACGGTGAGGAAATGCCAATAATCAGCCCGATCGATGGGAAACAATTGACAGTTCTCGCGGCGTCGGGGAGCGAAGACGTAAACCGGGCGGTGGCTGCCGCCCGGCGCAGCTTCGAGGCGGGCCATTGGTCGCGCATGGCGCCGAAGGACCGCAAGAAGATCCTGCTCAGGTGGGCGGATCTGATCGACCGGCATGCGCTCGAAATAGCGGTCCTCGGGGCTCGAGACAACGGCACCGAAATTCGTATGGCCTTGAAGGGAGATCCACAGTCGGCCGCGGACACGATCCGGTTCTACGCGGAAGCGATCGACAAGCGGAATGGGGAGATAACGCCAACGCGTGACGACGTGTTGTCGCTGATCAGTCGAGAGCCGGTTGGGGTGGTTGGCGTGATCATCCCTTGGAACTTCCCCTTGATGATCGGTAGCTGGAAACTGGCCCCGGCCCTGGCCGCCGGTAACAGTGTCGTCGTCAAGCCTTCCGAGGAGGCGAGCCTATCCATCTTGCGGGTCATCCAACTTGCGACTGAGGCGGGCATGCCGCCTGGCGTTTTAAACGCAATCAACGGACGCGGCGCCGTCGTTGGCCAGGCTCTCGGACTGCACATGGATGTAGATGTGCTCGCATTCACAGGCTCCGGTGCTGTCGGACGTCTCCTTCTTGAGTATTCGGCGCGCTCCAACCTGAAACGGGTCTATCTCGAGCTAGGTGGTAAATCTCCCAATCTCGTCTTCGCCGATGCGCCGGACCTCGCACGCGCGGCTAAAGAGACGGCAGCTTCCATCTTTCGCAACAATGGTCAGGTCTGCGTGGCTGCGTCGCGTCTTGCGATCGAACGATCCATCTACAAGGACTTCATGAACGCCGTACGGGCCGAAGCTGAGGCGATGCGTATCGGCGACCCACTTTCGTTGGCCTTCACAACGGGCGCGCTGGCCAATGCTGCCCAGCTTGCAAAAACGAAGACTGCGATTGCCCAGGCCACGCAACAGGGTGCCGTCGTCTACCATGGAGGCCACCAACTTCATGCCGAAAGCGGCGGCTTCTATCACGAACCCACGATCCTGACCGACGTCACCGCCAACATGGATGTCGTGCAGGAAGAGATTTTCGGGCCCGTGCTTGCTGCGCGTTCGTTCGATACGGAAGATGACGCGATAGCCATTGCGAATGAGACTGTCTTCGGTCTCTCTTCGGTACTCTGGACCCGTGATCTGTCGAGGGCACACCTGGTGTCAAGCAGAATCAAGTCCGGCGTTGTTCAAATCAACTGTTACTCCGGCGCAGATATCACCGCTCCGCTGGGCGGTGTCCGGCAATCTGGCAACGGCTCGGACCGCTCCCTGCACGCATTCGACAAATACGAAAACTTGAAAGCCAAATGGATTCAGCTCTGAAAGTTGGCCTGTGTTGATTTGGTGTTGATCTGGTTTTGATGTTCCCACACGTTGACTAACGGAGGCGGAAAGCACCGTTGTCAGGAGCGCTGTACCCGCTCGCTGCCGTTTGACGGCCGAGAGCGGGTGAACCTAACGCGTTAACCCGGCTCTCTAGAATCAAATTTCTACAAGATAGCTGGTGAAACCACCATCTCCGCTGGTAACGCCGGAGATGGCATTGTTTATATCATCTAATGGCCAACTCTTCTGGGATCTGATTTGGAGAGACCTAACTTCACATAGTATGCAGGTATCGCCTCTGGTGTGACTTTGACGCCAGCCATGCAAATGCCCCCGAGACCATTCGGACTGTTGGCGCACTCACCTACTCCCACCCGCGTCTTGCTGTAGTCGTCCCCTATGAGCGACATTTGCGCGTCGGCCTTGATCGATGATTAAGGGCCGGTGATAGCTTTCATCGAGCGCAAGGTAGAGCGAGAGCAGGACGATCCCCCTGTCGCCTTGAGAAGATTCAAATCGGCGACCTCTTATTCGGTCATGACGATCTGACGCGCAGTTAATGACTCCAGAGCAATTGCGCGGATGGCCGCTTAGTTAAAGCTTATCCCAAGCGATCCGACGCCCGTCAGGGGCCGTCTTGCACTCACAACGCACGAGATCCGCGACCCTTGTTGCCCGTTCAACTCGAGCGGGTTTGGTCGTGACATGCAGGAAGGTGAGTTCGCGGGAGATTGCCTTGCTGCCGGGAAGATCGCAAAGCACAAGTTCGCCACGCTCAAGCTGAGGCGCGAATACCCGAAGTGACTCAAGCGCCACTCCGAGTCCGGAAAGTACAGCCGGTATGATCTGTGAGGCGCGATTGAAGCGCAACCAGTTCGCCTGCGGTAGGGAGACATTGTTCAGATCAAGCCATTCGACCCAGGTGACCGCGTTGGTCTCATTGACGATCAGGGGCAAGTTTGCAAGGTCTCCCGCGGTCTTAAGACCGTGCTTCACCTGCGGGGCACACACCGGCGCGAACACGTCTGGTCCAAGCGATTCCAGATCGTGTAGACTTGCTGCCGCCTCGCCGTAGAGGACCGCGACATCAAAGTCACGATAGGAGCGAAAGTTAGGCGCCTCATCCGCAAGCAGGCGAATGTCACGCTCATGGGAAGCCAGAAGCGATTGGACGACGACGGGTAGGAGCTGACTTGCAATTCCCGGCGGGCTGCAGATCGAAATCGGATCGTCTCGGCTGTTGGCAATGGTACTGAGCCCCGCACGCATTTCATCGAACCCCGCCGCCACATGTTTGAGCAGTTTTACCCCCTCTGGCGTCAGTTTCAACTGATTGCCAACACGATCGAACAGACGGCGATCCAGGCGCTCCTCCAGCTTTCTGACGGCCTGACTGACAGCGCTTGTCGATAGCGCAAGCCGCTCCGCCGCACGCTTGAATGAACATGCCTGTCCAGCTTCGGCGAAAATCTCCAGGCTGCTCAAGGGTACGCCCAGCCGCGACATCGGTGAAGCTCCGCTTAACGAAAGGGCAAGGACAAGTCGTTTGCACCTTCCCGATAGGAAATCTAGTCTCCTCATCAGGGAGACACTGCCGAAATGCTATCGGCAACGGGGGGACTATGCAACGGGACATGACAGGCCGTGTGGCCTTGGTCACGGGGGCTGCACACGGCATAGGTCTTGCAATTGCTGACCGACTAGCGGGGCGCGGTGCTCACGTCGTCATCTGGGACATCGACCGTGACGCCGGCGAACGTACGGTCCGCGATCTTGCCAAGCGCGATGATGCCGCCACCTTCATGAATGTTGATCTTGCCGATCCCACGCACGTCCTTCAAATGGCATGTGAAACGGTGACTCGGTTTTCGGGGATAGATATACTGGTAAACAATGCCGGTATCGTCTCGACGGGTCCAGTTGAAGATATAGAACTTGCTGAATTCCAGCGGTTGATCGCTATTGATCTGACCGCGGTCTTTCTCCTGACGAAGTCCTTCCTTCCTCATATGGCCGCCTCGCATTGGGGCCGCATCGTTAACATCGCCTCCGTGGCCGGCCAGCAAGGGGGAGGTCTGCTGGGCAACAGCTGCTATGCCGCAGCGAAGGGTGCCGTGATCGCATTCAGCAAGGGTATCGCTCGAGAAGCCGGTCCTTTTAATGTGACGTGCAACACAATCTGCCCCGGCCTCACCGACACAGATCTGACTTCGTCACTAACGGACAAGCAGCGAGAAGACATCGTTGCCGCAATTCCTGTTGGCCGGACAGGGCGACCTGACGACATAGCCGAAGCGACTGCTTTCCTTGTCTCGCCGGCCGCCGGCTTCATCACGGGCGTGACGCTCAATGTCGACGGAGGCTTCATGCGATACTGATGCGTCATTGTCTGAACCGCGGGAGGCGGCAGAAAAGCAATGGCGAATTGATGAAGAATGTAAGGAGGAGAACACCATATGAAGAAGACATTCGAGACCTCGGACGGGGCAACACTCGCCTATACCGATGAGGGATCAGGCAAAGCACTGATCCTGTTGCCCGGCTGGTCGCAGTCGGCGGCAATGTTCCGGCATCAGATCGTCCATCTATCAAAAAGTCGGCGCGTCATCGCACTCGACTTTCGTGGGCATGGTCAATCCCCCGATGCGACGCATGGTTATCGGATCTATCGGTTCGCCCGCGACGTACAGGAACTGATGCAGCATGAGCAAATCGAACGCGCTGACATTGTCGGGTGGTCGATGGGAGCCTCTGTGGCCTGGGCAATGATCGACCTGTGCGGCACCAGGCAGATTGACCGCCTGGTCTTCGTTGATGAACCGGCGTCTGTGATGCGCCAGCCCGGAATGAGCGAAGAGGATGTGGTCAATGCGGGTGCCCTTTTTGACAGCGCCACCATGCTTTCAATTGCTGAGCAAATCATGGGCGCCGATGGCCATGCAACACGAAGCGCCTTTCTCGACTCAATGGTGACCAAACAAATCCCGACAGAGCTAAAGGATTGGCTGCTGGCGGAGAACCTCAGGGTGGATCCCCGGCTTGCCGCTAGCCTTTTCGTCAATCACTGCTCAATCGACTGGAGTGATATTCTTACCCGGATCGACCGGCCAACGCTCATCGTGGGAGGCCGTGTCAGTCATGTCGACGCTCGCTCGCAGAAGTGGATTCACAGTCAGATCGCGGGATCAAAGCTGATCATCTTCGACGAGAATGAAGGTGGGGCGCACTTTTCCTTTATCGAGGCGCCAGACCGTTTCAACGAGGTACTCGCTGGCTTCTTGTTGTCGAGTTAGTCGGCGGAGCCGGTCTATCCCTATCAAAATGCCGGTCCGGATTAGAGGCTTGGCGCAGGTTTGATGGGATCTAATCCTCGATTTCCCGGGCCGAACTCCCGCGCCTCGGAGTGCGTCATTGCCGCTCGGAGAGACTGAGCATGGCTCAGGATGCCACCACCCGTGCAGACGGATGAATAAACTAACGCTCCAGCCTCACCCTCAGGCGTCGAGCTCGTTCCTTGAACGCCTCCTCCCCTCCCTCAAGGATGTCGCACACCTGCTGGCGCATATCGGCGTCCTCCATGCCGCCGGAAAAATAAGTGATCGGGGGCAACTCGCCAGGCCCGTGCGGTCCAGCGTTCGCAACGATGATCTGATCTGCGTCGGTGTTGATCACAAGATTAGCGTTGTGGGTCACCATTATGACCTGCCGTTTGGCCTTGGCAGTCACAAACAGGCTGACAAGCTCGTCAAAAATCGATTTCGGATCGAGGTTCTCCTCCGGCTGATCAATGATCAAGGGCCGGTGATCGCTCTCATCGAGCGCAAGGTAGAGCAAGAGCAGGACGATCCCACGGGTACCGGGCGAGAGTTTGGTAATGTCCGTACCCTCGTAGTCGATGCTGTACTCGATCTGGATATGCTCGGTACCAAACAGCCATTTGGCAAAGCGCACCAACCAGCTTCGATAAGCCGCCTGATCATTGCTCGCCACATTGGCGACAGCGAGGAGCTCTTCCTGCCAGGCGTCGGTGAAATGCTGAATGGCCGTGTCTATGGCAGGGACATCGCCTGTTTCCCAAGCCTTTCGCAGGTGAGTGTTGGCCCATTGCTCTAGCGAGCCCTTGCCCTTGAAGTCGCCCGCGCGCCGCAGATCGAAAAGTTTCTCGCCAAGTAAAGCCCATTGTTTCACATCGGCGTGCCGGGAAGCTGAGAATGACAGCTTCTGCAACGTGCCCTTGGCTGCCTGCAATCTATCCACCAAAGGTCTGTAGAGATCGCGCAGAACCTGTTCCTCGGCGATAATCGACTCGAACACACGAAGATAGGTTTCGCGCCGTTGCTTGCTGAGGCTTGCCATCCGCTCGGATGCCCCTTGGCAATCGGCAAGCGTCGTGCGTGTGGTCTCGATCTGGGTGTTCTCTTCTGCGATGCGCCTGACCAAAGCGCCAAACTTGTTCGCGGTCTCGGTATCAATATTGATCAATCCTTGCAGACGCGCCGATTCTGCCTCGAGCACAGCAAGTGTGGTCTTTTCCGGATCGGCATCGTCCGCGAGGTAGGACAGGTTGGGGTCAGAGAGAGGCGCAGGAGCCGAACCCCGCCAGCCTGCTGCATTCGCGCGTGCGGTTTTGAGCTTTGCCGCAAGAGCGGCATCGACATTACCGTGATATTCCAGCAGGAAGTCCTGCCAGTCGGAATCTTCGAGCCGCGCAGCGACGAAGCTTGACTTGGTTTGACGCAGAGCCTCCGGCGCCTTGTTCTGGCGAAAGGCCTTCACCTCGTCTTGCAACGCGAGAAGCGTAGTTTCCTGGTTCGTAAAGAACCGCACGAAAGAACGCACCTTCTCAGCCGCGTTGGCAATGACAGTGAGCCGCTCGGCCCGAACTTCGCTCCCTTTGACAATCAGCTTGTCTCGATCCGTCTCCAGCCCTTTGACGATCTGCTCCTTCTGGGCGATCTGCTGGGTGAGGCCCGGAATTTGGCGCCGCTTTTCCCGTTCCAGTCCAATCTGGTTTGAAAGTGTGGCAATCGCCTCCTCTTCGCGCTGGCGCGCAAGACGAAAGCGGGTGGCACGGAGTTCCAGTAACTGATCGAAACGGAAAGTTCCGTCCTTTTCAGGGTGAGCCTCGAAAATGACCCGTTCGATTTCACCGAGCAGGGCGTCTGTCATACCGTCGGCCGAGCAAAGTTCCTCGACAAACTTCTGTGAAAGATAGCGTGCTCGCGGGAACCGGCCATCCAGATCGGCATCGTATTCGTAATCGAGCAGTTTGCGCTCGGATGGATCGCCGCTGCCCCAATCCAGCCGGACACTGGCTCCCTCCAGCAAATTGCCCGCGCGCACGAGAAACGAGGCCGGACTGAGATGTTCGGAGGCTGCGTCGCAGCCGGCGGCGATTGCGTCGGCAAGCGCCGTCTTTCCGGATCCACGCGCGCCGATGATTGCCACAAGCCCGGGATTAAGCTCGATGATGGGTGTTGCAGCCCAGGGGGCGTTAAGGATCGAAACGCGGGAGATGACCTGCGAGGGCGTGGCGCGGATCGGGGGTGCTGCTCCGACGAACGCCCGCCCGGCCGGATCGATGACCGCCTGACGGAGCGAGTCGAAATGCGCCCCCCCTTTCACCCAGGAATAGCGGTCGCCGTCAGGCGCGCCGATCTTTGCTGTTTCATGGGCGTCGCTGCCGTGAAGACACGGTTTGAGCGCACCATAGCGGGCGCGAATTTCATCGGGAGTTGCGCTGCTTTTGCGACCGAGCCAGAAATCGCGTTGGCTGGCGCTGCTCGCGAAGATGATGTGAGCGAACCTTTCCACTTCCTGCCGCTGCGCGCCTTCGGATTCGCCTCGCATGCCGGAGGTACCGTCATGTTCGCTGCCCGCGACCGCGATGAGGATGTTGTTCCTGGCCCAGTCGATGGCGCGGTAGAGCTCGCTTAACTGTTCGAAGCTGACTTTGAACTGGGTCGCACCGCGCGCGAGCGCGGCCCGTCCCGAAAGAGTGGGATCGATTTTCGATCCCAGGCGCATGAGTTCGTCGGGCGTGCATGTGAATCGATCGCCAGAATATTCGAACGTCAGCTGCGCGAGAAAACGCTGTGTCGCTCCTACGTGATCCGGATCCTTCGGGTTGACGAGAAGATGACAGTTGACCCAATTGCCCTTGACGGTTCCGAAAGCGAGACGCAGCTCCACATTTGGGAACACCAGGTCGACACCGGGGAGCCGGCCGCCAGCTTTCGCCTCACGGACGCGTTCATATGTGTCGAGCAGATAGTAGTCGGTCACGCCAAGCGCGCGAATTGCAGGCGTCGCCGCCTCTATCTTGGCGAGGTATTGCTCCCAGCTGTCGGAGCCATTGAACTGATCATTGAGCACAGTCCCCGGTGCATGAATATGTGGCTCCCATCGAAGCCACCGCGATCCTGAATTTCCCACATTGCCCCCAATCGTCTTTTTATATTTCGCCCCACAAACGCCTCAACGACGTCATTCTCGCAAACCAAGGGCGCGCAGCCACGCGTCGATTTGACCGAACGCGTCCTGCTGCCATTGCTCAGGCGTGCGGCCGTCAAGGATATCCGTCTCCGCGACGAATTTTCGAACACTCGTTGCGCCGTAACCATCCAGCGCGTCGAACTTGTCGGCGATATATTGATAGCCTTGTGCGCCGCTCTTTTCTTCGAGCAAAGGTTTGCAGGCTTCAGCCAGGGCCTCGATCCCATCGGGATAGTTTCTGATGCTGTAATAGATATCGTAGGCATCTTTCTGCTTGTGGCGGCCGTTGAGGGCGTAGCCTTTCATGGCGAGCAATGCGGGAATAGAGCAGACGGCGACCTCGACACGATTGGTGCCGCCGCCAGGCATATCGCCGGTGATTGCGACCAGCTGATAAAAACGCAGGGCAAGATCCGCGCCGTCGGCACGCTGGACAGCGAAATCGCTCAGGATCGGCGGACGGTTTTTGACGATCTCCGCATCACGGGGCATGAGGAAATCGACGACGATATCGATCGGCGCGCCACCATCATCAACCGGTACTTCGCGAACGAGCTGGAAGCGCCGCAGCTCCTCACGCTGCTTATAGCCCTGGCCCATCAAGGCCTCGACCAGAGACACGTACTCGCCGTCTCCGAGAGCTTCCGCATCCAGGCCAAGATCGACATCAAGAGTACCAACGTGAGGCATGTCCTCATTGTCGAGAAGCAGCCAGGGAACGGCACCGCCGATCACGGCGAACTTTCCTTTGAAGCTGCCGAGTATCTGCCCGATCTCAACCAGGACACCTTTGACAGCTTTTGTCGTGCGGTCCTCGTAGTCTGCGGCGGACTGCGGGTCGGGCGTGACTATCTTTGCCATGTAAGAAGGTCCTGTCTGAGGTGTTCAGCCGCCTCGGCGCCGCGCTCTCCTGATACGGCAAGATCGAGATAAGTTTGTACTGGGCTTGTACAGACAACTCCCGGAGCAGGCTCGGTGGCGTCATTGAATAGGCCATGGTCCTTCAGAACAGTGACCACGATATTTGCCCCCGATGTCGCGGGTGACAGTTTGAGAGCAGTGCGCAAGGCCGTCAGTCCGGCGGGATCCGCGTAAAAATATTGGGTCGCTACCCGCCCGTAAGGCGCCAGCCAATGCGCCGCCGAAAAGGATGCGAAAATCGCGTTCCGCCCATCACTCCTTACGCTGAGAACACCCCGCGCCGCGTCCTCCAGAGATTGGCCATGGAGTGTTGTATAGAAGCCCATGCGTTCGCCGGGCGGTGGTTCATAAGCGTCGCGCCAGGCATCCAGCAGCGCGTCGGGGCGCGACAACCGCAGGCCGTCATCTGCGACCTCTGCCCATTCCCGATCCACCAGCTCGCTGCGAACGTTGCTGACATGTCCGAGACTTACCTCTGCGGTGTGGGCGAGATCCGCCACGCGCCATGCGCGATCCGGATCGCGGAGGAGCACTCTCAAAACCTGCGCGGATTTTGGCTTGAAGATGGATTTCAGGCTTCGCTGAATGGCAGGCGGCTTCGTGTCGACCCGACGCTCGATAAAGACGGTATCGAAGACGATCCGCGCATTTCCGACCAGGTCGAGATATCCTACTTCAAACTCATTGCAGAGCGCTTGCGCTTCGGGAGATATATATGGTGCGATGAAGATCGGCATCGCCCGCGGATCAAACATTTTCGCAGTCTTGCGAAGTTGAAGGAGCGCCGCGCGCACATGCCGCGGCTGCCCTTGAGCTTTGACTTCGCAGGCGAGAAAGCGGCTATGCCCTTCCCAACTGAGTTCAACAAGAATGTCGAAACCAGAATTTGATGGCGCCTGTTCGACTTTCATCATCTGAACGAAAGGGACAGCGTGCAACAGTGCGGTGATCGCTTCAGTCGCCTGGTCCTCTAGCTCGTTCACTTCGTTAATAGTTTTCAGCATCTGCTGAAAATGGCCAAACCGGTGAAATTTGTCAACTTATTTCACTCCACGAGTTATGTTCAGCAAATGCTGAAATCCCCGGCGAGATCGCTTCGGCAGAAACCCATGGGTTCAACAGCTATTACGCAAAATACCTCGATGAGGACGGGGCTGCGCTCAAAGTGCCGACGGCGCCGCCGCCACAGGTGGAAGCGCGAACGCGCGACATGGCCGCCCTGGCGTTCAGGGCTCTCGGCTGCGATAGCATGCGCGTGTCAACCTGACGCCGGATATGACATTCGTCGTCAACGAGGTGAACACCATTCCGGGCTTCACCAACATCAGCATGTACGCGAAGGCAACGGCTGACTATGCCGAAATAATCGATTGCCTGGTCGAACACGGGGTAGCTCGGGCAAGCCGCGTCGGCCAAACCAACCGCGAGCATCGTGCTACAAGCTAGCCCTACTCGCGATCTCTGCGAGGAGCCGATTCTTGAAAGTTCGTACTCCGCTGCTTTTGCACGAATGACGTACTTGTAAAGAGTGGGGCCCGACAACGAGGGATGTCGGTGGAGTTAGCACTCTAGAGCTTGCGTGGCGACTGTGGTTCACGACGTCAGCAAAACAACACCTAGGACAAGAACCGCACATCCAACAATACGCCACAGCCCAACGGATTCGCGTAGGATGACCATCCCCATTACAGCTCCGATCATCATGGACATTTCGCGCATCGGTGCCACTATGCTGAGCGGGGCACCCATATTTAGCGCGGTTAGGATCAGAATATAGGAGAGCGGAGATAGCAGTCCTACGCCAACTGCCAGCAGCCAGTATCCGCGCATCGCGGCTCTAGCCCGGCCAGGATCAGCAATCACCAGTGGAGCGAGGAGAAAAAAACGCAGAAGATTGGAAAACCAGTCCAATACTACGGGAGCTATTCCAAGGGCTTTCACCGCATAGGCATCAACCACAGTATAAGATGCAATTAGTCCGCCAGTTGTCGTTCCCCACTTTATACCGGTCAGACCTCCAGGTTTACGAAAAGCTTCGAGCCTGCCCTGCGTTGCAATCAACGCAATCCCGCCAACAACAGCCATGAGACCGGCAATGACCTGGATAGGAGGGCGCTCGCCAAGAAGTAGTATGGCACCGAAAGTTGACAGCATTGGCCCAGTTCCCCGAGCAACGGGATAGACGACTGAGAAGTCCGCCTTTTGATATCCACGCTGAAGAGACAAACTATAGGCGAGATGGATCAAACCGCTGCATACAATAAAACCAACCACTGACCAGTCCCATTGAATAGTTTGTCGCGCGATCAAGTAAATGACCCAAGGTGCATACGCAACGCACGCAACGAAATTATAAGCGAACACAAAGGTCGGGCCGACAGATGACGCACGTTTAGACAGCAAGTTCCACGTTGCGTGAACAAGAGCTGCTAGAACAACAAGGAAAATGGCTGCAAAAGTCATTGTTACTATTTTTTCATTTGATAGTTTGAGCCGTTTATCGCGTAATCCGTAAGGTGCTTAATTTCACGGAACTATCGCCAAAACCATTTCGCGCATTCGCAGCGTCGTTGTTCGGACGAGATCCCTATGTCGGTGAGTTGGTAATGCTCAAGGTCCGCTAGATATCTGCGCTGACGAGACCGATCGGCCCACCGCGCGAGAACTTTTATCGACCAAGTGAGGAGACCATTCATATCCAGGACTCGCAATTTTCTCCAATACATGTATGTCTGTAGCGCCCTAAACCCCTGCAGATAATCGATTTCTTCGAAATAACTATGTGAGGAATACGAACATATGCGCCGATTGCCTTCACTTAATGCCCTTCGTGCTTTCGAGGCGGCAGGTCGCTTGGGTCTGATGAAGCTTGCGGCGGAAGAACTAAATGTGACCCACAGTGCAGTCAGCCGCCAAATCCAACATTTGGAAGAGCTTCTAGGCACGCCATTGTTCGAGGGACCGAAGCATGCCCCTAAACTCACTGACGCAGGCAAGACTTTAATTCCGGGCCTGAGTGCCGCCTTTGATCAAATTGATTCGACGGTTCGCCTCGTGACAGATGCCGAATCCGGATCGTTAGACGTCTCCTGCCTTGGTACTTTCTTGATGAAATGGTTAATCCCACGACTTCATCGCTTCCGGGCCGATCACGGATCGATCGACGTCCGTTTAAGCACGGCGGACTCACCGGTTGATTTCTCGCGCGAACGTTTTGACGTCGCAATTCGTGTGGGCCAGGAGCCGTGGCCCGAGGACTGCGAGGTGTTTCCCTTATTCGCAGAGAAGTTTGGACCCGTTCACGCGGCAAACCTGAATTTGCAGCGGGAGAACATTTTCACATTGCCTCTTCTGCGTACGCAAACCCGCCAATCAGCTTGGGAAAATTGGATCGCTCGATCAAGCGTGAAGGTTGATGCCGAGCACGGAACGGAATTCGAACATTTCTACTTCATGCTCGAAGCTGCTGTGGCGGGTTTGGGCATCTGTATCGCGCCGTGGCCGCTTGTCGCTGACGATATTGCGGCTGGCAGGCTGGTCGCTCCATTTGGCTTTACAGACAGCGGCCAAACGTATGTCGCCTTGCGGCGTAGACAGCGCAACAAGAAGTCCGTCACATTTTGCACTTGGCTAACGGACGCGGCTCACGAATTCGCTCAATCATCGAACCAGAAAGGCGATCACTTTGAAAAACTTTCGCGGGAAACTTCTTCGATCAATCGCGCCAGCAGGTAGATGCGTGGTGCGATAAGCGCCCGTTCAATATACTCCTCGCCAGCTGTGTGAGCGCCGCCACCTACAGGTCCAAGTCCGTCGAGTGTCGTTGTTCCGGCTGCAGCGGTGTAATTTCCGTCTGTCCCAGCCCCGCTGGCCTCCGTTCTTAGGTCCATGTCGATTTCACGATAGATGCCCTGCGCCATTTCCACCAATCTCGCGGTTTTATCGGTCGAAGGGAATGGAGGGCGCCCGCGTTCCAGCGATGTCCGCACCTGTGAGCAGGCAAAGAGCTGTTTCGTAGCGGCCAGTTGAGCCGCGTCGCTTTCGAGACGGTCGAATTCGCTGGGATCCAGAACACGCACGTCTGCCTGGGCCTTCGCCTGAGCGGGAATGATATTGCTCCGCTCGCCGCCGTTCAGAATCGTGAAATTGAATGATGTGCTCAGCTCCGGCCGCTCCAATTGCCTCATCTGCAGAATCTGGAAGGCAATCTCAGTCACGGCATTGCATCCCTTTTCCGGCTCCGCGCCTGCATGCGCAGCTTTGCCAAGGACGTCCAACCGGAAGTAGCCGATGCCCTTGCGTGAGAGCACGATGCGATCATCCGGAGTGCCGAATTCAAGGACGAAGGCGACATCATGTTCTTGCGCAAGCGACCTGATGAGCTCCTTTGATCCCGCCGACTGCTTCTCCTCGTCCGTTGTGCTTAACAGGGTCACTGTCCCGTACGCATCCCGTCCCGCCTCCCGAAGCAGGCGGACGGCCATCAGCGCCATTGCAATGCCACCTTTGTCATCGAGGACGCCAGGCCCGTAGATCCGACTTACCTCCTCTCGCCATGGAAAGGTTTGCAGAATTCCTGCCGGATATACCGTGTCCATATGGGAAACCAACAGAATGTTCGTCTTGCCCTGACCTCGCCATCTTGCAACCACGTTATTTCCCGGCCCGGTGCTGGCAGGGATGAGCTCAATCTCCGCACCGATCTCACGTGCCTGGGACTCCAATTCAACCTCCATTGCATGGATGCCAGTTGCGTCCAGCGAAGGAGATTCAATCTCCACCATCTTTCGTGTGGCCTGTAGGAATGGTTCCACTAGCTGCTTTGAGGCGCGGTCGAGCGCATCCGTTTGTTCTTGGCTCATTGTGGGTCCTGGAGCTCCAGCAAAGACCGCAAAGGCCATGAACATTTGACGGATGGCCTTTTTGTTCATGACGCGCCTCGCTTACAATTTCTGAATGACGGAATGGGTGAATTGAGAGGTTGTGGCGCTTCCGCCCTGGTCAGGGGTACACATGCCTGTCTCTGCCAGCGTCAAATCGATCGCTATCTCGATCGCTTTCGCCGCATCGATAAGATCGTCTCGTTTTGCCCGCCGGCCGAGCCAATCGAGCAGCATTGCACTCGAGAGGATAAGTCCTGTCGGGTTGGCCCTGTTTTGTCCCGCGATGTCAGGGGCCGATCCGTGTGCGGCTTGCGCCATGGCACGTTCGTTACCGGCATTGAGTGAGGGTGCCATGCCCAACCCTCCAGCGATCTCGGCTGCTTCATTGGAAAGGATATCGCCGAACATGTTGGTCGTGAGCAGAACATCGAATTGCCCGGGATCGCGGACTAAAAGCGCGGCCGCTGTATCGACCAGTAATTCCTCAATAATGACGTCCTCAAAGTCCATCGCCGCCGAGCGCACCGCCTGCAGAAACAATGCGTCCGAGAGTTTCAGAACATTGGCCTTGTGAATTACCGCCAACTTCTTGCGGCGCGCCGATGCGAGTTGCAGGGCCTCATGCGCGATGGCGGCGCTGGCGGCGGATGTAATCTTACGCAATGCAAACGCGGTGTCTGGATCGGGCATGAATTCTCCCGATCCGGCGTGCATCGTGCGACAGGCATAGAATCCTTCCGTGTTCTCACGGACGACAACTAGGTCGACGTCAACCGATCGGTCGAATTTTTTACGGCTCCGACAAGGTCGAAAATTGGCGAAGAGATCAAGCCCCGTGCGGAATTCAGCAGATGCGTTGACCCCACCGAGTTCAGCAGTGGGGTAGCTGAAGGTTGAAAGGGGCGCGAGCACAATTCCGTCCGCGGCTTCTGCCGCACTGCGGACGGACGAGGGAAGAGTTGAGCCCTCTTTAGCAAGCGTCGCCAGTCCCAGCGCGCGGCGCTCCAGTGTGAGCCCAAGGTCGCGTTCCTTGTTCAAATAAACGAGGATGTCAGCGCAAGAGGCGGCTATCTCAGGGCCTATACCGTCCCCGTCCAGGATCAAGATATCCATGCGCGTTCGTCAGCTTGCGCTGTCCCTGGCGGCGTCTCTGGCCAGCGCGGCGTCGTAACCAACTTCTCGGAAGATTTCCGCGACGGGGGTGATGATATTGTCGGCTTCCATTGATCTGTCGTTTTCGAGCAAAGACATGCAGATCTGACGCATGGCGAAGTGGGAGGCGCGCAAAAGATGGTTTGCGTGAATAACGATACTCGCGCCTCGTGCATGAAGATCCTGCGCCCGCACATTGTTGTAGGTCGTGGGTACGCAGATCACCGGCTGGGTAAAACCCTCACCGCGGAAGCGATCCAGGAACTCAAAGACGCTGGTAGGCCCGCGTTCCTTCGAATGAATCATGACACCGTGGGCGCCGTGTTCCAGGTAGACTCGTGCGCGCCGCAGAGCGTCCTCGACCGTTTCGCCGGCGATCAAGCTCTCCAAACGGGCAAATATCCGGAAATCTTCGGACAGAAGAGCCTCGCTGTTGGTTTCCATGCAGAACTGAGCCGGTTAGACGCATAATTTCCATTGAGAATTGAGCCATGTGAACCTTCCCCCCAACGCGGTGAGCGACGGGGGCAACGGAGTGATCCACATGGGACTTTTAAACATCATCCGTCGGATGAAGCTGCGCGAGAAGCAGTCGATCCGCGAGATCAGTCGGCATACCGGTTTGTCGCGTAACACGATCGCGAAGTATTTGAAGGCTGGCACGATCAAGCCGACGTTCACGGTACCGGAGCGACCGAGCAAGCTTGATCCTTTTGCCGACAAACTGGCGGCCTGGCTGAAGACCGAGGGCGGGAGGTCGCGCAAGCAGCGCCGAACGCTGAAGCAGCTTCATGCCGATCTGGTGGTTCTCGGCTTTACCGGCTCTTATGGTCGGGTCGCCGCCTTTGCCCGTGAGTGGCGGGTTGAGCAGCAGACGACTGGCCGCGGCATATTCGTTCCGCTGTCTTTCCGTGCAGGCGAAGCATTCCAATTCGATTGGAGTGAAGATTATGCCGTGATCGGCGGTGAGCGCACCAAGCTTCAGGTCGCACACATCAAGCTATCGCACAGTCGGGCGTTTCTGGTCAGAGCTTACCTGCTGCAGACGCACGAGATGCTGTTCGATGCCCACTGGCACGGGTTCCGGGTGTTCGGCGGTGTACCTGGTCGCGGCATCTACGACAACATGAAGACGGCGGTCGACCGCGTCGGTCGCGGCAAGGAGCGGCAGGTTAACGTCCGCTTCCAGGCGATGACGAACCACTACGTTTTTGCGCCAGAGTTCTGCAATCCTGCCGCAGGCTGGGAGAAGGGACAGGTCGAGAAGAACGTTCAGGATGCCCGACCACGTTTGTGGCAACAGATGCCGGACTTTCCAGATCTGGCGGCGTTGAATGACTGGCTGGAACAGCATTGCCAGGACCTGTGGCGAGAGACGGCGCATGGCACCTTGTTCGGCACGATCGCAGATGTCTGGGCTGATGAGCGGGCAGCATTGATGGCATTGCCTACCGCATTTGACGGCTTTGTCGAGCAGAGCAAGCGCGTCTCGCCGACATGCCTGATTACCTTCGAGCGCAATCGTTACAGCGTGCCTGCGTCTTTTGCGAACCGGCCCGTCAGCCTGAGGATTTATCCCGAGCGACTGGTCGTTGCGGCCGAGGGCAATATCCTTTGCGAACATCCGCGCATCATAGAACGCAGCCACGACAAGCCGCCGAGGACGATTTACGACTGGCGGCATTACCTTGCGGTCATCCAGCGCAAGCCTGGAGCACTGCGCAATGGCGCACCCTTCCTGGAATTGCCGCTGGCCTTTCGGCAACTGCAGGACCAGATGCTCCGCCGCCCCGGCGGTGATCGCGAGATGGCCGACATCCTCGCTCTGGTGCTTCATCACGACGAACAGGTTGTCGTCAGGGCTGTGGAACTGGCTCTGGATCAAGGCGTGGCGACCAAGACGCATGTGCTGAACCTGCTGCATCGGTTGATCGACGGCAAGACGACCGACGGTCCCGATATCGACACGCCACATGCGCTGACCCTGCTGCACGAACCCAAAGCCAATGTAGAACGCTACGATGGCTTGCGGGTCCGGATCGCAGGAGGTCGTCATGCGTCATGATCCTGCCAGCGCCGCCGTCGTCATCATGCTGCGTAGCCTGAAGATGTATGGCATGTCTCAAGCGGTCACGGACCTGATCGAGCAAGGAGCCCCAGCGTTCGATGCGGCCGTGCCGATCCTGTCCCAATTGCTGAAAGCCGAGATGGCCGAGCGTGAGGTCCGGTCCATCGCCTATCACATGAAGGCTGCGCGCTTCCCGGCCTACAAAGACATCTCCGGATACGACTTCGCCGCCAGCGAGATCAACGAAGCGACGGTGCGCCAACTAAACCGATGCGAGTTCATCGACGGAGCGCAGAATATCGTGCTTGTCGGCGGACCTGGTACAGGCAAAACACATGTCGCGACCGCCCTCGGTGTCCAGGCGATCGAGCATCATCGCCGAAAGGTCCGCTTCTTCTCGACCATCGAATTGGTCAATGCGCTCGAGCAGGAGAAGGCCAAAGGAAAAGCAGGCCAGATCGCCGAGACGCTAGTTCGTCTCGATCTGCTGATCCTTGATGAGCTCGGATATCTTCCATTCAGTGCTTCCGGCGGAGCGCTGCTATTCCATCTACTCAGCAAGCTTTATGAACGCACCAGTGTCATCATCACCACCAATCTCAGCTTCAGCGAATGGGCCACCGTCTTTGGCGATGCCAAGATGACCACGGCTCTTCTCGACCGCCTGACCCACCGTTGCCACATCCTGGAAACCGGTAACGACAGCTTCCGATTCAAAGCAAGCTCGGCCGCAGCAGCACAAAAAAGAGGAGAAAAGCCCAAGCCCTTGACCAAACCCTGATCAGAAAACCATACTCAGAGGTGGCTCACTTCTCGGTGGAAAAACCGGCTCAGTTCCGCGTGAAAACCAACACCTCGCGCCCGCGATAGATCTTTTGGCCGAACGTGACGGGATCCTCGAGAACGTGGGTTGAACTCAAAGAGAGGCTGTTGCGTTTGGGGTGCTGCTTGTCTTCAATGACGACGGCACTGACACCCGCGGATTCAAGGCGAGCGCAGAGATACTCGAACGCAGTGGGATCCCCGCCTGTATCGCCGTCGACAATCAACGGCTTGGAGGTCGCACTCAAAATTTCGTCCACCAGCTCCAGCCGGCGCTCCAGCGCATAGAGCTCCATGTCCGGCAGCGCGCGGGCCGCAGAACTGGTCAGACTGGAGAGCCAGAGCGCGTCGAAGCGGCGGCCTTCGTGGCCATTTCCGACCCCCGACGTTTCGCTAGATATGAGGGCGGAGATTCCACTGTGCGCCTCGATTGCCCGCACCAATGCGCCCGCAGACAGGAGCTGTTGAAGCTTGGCCCGCCGCTTCTCTGGCAGGATTCGATTTCCTATCGTCATTTCTGTTAACCTCCGAGCTGAATTCTTCCTTGCGCAGCAAAACGCGTTGCAATCAATGGCAAGAGGCCGCCAGCGTTGATCATTTCAAGCATGCGGGCTGGCGGCGGTGAGAAGTTTGCGGGACGGACGGCGCCCGCGACCTGGCCGGAATGGAGGTCGACAGAGATAACGTCGCCCTCCGAAACCTGCAGGTCAGCAACTTCGATCGCTATCAGTCCGAGATTCCAGGCGTTCCGAAAGAAGATGCGGCCAAAGCTGGGTGCAATCACCGCGTTGATGCCGGCGGCGAAAAGGGAACTGACCGCCTGCTCTCGAGAGCTACCGATCCCAAAGGTTGTGCTGCTGCAAATGACATCCCTTGGCCGGAAAGTTGCGGCCAGCCCAGGAAAAATGTTCTCGAACACATGCTTGGCAAGCTCGTTTGTGTCGGTGAACATATGTTTGTATCGGCCGGGAATGATGTCGTCCGTCGAAATGACGCGGTCGATCTTCCGGACGCGCAAAAGGGTAAGTACAGTCATGAGGTCAACTCCGAAAGCTTGGGCAGCTCGCCGCGGATAGCGGTGTGAGCCGCGACGAGAGGGGAGGCCAGATAGATTTCCGCCTCCGGATTCCCCATCCGCCCTAGGAAATTCCGGTTCATGGTGGAAAGGACGCGGTCGCCAGACGCGGGGATGCTGCCTTGGGTCCCGAGACACGCACTGCATCCCGGAGGCGAAATGATTGCGCCTGCTCGCACGAGTTTGGTGATATATCCGAGCTCCATCGCTTCGAGATAAACGCGCTGTGAGCCTGGAGTGACAAGACATTGAACGCCCGCCCGAACCTTGGCGCCACCAAGCACCTCAGCCGCTTCTGCAATGTCTTCAAGTCTCCCGTTCGTACAGGTGCCTATAAAGACATAGTTGATTTGCAGGCCCTCGCATTCGCTGATCGGCACAGCGTTACCTGGTGAATGCGGCTTCGATATCATCGGGGGCAAACCGTCGATGTTCAAACTGATGACACGGGGATCATCGGCGGCCGGCAGGTTGATGGGCTGCATGTTGCTCGGGCGTCCAACACCCGGCGGAAGGAACGTGCATTTGGCGCCCATTTCCACACCGAGGTTCGCAACGCTGGCGCATGAGTCGAGACCTAGCTCGCTGAACCACTCCCCGGTCCATTCAACCGCCTTGTACAGAAATGGAAGCTGGGTGTTTTCCGCCAAGGCAAAAAGTGCAACGTCACGCGCGCGGGCAGCCGAGCCCGGACGACCGAGGACGTTTATCCAGACGGTTTCCGGGACACGTAGCCAAGTCTCTCCGGTCACCATCGCCGCTGTGCAGTCTGATGCCCCCATCCCCAATGCTAAGCACTGCGTTGCGCCACCTGTACAGGTGTGAGAATCCGAACCGACGACGATGGTGCCAGGCTCGTACCAGCCCTCTTCTAGCGCGACGACATGACTGATGCCTTCACCAGCGCGGAACACCCGAACGCCCAAGCGCTCGGCCAGACGTTCGGCTTCGCGCAAACGTGCCGCGATATGTTTGTCAGGGGCGATAACCGAATGATCAAAGAAGATCCCGATGCGCTCGCGATCGAAGACTTCCGAAAAGCCGTGCTCTGCAAAGAGCCCGGCGATGGTCGGGGAATTGCCGTCCTGAAGGTAAACCCGGTCCACGCTCGCCGTCACTAGCTCCCCGGGGCTGACGAAGTCGCGCTTGGCGTGACCGGCAATGATTTGCTCGACGAGCGTGGGGCTGTTCATTGGGCCGCCTCCACGGAATAGCTATGCTCCTTATAGAGATCGCAGAACTGGTCCGGAGTAAGTGCCGCGCCTTGACGGATCGCGACGGCGCGCACCTGGGTGAGGCACTCCGCCAACTTGTCCTCGTCGACGGCGATCCCATGGTTCTCGAGCACACTGCGAAGCGTGGCCCGGCCCGAGTGCTTGCCGATTACGTACCGCCGCACATTGCCGACCTCTTCCGGAGTAAAAGGTTCAAACGTGCTGGTATCTTTCAACATGCCATTAACGTGAATTCCAGATTCATGAGCGAACACGTTGTCGCCGACCACTGGCTGCCAAGCGGGCAGAGGCTGATGGCTTGCTTCGGCGACGATCTCGGCCAGTTCCTTGAGGTGCTTGGTCCGGATTCCCAGGTCGCGGCCGTACAGGTGCTTGAGCGCCAAAGCCATTTGCGCCAAATCGGGCATGCCGGCACGCTCGCCCATTGCATTCACGCAAACATGGAAATAGCGTGCGCCGGCGTTCAGTCCAGCCAGGGTATTGGCTACAGCCAAGCCGAAGTCATTGTGGCAGTGGCATTGCGTGTCGATCGAGGAAACGCGGCCGACGGCTTCCACACGCCTTCCATATTCCTCCGGCGACAAGATGCCAATGGTATCGGAAAGACGAAGCCGATCTGCCCCGGATTCCGCCACAGCGCCAGCATATTCCTGCAGGAACGAGATTTCGGTCCTGCCGATATCTTCTGCGCTGATCGAGACGAAAACATCGCGATCCTTGCAGTATTTGATGATTTCAGCAGCACGTTGGAGTAACCAGGAGCGATCTTTGCCAATGCTGCCCTTCAGGTGGACACTGGATGTCGGCAGCCCGATGTGGACGGTGCGGGTTTCACTAATTCACGGACACCTTTTTCAGTAATATG